>NZ_JABRWO010000006.1:0-300000 GCF_013618625.1 Bremerella alba | reverse complement strand
TCCAAACGCCACTCTTCTACGCGGCTCGCGAGAACAACTCTAAGATTGTGAGTTGGTTACTAGAGCGGGGTGCCCAACCAAATTGCCAAGATCCCGACGGAACAACGCCGCTGCATTGGGCTGCTCGTAAGGGGTATCTCGAAGTCGCGAAAGCTCTTGTCGATGGCGGGGCAAACTATCGGGTTGAAAACCGCAACGGTCTTCGACCACTTCAGTTCGCTGTATCGTTTCACCAGCCTGAACTGCGAGATTACTTGATTTCTGTCGAAAGAGCGACCAAGTATATTCAGAACCAACGAACCAAGGCCAATACGAAAACCGGTACGCTTAACAAGTTCCTGTTCGGGTTTGGCAAATAGGTCGCCTAAAAGAGAAACCTCAGATCAACTTAACTCTCGGCCTTTGAGGAATCGACCAGACGTACGATGATCGAGTCGGCTTGGTGGTGATCGAGATTAAGTTGTTGATGGCTATCGTTGATTTTGAACGTCCAGGTCTGCTCGTTATCGGTTCGTGGACCGGTCGTCAGGTGATCGCCAATCACCAGATCGAAGTTTGCTTCCGGCAATAGCCGCGTGACTTCCGCTATATGGCCGTCTCGCAACAAACTCGCCGGCACTTCCTCGCCGGGAACGAGGTGGAGAAAGTCTTCCGGAATCTCCTGGCCATGCGGATCAGTGATCGGGTGACCAAGTCGATCGTCGAGGTAATCGACGGCCGCTTCATCGTTCACGTGTTCCAAAAGATGGGCACGGTCATGAATTTCTTCCTCCGGCGTACCCAGCCGTGCCAGGTACGCTTCCCAAATACGATGGGCACGCATCAAGCGTTTCGCTTCCAGCTCCCCCGCCTCGGTTAGCTGATAGGCGTCGTCGGCTTTGGGCTCGATCAGTCCACGGGTCACCATCCGATCTAACGTGGTACGCAGACGCTGTCCGTCGGTCGGCACATTGGCAATGATCGTCGACAACGATGTCGCCAAGCCTCCGCTGCGGCGCATGCATCCTAAGATGTCTTCGGCCAAGGTATGAGGGATTGCCGCCCGTTTGCGAAGCCACGTGGAAAGCAGCCCGAAGCGGGGCGAAAAGACCAGCACGAACATAAACTGAAGCGTACTGAAGAGCACAATCGGCGGACTCGTCGCTACGTTCAACCACACCGACAAGTAAACACCGCAGATGACGCTCGAAACGCCAAATAGCGCCGACAGAGCCATCATGTGACTTAGCCGATTGGTCAGCAGATAGGCCGTTGCCGCTGGGGTAATCAAAAGACCAACCACAAGGATGACGCCCACAATCTGCACCGCACTGACAACCACCAGCGACGTACACGTCGTCATGAGCATATGGATCAACAGCACCGGTAGCCCGAGCGAAGCAGCCATGATCGGGTCGAACGACGTGAGCAGTAACTGTCGGTACCAAAGAATGATCACAAACAACACAACGGCCGTGACTCCAGCCATCATCCACAAACGTTCGGCATCGACGGCCAGGACGTCTCCCATCACGAAATGAAAGAGATCTAAATGAATGTAATGCGAAAACATGCTCGCCAGCGCCCCGCCCAGCGCGAAGATGCCGGTATACATGATTCCGATCGCCGTATCTTCTTTAATCCGCGACACGCGCGAGACAAAGCTGACCATCAGAACCGTCGTGAAACCAGCGATCAGCGCCCCCAAGATCATTCCGGCAAAGTGGGCCTCGTGACCGTAGACCACTTTCATCAGAAGATAGCCGCCGGTCACGCCTGCCAGCATCGAGTGCGAAATCGCATCACCCAGGAAGGCCATCCGCCGCAAAATAATCAAACAGCCCACCACCCCTGCTGCGATGGCCACCAGGCACCCAGCCACGACCGCGCGAAGCAGGTAACTGTTGCCTTGGAAAGGCTCGACGAACAATGTATAGAAAGCGTCCATTACTTCGCTTTCTCCTCGACAACGCGTCGCAAGTGCTCGAACGCACGAACATTTCCGTCGTACACTTCGCTGAGCAGTTCCGGCTGTAAAATCTGGAGCGGCGTACCGAAGGCAAAGAGGCGTTGTTTGAGCAGAATCAACGCGTCAAAGAACTCGGCCGCCGTAGCGAGATCATGGTGCACCACAACGAGCGTACGACCTGACTTTTTGGCGTTTTCCAGCACATTCAAGATCGCGCGTTCTGTGGCCGCATCGACACCGGCAAACGGCTCGTCAAGCAGAACTACCCGGGCACCTTGCGCGAGCGCTCGAGCCATGAACACGCGTTGTTGTTGGCCGCCTGATAGCTCGCCAATCTGGCGTTTCCTCAGATCCGACATGCGAACAATCGATAGGGCCTCCTCCACAATCTCGTGGTCGTCCTTCGAGGGTCCCCACTGCCACCAAGGGATGTTTCCGTAGCGGCCCATCATCGCGACTTCCTCCACCGTAACCGGGAAGTCCCAGTCGACACTGCCACGCTGAGGAACGTAGGCAACCAACTTGCGGGTTCGGTCGACCGGCGTACCAAAGATTCGCACATTACCGACGTCGGGACGTAAGAAGCCGAGTATGGCTTTGATCAAGGTCGACTTGCCGGAACCATTGGGACCGATCACACCGACGAGTTGCCCCTGTGGAATCGCGAACGAGACATCCAGCAGCGCCGGAACGGCCCCGTAGCTGACCGTTAAGTGTTCGACTTCAATGGCTGGTACGCTAGTATCAATGGACTGCGGAGACGATTCAGAAGCAATCATTTTTCCTCCTGCGTCGAGGAAAGATCGGCGTCGACTTGAAACAAAACGCGTCCAACCAACTTGGTCTCGGTGCCTTCCGCCCAGATGGTTTGCGATTGCAGGGGTTGCCTGTTGTTTCCTTGAAACAGTTCGACATGAATGGCCTTAGGAGCGAGGTCGGCCGCGTTCGTCGGTGTCATCTCGATGAGAAATTCATTCGCGCCTTGGCGTAACTTCAAATCCAAATTGGTATCGATCGCCTGGCCGGCAGCAATGGGCTCGTCGATCACAATGACATTTTCACCAAGTAAAGAGACTCGCAGCGACGAAGCGGTCGAAACGTCTTCGGCAAACAGATCAATACCGGCGTCGAAGGTCGCCACAATTCGAAGGCGATAAGTACTCAGCACTTCGCTAGGCTGGCTTGAAATCACCGGAAGCTGATTTTCGGCGAGTGTCTGTTGATAGAGCCAAGTCAGGCCCAAGACAATCGAGGCACTCAGGATAGCAACGACAATGCGCATAAGTAACAATCTTACGGAACTATTTCAACGCCTGGACAATCGTGATGACATTTTCTCGCATCATTCCGATGTAGGTTTCACCGGCCGTATCGGGTGCTCCCATCGAGTCGGAATAAAGCTCGCCACCGATCGCTACCCCCGCCTCGCGGGCAATCTCGCGAACCATCGTAGGATTGACAGAGGTTTCGACAAAGATGGCATTGATTTGATGCTTTCGAATCGAGTCGATTGTTTCTTGCCGTCGTTGGGGGGTGATCCCTGCACCGACTTCATTGCCGGTCGACCATCCGACCGGCGTTGCCGACTTCAATCCATAGGCCTGGCAAAAGTAATTGAATGCATCGTGGCTGGTGACAAGCACACGCTGCTCGACGGGAATATGGTTGATCTCTCGCAGGATCCAACTGTGAAGAGTTCTCAGTTGGTCCAAGTAAAGCGCCGCGCGACTTCGGTATTCGTCGGCATGGTGAGGATCAAGCTGGATGACCGCATCACGGATATTGCGAACATAGATGGCCGCATTGGTGCACGAGAACCACGCGTGCGGATCTTGCATCGCTTCGTCTACGCCAGGAACTTCCAGCGGCTGGCAGCCTTCAACGCAAGAGACAATCGGGCGGCCCGTCTGAGCGGCCAGCTTACGCATCCAATCGTTGCCTTCGAGGTGCCATCCGTTCTCGACACACAGGTCGGCCGTCGAAACCAATTGGGCGTCGCCTGGTTTCTTCTCATAAAGATGAGGATCTTGGCCAGCTGCGAGTACGCATTTGACCTCCATTCGGTCCCCCACAACTTGCCGCGCAAAGTCGGCGACTTGAGTTGTCGAACAAACAATCACCGGGCGGGACTGCTGGGCGAGCAACGTCAAGGGAAGCAATAACGTCAGAACGAAAGCTGAAGCGAGTCGATATGCGTTCATGGTTTGTATAGCCAAAGCAGTGTTTTTGAGTACCCAAAACATCATAGATTGGGTCATGGAGAAAAACAAGGGCTTATTAATTGGCATAATCGACGGAGAAACTTGACTTTTGACGGACAACACTCGAAACTTCGCGGAGCCAGTTTGGTTTCATCTGGTAACCATGCCATTGCAATCGCCTACATCCCCTGGAAGAGATCGGTTATGAAATCTTCGCTTTTCGCTTTGTTCTTGCTCGCCTTAGCTCTCTCTAGTGTTGCCGCGACGGCGGTTAACGCAGCCGAAACTTCCGACGGAAATTGGGCCAACTGGCGAGGTCCCCATTACAACGGCACCTCAACCAATGCGAAGCCGCCAGTGAAATGGAGCGAAGAAGAAAACGTTCGCTGGAAGGTCCCCATTTCGGGGAAGGGTAGTTCCTCGCCGATTATTTGGGGGGACAAGCTGTTCGTGCTGACGGCGGTGCCGGTACCAACCGAAGGTGCCGAGGCGGAAAGTCCCGAAGGGGAAGCCGCCCCAGAGCAAACCCCGCCGCCGCGCGATAGTTCGACCGAACGCCCCCGACGTGGTCCCGGGGATTCGCCCGGTGGTCCTGGCGGTCGAAGTCGCGGGGGCCGTGGTCGTGGTGGACGCGACCGTGATGCAGCTCCTACGACGCCGCTGGCTTTCACAGTGATCTGCCTGGATAAGTTGACCGGAGAGAAGATCTGGTCAGACGTTGCGGTTCAAGAGACCCCGCACGAATCGGGACATAACACCAACACGTTTGCCTCGGCTTCCGCCGTCACCAACGGAGAAATCTTGGTGGCTTTCTTCGGCTCTCGCGGCATTTTCTGTTATGCAATGAATGGCAAGTTGCTATGGAAACGTGATCTGGGAAAGCAACAGACACGAAATGCGTTTGGCGAAGGAAGCACCCCGGCTCTCTATAAAAACTCGATCATCATTCCGTGGGACCATGAAGGAGACTCCTTTGTGTTGGCGCTCGACGCGACCACCGGTGAGGAACTTTGGAAAGTAGATCGAGACGAAGCGACCAGTTGGGCGACCCCAGTGGTTGCCGAGCATAACGGGGCGGCTCAGGTGATCTTGAACGGTTCTACCCGCGTTCGCAGCTATGATGTCACTTCCGGTAAGCTCCTCTGGGAATGCGGCGGACAGGCCACTAACCCGATCGCGACCCCAATCATCGACAACGGGAAAGCGATCTGCATGACCGGGTATCGCGGATATGCTGTTTACGCGATTGACCTCGATGCGACCGGGGATGTGACCGACAACGACGACTATATTGCCTGGAGCCGGTCGGACGTGGGCCCGTATATCTCGTCAGCGACGCTTTTGAATAACCGTCTCTATGTGACCAAATCGCGAGATGGTGTCCTGTACTGCCTCGACGCAAGCACGGGCGAAACGATTTACGGCCCGGAACGTTTGCCGGAAGCCTCGACGCTGTACTCTTCGTTGGTCGGGGCCGATGGCAAGGTCTATGTTTCTGACCGAGACGGAACCACGGTCGTCTTGCAGGACGGCCCTGAATTTAAAGTGCTGGCAGTCAATCAGTTAGCAGAAGGGATTGACGCATCGATTGCTTTCAGCGGAGACCTGATGTTTCTGCGAAGCGAAGGTCACCTTTACTGCATGCAACAAACCAAATAATTACCAACTACCCGCTAAACCTCACCATTGAAAGTCATTTAGGCAAGCGACCTTCCTTTCAGAAGCGAAAAGTGTATTCACGAAGTCTTCATGTTGGCTTCATCCGACTGCGACGACCTTCGGCGAAAATTGGCTGAATTGCTTATAGCGGCTTAACTCGTTCAACCGGTTAAGTCAGTCTGCACTGGCAAACGCAGCTTATTACACGATTCGAAAGTCTTGCCGATATGCCGCAAGAGGCGCCCCCAAGTCCCCGCATATGGATTGTCGTGCCGGCTTATAACGAGGCCGCGCGGATTGGAACTACGCTCCAAGGTTTAATCCACCATTTTCGCAATGTGGTTGTTGTTGACGACGGCTCGAAGGACAACACCTTCGACCGGCTGCAAGAGCTTCCGGTTTGGGCTTTGCGTCATCCGATCAATCTAGGCCAAGGGGCGGCCCTGCAAACAGGGATCGACTTTGCCGTTGGGCACGGAGCGGATATTGTCGTTACATTCGACGCTGATGGCCAGCACGACGTGCACGATATTGAACGATTGGTAGAACCAATTGTTGCGAAACGCGCGGAAGTCGCTCTGGGCTCGAGATTCCTCGGCAACGACGCCGTAAATATGCCGACCAGTCGCTGGTTTATCTTGAAACTGGGCGTGTTGTTCACACGAGTATGCTCACGTATCAAGGTCACCGATACCCATAACGGATTGCGTGCACTTTCTCGCAGTTCCGCTACGAAGCTGCGGATCACCCAAAATCGAATGGCCCATGCTTCAGAGATTCTGGATCAGATCCAATATCTGGGTCTGAAATTTGAAGAAGTACCCGTTACGGTCCACTACAGCGATGTTGTCTTGGAGAAGGGCCAGCAAAATTCTGCCGCCGTTAAAGTGGCTGCTCAATTCCTGCTGGGAAGGATGGTGCGATGAACTTATTTCAATGGGTCGCGATAACCTTCATTGCCGCTTCTCTGATGGTAGAAATCATTCGCGCGGTTCGCAGTAAGCGAATGAACTGGGCGAAATCGTTTCGCATATCCATTTGGATCGCCGCGGCGATCTGCGTGTTAAACCCAGGCATCGTCACACGCTTAGCGCACACCATTGGCATCGGTCGTGGTGCGGATATCTTAATCTACGTGGTGACGTTAACGTTCATTGCCACCACGTTTTATTTCTACTCGCGGTATATGCGGCTACAGCGTCAGATCACCGACCTGACGCGGTACTTGGCCATTCATGAAGCAAAGCAGCCCGAGACATCTTTGGCCGATCGTGACCACTGAGTATTGAAGTGTCCCCAAGGCCAAACGCCACCAACAAGAAAACCGCTGCGTCTTCGCCGACAGAACAGTGGGCAAGCCAACTCGTCGACCGACCGCAATGGTTACGCGTCGTGCTTGTCGTTGCGGTGGTCGCCGTTTATCTCACGTCTTTAGGCGGAACGTTCGTCTTCGATGACATTCCGAATATTGTCGAGAAGGAAAACATCGCTGACGTAACGAACGCCTTGCGTTCGATGATGCAGCTCAATACCCGGGCAACGACGCAATTGTCGTTCGCTTTGAATGCGGCCTTGTTTGGCAAATCGGCATTCTATTTTCATTGCGTGAATCTGCTAGTTCACGTTGTTTCGGTGGTCACGCTTTTCGAGTTAGTTCGTGGCTCGATCAATTGGTGGAACCGAAACCACACTCCCTACCTAAACGCCAATCTGACAGGATTCTTCGCGGCACTGTTATGGGGAGTTCATCCTCTGGGGACCATGGCCGTCACCTATATCGTGCAGCGTCACGAATCTCTGATGGCCATGTTTTACTTGCTGACCCTTTATTGCCTGCTTTGCGGACATTTGGCAGAAAAGGCCTGGCCGTGGTATCTCGCCAGCATCCTTTGTTGCTGGCTGGGAATGGGATCCAAAGAAGTTATGGTGACCGTTCTGCTTGTGGCGCTGCTTTACGATCGGTGCGTACTTGCGCACTCTTGGAGAGAACTGTTTAGCAAGCGTGGGTGGGTCTTTGCCATGTATTTGCTGCCGTCATCCATTTTGCTGGTCAAAAGCTTGTCTGTCTTCCAAAGAGACGCCCCAGCGCATGATTCCGTTTTGGGTACCCATGAAACGGCCTCTTCATGGCTTTATTTATGGACCCAATCAGGCGTGATCGTACATTACCTTCGTTTATCGATTTGGCCTGATCACTTGGCCTTCGATTACGATTGGCCGGTCGCCAGCAGGGAAGGGGAGTACCTGCTGCCGGCGATCATTATATTCAGTCTACTCGTGCTCTCTTTCTGGACTGTCGTTAAGCGGCCGGCGATCGGTTTTGTGGCGATCACGTTCTTCTTCGTTCTGGCACCGACTTCCAGCATCGTGCCGATCACAGATGTGGCTTTCGAGCATCGCATGTATTTGCCTCTGGCGTGCGTCTGCGTGCTTGCGGTGATGGGTTTGGTAGCGACAATCGAAACGTGGCGTCCGCGGCAGTCGAAAGAGTCTAAGTACCAAATTCTCTTCTTGATTGGTTTAACGATTGCGGTGTTGCTTGGTACGCGAACGGTCTACCGGAACCTGGACTATCATTCACAGATCGCCTTGTGGACAAGCACCGTCGAGTCGCGTCCGATGAACCTGCGAGCCAATCACAACCTGGCCAAAGAACTTCGCGATGCCGACCGGTTGCCAGAGGCCGAGCAGTTCCTGCTGCAATCGATTGCGTATTGCGAACGATACGGTTACGAGTCGTTTCCACTTCATGGTGACCTTGCCGAGGTCTATGTCTATGAAGGTCAATTCGAGCAGGCCTACCAGCGATTTCAAATGGCCTTCGAAGCGGCCGGTTCGCCACCAGCTAAGATCAGCGAGTATCGCACGCTCTTACGTAACCGAAAACTGGCCGAAACGAGAACAAGCTTCGGGGCCCTCTTAGACCTCCTGGAGCGTCCCAGCGAAGCTGCCCAGCAGTTTGATCTGGCCATTGAACTTCGCCCTGATGTGGCCTCATGGTATGCGATGGCCGGCCACATTTATCGCAAGACTGGCGATCTTAACACTGCCCTTGTCAGGTGGAAGCGTGCCTTAGATCTAGACCCAACTCGCGTCGACGTTGCCCGCGATTACACCTTGCTACTTATCGATGCTGGGCACTACGCCGAGGCGACTCAGCGACTACAGCAAAGTATTCAAACCCATCCCGAGGACCTGGCACTTCAGTTCCAGTTGGCACGTATTCAGGCTGCCGCGCCCGCCGATGAAATCCGCGATCCAGAGGCCTCTGTCATACGCTGCGATCAACTGATTAGCGCCTTTGCTCAACATGCGTTCGAAATTCAGCAAGTCAAAGCGATGGCTCTAGGAAACGCAGGCCACACTGCAGAAGCGATCGCCCTCTTGCAATCGCTCCGCCAACAAACGACCGAAACACAGGCTGAGGTTCGCCAAAACCTCGACCTGCTGATCTCGCGGTTTCAGCAAGATCGACAGGTGTTTCTGCCAGAGCCAGACGCTAAGCGTTAGGTCAAACGCTTGAGCTTCGAGACGCGCCCGGTCGATACCCATTCTGCGACGAAGATATCGCCGTTGGGTCCGAAGCAGGCATCGTGGGGATGCACAAATTTGCCGGAGGTCCAGTTTTCAGGTTGGCTACGTAGTTGCTTGCTCGACGTCACGCGTTTCACGTCATCGCCAAGTTGGGCGAGCACCTGGTAATCTTTGTCGACAATCGAAAGTCGTGCGTGAAGTTCCGGCACGATCATCCAATCGTTCCAGGTATCTAGATTGGCAGGCAATCCGAAACCACGAACAGTGCGGACATAGTTCTGATCTGCATCGAAGACCTGTAGCATGTGGTGGGCCCGATCGCACACCACGGTCTTGGGGTTATCCGCGTCACGGCGATCGATCCAGATTCCATGCGGCGTGGCAAAGGTTCCTTCCCCTTTGCCGGGACCTCCGAACTTCCCTTTCCAGTTCCCCTCTTGGTCGTACTGATGGACGTAGAAGGAACCGTAGCCATCGGCGAGATAGAAACCGCCGTCGTCCAGAAAGGCAAAGTTGGTCGGCATGAAGCGATCGCGTCCCCAGACCTTTTGGGGGTTGGTCGCTTCCCCTGCGGCATAGACGCCCGCTTCCATCGGGGCATGCTTCTGCCAAACAGTCTCGCCTTGTTTGGTCAATTTGGCGAATGACTTCACTTGCTGGTACGCACAAACATAGAGGAACTCCTCGTTACCCTCTTGGTGAACTTCAATCCCGTGGCCCCCTCCTTGGAACTGCTCGCCGAAGGCTCGGACGAACTTGCCGTCTTTGTCGAACACGAAGATCGAGGGATGATCTTTCAGGTTGGCGTGACCTTCGTGAATCACGTACAGGTTCTCTTCGCGATCGACCGCCACATTATGGGTGGTTTGCCAGTGATACTTTTCTGGTAGTGCGGGCCAATCGTGGGTGACTTCAAATTGGTATCCTTCGGGACCGATGATCTTCTGCGTGCCCGATTTGTTACTCGCATGAACCATAGGCGAGGGGAAAAAACCGGTCGCAGAAAGAGTTACGGCCGATCCGGCCAAAATTGCTTCGCGGCGTGTAGGCATGGGGTAGACTTGAATAGATAAGGCGAAGAACCGTCGGCTGAAAAGCCAAGACGCGGCCCAGATAGGGCGGGAAGTGACGATAATGCTTGTTCTACGCCCAATTTGCATTGATGGCAACTACTTTATTGCAGCTTGTTTGGCTGCTAGCGATTGAAACCTACTAACTTCCCAATTATCCTAAACTCCTAAATCGGGAATTCAGGAATACCTCGTTATGCAAGATTTGCTCCTACTTCTACTTTCGATGGTCGCGTTTGCGGGCGGATTTCCAGGGGCTTGGTGGGTCGCCGACAAGCAGCGTCCCGATAACGCAATCGGTATTTTCTTCGGCACGCTAGGAATGCTGATTGTCGCGGGAGCCGGTCTTTTCGGCGTCGTGATTCTCGCCGCTAAGCAGTTTCAATAGAGCGCCGGGCCTGCTCTTGGCCCCCTATCAGCTCTAAAAATCGCTTGAAGTAACCTGCTGGGAATGTTAGGATTCATTGTCCTGCCCGAATTGCCAATTTAAAGTTGGCTTCTTCCCATCCACTCAGCAGCATCAGTTATGCCCTGCGTTAGATCACCATCGCGGTTGCTTCTTGTAGCTCTTTTACTTTGCATCAGCGCCTCGCTCGCGCTTGCAGAGGAAGATAAAGTCGACTTTGCAACCCAGATTCGCCCGATCTTGTCGGACCGGTGTTTCCACTGCCATGGACCGGACGCGCAAAGTCGTGCTGCCGATCTGCGTCTCGACGATGCCGACGCGGCACACGACTATGCCATCGTGCCTGGCGAGCCGGAAAGCAGCGAAGTCTTCCTGCGGATGACGGCCCACGATCCGGAAGAACGGATGCCGCCGCCCGATTCGAATCGTTCTGTTTCGTCCGAAGAGATTGAACTGATTCGTCGCTGGATTAAGCAGGGAGCCGAGTACGACCAACACTGGGCGTTCAAGCGTATTGAAAAGCCTGACGTGCCAGAGCTGGCGGACGATGAATGGTCACGCAACGAGATCGATAAGTTCGTCCTGGCGAAGCTTCGCGAGGAAGCCGTTCAGCCCAATTCCGAAGCGGAAGCCTGGCGATTGCTGCGGCGCGTGTCGTTCGACCTGAATGGGTTGCCTCCGTCGCTAGAGGAACTTAATGCGTTCGAGGCCGATCCGAGCGAAGCTAACTACCAGGTCCATCTCGAGCGGCTGTTAAGTTCGCATCACTATGGAGAGCGACTCGCCGCCGAATGGCTCGACGCGGCGAGGTACAGCGACACGTATGGTTACCAGGTCGATCGCGATCGTTACGTTTGGCCGTGGCGAGACTGGGTCGTGCGATCTTTGAATGCCAACATGCCGTACGACCAGTTCGTTACCCAGCAAATCGCCGGCGACCTGCTGCCCGATGCCACTAAGGACACGATTCTAGCGACCACCTTTTGTCGGCTTCATCCACAGAAGGTAGAAGGGGGCAGCGTCCCGGAAGAGTTTCGCGTCGAGTATGTAGCCGATCGCTCGCAGACGGTTTCGACGGCGTTTCTCGGTTTGACCATGGAGTGCTGCCGTTGTCACGACCATAAGTACGATCCGCTCAGCCAGCGCGAGTATTTTCAAATGTTCGCGTTCTTCAATAGCATTGACGAAGCGGGCCTCTACTCGTATTTCACTCCCTCGGTCCCGACGCCAACCTTGCTTCTCGCCGACGAAAAGCAAGCAGCCGGGCTGAACGCATTGGACCAAAAGGTAGCAGACCTGGAAGCAGCACTTGCGAAGCTGGAAGTTCCTAAGGTCGCGGACGTTAAGATCAATGTGACCGTGAAACAGCCTAT
Source organism: Bremerella alba (assembly GCF_013618625.1). Classification (NCBI taxonomy): domain Bacteria; kingdom Pseudomonadati; phylum Planctomycetota; class Planctomycetia; order Pirellulales; family Pirellulaceae; genus Bremerella; species Bremerella alba. The sequence goes on along the minus strand of NZ_JABRWO010000006.1, from coordinate 287,809 downwards.
CGAGCAGGTCGACTTCGAAGACGCTCAAGTCGGCGGGAACCAATCCGTCGAAGGTCCCCAGGGTAAAGCGGTTCAACTGACCGGAGATGATGCGATCAACCTAAAGCAAGGCAACTTTTCACGGCACGCGCCTTTCTCGGTCGCGTTGTGGATGAACACCCCGGACGTGAAAGACCGCGCCGTGATCTTCCATCGCTCACGAGCATGGACCGACGCGGCCAGTCGTGGGTACGAGTTGCTATTAGAAGACGGAAAACTGAAATGGTCGCTGATTCACTTTTGGCCGGGTAATGCCATCAGTATTCAGGCCAAGCAGGCGTTTCCCGTGAATGCCTGGCAGCAAGTGGTTGTGACCTACGACGGCTCGAGTAGGGCCGATGGTTTGAAGATCTACATCGACGGAAAATTGATCGAAACCGAGGTCGTACGCGACAAACTTACCAAGCAGATCACCGGAGGCGGACACGATCACATCACCATTGGAGAACGTTTCCGCGATCGTGGTTTTAAGGATGGCCAAGTCGACCAGTTTGCCGTTTACGATCAGAAACTAACGCCAGCAGAAGTGGCCATATTAGGTGGCATCAAGCCTACGCCTGAACAATTAGCTGAGTATTATCTCGTGCGTCGATACGATACCTGGGAGACGACCCAACAAGCACTGACGCAAGCCCGCAACGAGCGGAACCAGGCCTACGATAAGACCCAAGAAATTATGGTGATGCGAGAACTCGATTCACCGCGTCCGACGCATATCTTGGCTCGTGGCGAATACGATGCTCCGACCGATACCGTCGAGCCGAAGACGCCGGAAGTCTTGCCTCCCTTTGAAGACGATTGGTCGCCAGACCGTTTGGGATTGGCCAAGTGGATGGTCGACCGTGATAACCCACTGACGGCTCGGGTTGCCGTGAATCGGTATTGGCAACTGCTGATGGGGGAAGGGTTGGTTCGCACGCCGGAAGATTTCGGCAACCAATCGAAGCCGCCGACGCACCCCGAACTGCTGGACTGGCTCGCGGCCGATTTCATGCAGCACGGTTGGGACGTCAAACGACTGCTAAAGCAAATTGTAACGTCGTCGACCTATCGTCAAGCTTCCTCGGCTTCTGCCGAAATGATGCAACGCGATCCGGAAAATCAGTTGTTGGCCCGCGGCGGCAAGTTCCGAATGTCGGCCGAGATGGTTCGCGACAACGCGCTGGCCACCAGTGGACTGCTGGTAGATCAGGTAGGCGGACCTCCGGCGAAGCCGTACGAGGTTTCCAGCTCCTTCAAACCAGTGAAACACGATACAGGCCAGGGGCTTTATCGCCGTTCGCTCTACACATTCTGGCAACGAACGAGTCCCGCGCCGGCGATGATGACCTTCGATGCCTCGAAACGTGACGTCTGCCAATTGAAGCGTGAGCGAACCTCTTCGCCGCTGCAAGCGTTGGTGCTGCTCAATGGTCCGCAATATGTCGAAGCGGCCAAGATGTTAGCCGTTCGTGTGCTGCAAGACGAGAAGCACGCAGCGTCGGACAACGACAAAGTTCAAACCGTGTTTCGTTTACTGACCAGCCGCGAGGCCAACGCTCAAGAGCAAGCTTTGCTCGTTGAGTTGTTCGCTCAGCAGAAGACACACTTTCAATCTCAAGCCGAAGCCGCTAAGAAACTATTGGCCGCCGGCGAAGCAAGCGTGCCTGATAATCTCGACCCGGCGGAAGTGGCGGCACTGACCGTGGTGGCCAATACGGTGATGAATTTCGACGGCAGTGTCACGCGCCGGTAACAGGAACGAGAAGACCTTATGTTCACACGACGACAAATACTTCAGTCTTCCGCTTGGGGTTTTGGTGGTTTGGCGCTCGGCCAGTTGATGGCTTCCCAGTCGGCGGCGGCCGACGGTGTGCTCAACAAACTGCATCACACCCCTAAAGCCAAGCGAGTAATCTTTCTGTTTCAAGCAGGCGGTCCATCTCAGCTCGATCTTTTCGATCACAAGCCGCTGCTCAACGAGAAGCACGGCGAGCAGTTGCCTGCTTCGGTGCGCGGTGAACAACGGCTGACCGGAATGAGCGGCAACCAGTCGAGCATTCCTCTAGTTGGATCGCCATTCAAGTTCACCCAGCACGGGCAGACCGGCGCGTGGATGAGCGAGTTGCTGCCGCATACTGCAAAGGTCGTCGACGACATCAGCTTCATTCGCTCGGCTCATACCGAAGCAATCAATCATGGGCCCGGCGTGACCCATTTTCAAACGGGTTCGCAGATTCCCGGGCGGCCTTGTATTGGCTCGTGGCTGAACTACGGGCTGGGAAGCGAGAACGATAATCTGCCGGGGTTCGTGGTACTGGTCACAAAAGAGAAGGGGGGCCAGCCACTAGCCGCTCGACTGTGGGGAAACGGGTTTCTGCCGTCCCATCATCAAGGTGTGCAGTTCCGTAGCGGCGGCGATCCAGTCCTTTATCTCAACAGCCCGGAAGGGATTGACCGTACCAGCCGTGAAAAGGCCTTGGCGAGCCTGGACCAGCTGCACCGTATTCAGGCTTCCGACTCGTTGATCGATACCCGCATTCGGCAATACGAGCTGGCGTTCCGTATGCAGTCGTCGATTCCTGACGTCACCAATATAGGAGCCGAACCCGATCACATTCTCGATCTGTACGGCCCCGATGCCCGCACCCCTGGCACATTCGCCGCTAATTGTTTGCTGGCCCGCCGCCTAGCCGAAGAGAACGTCCGTTTCATTCAGCTTTACCACCAAGGCTGGGACCATCACGGTGGGTTGCCAGGCAGCCTGAAGAAGCAATGTCAGGAAACGGATCAACCCACGGCGGCGCTGCTTCAGGATCTTAAGCAGCGAGGCATGCTCGACGACACGCTTGTCATCTGGGGAGGCGAATTTGGCCGCACCAATTACTGCCAAGGCAAGCTCGGACCGACCAACTTCGGCCGCGATCATCATGGGCGCTGCTTCACCGTCTGGATGGCCGGTGGTGGCATTAAGGGGGGCGTCACCCTGGGCACGACCGACGAGTATGGTTTCAACATTGTCGATCAGCCGATTCACATTCACGACTTGCAAGCGACGATCCTGCACGTGATGGGAATCGATCACGAACGGCTAACGTTCCGCCATCAAGGCCGGGCCTTTCGCCTAACCGATGTGCATGGACACGTCGTCAAACCAATCTTGGCCTAGTGAGACTACCTCGGTGGTAGAAGGGTTATCCACCGAGGGAAGTAAGTCTCACCTCGGTGCTAACGAATGCAATACCAAGCGGGTGGCCCGGAGATTTATCTCTGGGTGGCCGCAGGCCACAAGAGGCTAATGCTCCCGGCATGTACCAAGTGGCACTACCTATTCTTCTTTAAGCTCTGTCCATGAGCCGCTTGTCGGCTTTGCCGACCCAGAGATGAATCTCTGGGCCAACCATGGTTTAAACACCGAGCTGCGACTGGAGGAGGCTTACTCGTCGTCGGCCCGCATCCATGGGGTGAGGACTGGCTTGTGCTCGAGGATCTCTTCCGACTGGAAGTAAAGATCGATTTCACGCTTTGATGCTTCTTCACCGTCGGATGCGTGAACCAGATTCATCTGGCGGCTGCTGCTGAAGTCGCCGCGAATGGTTCCGGGCGACGCCTTCAAACCGCTGGTCGCACCCAGCATATCGCGAACCACTTGAATCGCTTCGAGGCCTTCGAGAACCAAAGCCACCACAGGAGCGGCCGTGATGAAAGCTTCCAGCCCGGGGTAGAACGGCTTGCTGACATGCTCTGCGTAGTGCTGTTTGGCCAGATCAGGGGTGACCTGGATCAACTTCATCGCAATGATGTTCAGCCCTTTGTCCTCGAATCGGTTAATGATGCGGCCAATCAGGCGGCGTTCGACACAGTCAGGCTTCAGAAGAACGAGCGTACGTTGCATTGCATTAAACTCCAGGATCACTTGTGAGAAGGCGGATTCTAGCGAATTCGCGGACTCTGCTCAACCAGGAGGCTTCGTTGTACGCGTGAACTTAATTTGATTTTGCATGGATAAAACCGGGCACACCGCTGCTGACCGCCGTAACGCGGTGTTTGGCGGGGACCGGCACTTGCTCTTCCATTACCGGCTGCGGGGCTTCGTATGCGGGATAGTAGGGCTGATAGGAAGACAACTGCTGAGCATGCTTGGTTGGCTTGTTCCAGGGATCGCCCTTGGAATGATATCCGTCGCTCCAGAATTCACCGCAAAATCGCAACCAGGCATTAATGCCAGCTTCGGCCGGCATCGGAGCAACCACCAAACCGAGAAGCAGGAGGGCTGTCGTTAGGTAGATTTTATTTGTCACGCCGTGGGCTCCCATGCAATAACTGGCACCTTACTAGGATCAGTCATCGTCACACCGCTGGCAGTGCAAGCAATGCTTTTGGCAGCATCTGGCCGAAAGCAAGGTTCAGTCGTAACGGCTAATCGAGCTACGAAAGATTTAACGTCGTCAGCGGGCCAACGGCGGTCGTCGACGTTTTACGCAGATCGTACGTCTCTAAAAGTCGGCCGATATCGTCCAAGTTAACCTTCTGATAGGCCTCGACCGTTTCTTTGACAGTGCGAAGCTTCTTACGCTGCGTCCAACCAGAGCCCACTGAGAACAGGCGGCTCGATGGGCGCTCGCTCCGTAGCACGACGTGCGAGCAATACTTGTTCTTGGCCAAATCGAGTTCTCGCTGCGTGACGCCGTCAGTCATCAGCTTTTCAACTTCGTAGTTGACCACTTCCAGCACACGTTGGGCGTCTTGAGGTGCACAGCAGATATAGTTCATCATGACGCCGCAGCCTTGGAATTCGTACGACTCCATCGCAGCGAATTCCGCGACGCCTGGGTCAACCAGTTCCCAAAAGAAACGACTGCCGACATCGTCGCCCATGATCGTCGCGAGAAGTCTCGCCGCGTATCGGTCTTCATCCTCCGAGCCGGGCGATTCGGCCAACTGGATGACGTACTGCTGAATAGAAGTCTCTTTGGTGAAGACCTGAAAATTCGACTCGCCGGTGGGCCGCGCTGTATTTCGAGAAACGTCGTGCTTCCGCCAGCTTCCACACAACTCGTTGGCTTGATCTACCAGTGCATCGAAGTCGACATTTCCGGTGGCGACCAGGGTCATGTTGGTTGGGCTGTAACGCTGCTCGAAGTAATCCATCATCTGCTGTTGGCTAAGATCGTCAACGGACTGCTGCGTACCAAGCACGCTATTGCCTAGCGGATGCTTGCCGTACCAGGCCGCCATGCTTTTTTCGTGACCGCCGTAAGGTGGCTGGTCGTCGTACTTCATGATCTCTTCAAGAATCACTTTTTTCTCAGTGTCGAAGTCCTCTTGCCGGAGCGTGGGCCGCATAATGTCGGCCAGCAGATCGACAATCTGGTTCTGCAGTTCAGGCAGAACAACCGCATAGTAGACCGTCTGTTCTTCGCTGGTGAATGCGTTCGACTGGGCGCCGAGTTCGTCGAGTTCGCGATTGACATCTTCCGCCGAGCGGCGCGCGGTCCCTTTAAAGACCATGTGCTCTAGGAAGTGACTCACGCCGGCGACTTCCGCCGCTTCGTCACGAGAGCCGGTCTTTACGAAAAATGCCGTGGCAAGCGAATATGCATTCGGGTTTACTTCGGCAACGATATCCAAGCCGTTATCAAGCGTCGCCTGACGAAATTTCACTCGGAACCTCCAAACTTTTTGCACCGATGGTTGTAACCCGATAATTTTTGGGCGGATTCGTTTCGAGGTAGGCGTTGATTGTATCGACACTGATTCCGTCGAGTATCGTTTCCAACTCTTCCATCGTTCGAATCCGACCGAGATGATACCAGTCGGCCGCCAGCGAAGACGCTCGCGACGAACTCGATTCTTGCTGCATGATGATACCGCTCTTGAAGCGGGCCTTCAGCCGCGTTAGTTCGTCTTGCCGAACCCCTTGGGGCAACTGGTTGAACTGCTCGATCATCACATCGAGAGTCTCTTGAGCCCGCTCAGTGCTTGTCCCCGCGTAGGAAAGAACTGAACCTTGCGTCTTGAGCGAGTTGCACGCGGCATAAACGGTATAGCAAAGGCCCCGCTTTTCGCGGACTTCGCTAAACAGGCGAGAGCTCATCCCATCGCTCATGATGCCAATCGCAGCACGAGCCTGATAAAAGTCAGGGTCTGAGATCGGTACGCTTGCAAAACCGAGACCAACATGCGTTTGGCTCGACTCAAAGGGGACGTGCACGTACTCTGGCAGTGACGAACCCAGATAGCTTTTCTGGCCGGGTCGTGACTGCCAACTACCAAATAGTTTTTGGATTGTGTCTTTGAGTCGGTCCCAGTCGAAATTGCCAGCGACCGAGATGATCGCCTCGTCGGGACGAACCCACGTATCGAAATATTCTTTAGCGATATCCTGGGTCAGACCTTCTACGCTGGCCAGGGTACCGGTCGGATGCCAGCCCCAGGGATCGGGGTACATTTGCCGCCGTAGACAGAGCATCGCTTGCTGATGTAGGTCATCTTCGAGAGCGCGAAGTTCCTGAAAGCATACCTGCTTGGCGTCTTCAAATTCATCTGGCAGAAAATGAGGCCGCTGGACAAGATCGGCATAAATGTCGAACGTGGCTTCCAGATTATCGGCCAGCAAGGCTCCGCCGAACGAAAGATGACTCGACGAAACGCCTCCGCCGCGGGCAACGCCCAAGTTGTCGAGCGCCTCGACATACTCGCGGCTATTGAGATCACCACATCCGCGCTGGACCCAATCGCAAAGCAAATTGGCGACCCCGCGATTGGCTTCTACTTCGCGCTGGACGCCGGCCGGGATAACAATCGAAAAAGCAGCCGATTGCACCCACGGCATGGACTCGGCGAGGAGGGTCAGTCCGTTGTCGAAACTCTCGGAGTAATAAGTGGAACGCACGTTTTTTGCCGTCGCTTCCCGCTGTTGCAAATAAGTCCGAAGGTAAATGAGTTGGGCTAATCCCTGATTTAAACGGCCAGAAGATGTGGCGACAAGGCCCAGTCCCAACGGCTAAGCATGCGTGCTGGTCTGAACGGCCCCCATTTCGACCGCTTTATAGACGGTCGATGCAATTCGGAATCCGAGTCTTTCGTACAGCCGAATGGCTCCGATGTTCTGAGAAGTGACTTCCAGCGAAGCCTGGGGCAGTTCCTGCTCGCGAAAGCCATATAACGCTCGTATAAGCAGGATTGCACCAATCCCTAGCCCACGATAACCGGGTACCACTCCGAGGTTCTGAATGGAACCCTTACCCTCGCGGTCGCGGACCCCTTGCACGGTCGCAATGGGCCGCCAGTGGCCGGAATCGGGATCGTGATTTTCGATCAGCCAAGTTGCTGCAGGGAGAAAACCATCGCGCATCGTGATCTCACGCATCAGGCGAAAACACCCTTCCGAATCCCCCAGACAAGGGAAGACATTCGCATCGACCTCGAAGCGAAAGCTCTGATACTTGACCTCGGCGTGCCGTTTCAGGATCTCGCCAGACCAGGGCTGAAAGCGAAAATCTGGAGGAAGGGGCGGCTCCTCAGGAAGATCTGCCAGCGAGATCTCCATCCGAAATCGTTTGAAATAGGTTAGCGCCACCGGATCTCTTTCCACGAGTGTGACCGCGCGAGAATGCTCGCTATCACCAACTATCGTATACGTTTACGCCCAAAAAAGCGACGAACGTTTCCGGGATATGAGTGTTATTGCGCAGTATCGATGGTATGCGCTGCGGAAAATACCTGGGCCTCGTTATCCCGAGCCCAATCCTCTCGATTGTAGCTGATAACCGAAGTATCGGTCTCTTGAACTTCCAAATGGCTCAGATCGAACCCCATGCGAGTAATCTCGGTAAAGAGCTTGTAGGCTAGGTTTTCGACCGAAGTAGGGCCCTGAAATTCGCAAAGCTTGAACTCTTCGCCATGGGTCGCCATGTGACTCTTGAGCGTCGCGAACAGAGGATCGTTCACGTTGATCAACATTCCGTGATCGTAATTTTCCTTAAGAAAAGGACCAATCTTGTCATCGAAATCAGAAAACAGGGTCGAATAAGACCCGGTCCGTTGCACCTCAAAATGACAAACGATCCCGTACCGGTGCCCGTGTAAATTCCGACACTTGTCCTGCAACTCTTCATTTCGATGCGCGGCGTAAAACTTGTATTCCTTGCGGATAATCATCGCGAACTCCACCAGCGACCTTAATTTTCAATACAGACGATTGTTTCGCTTTTCCTGCTTAAGGACAAGCAATCCCCCAAGGAAAGAAATATCTTCGGCAATTGACCGTACTGGTTGCCAGCTTTTAACTTCCAGCATAAGGAACATTGACAACGAAAGAATCGAGCTTCTAATATGACAGGTAAGCCAAGTCCCCGTAGCTCAACTGGATAGAGTGTCGGCCTCCGAAGCCGAAGGTTGGTGGTTCGAACCCACCCGGGGATACTTGACCTAACTTATTGCAATATCGACGCTTTTGGCGGCCCTGTTGGACGGATCGCGTCTCCTCAAAACCTGAGTTAAGTGGTAATTTTACCACTTAACTTCTCGGGACATAGGAGAAGTGTGTCTTGGCCCGCCCTAAATCACCACCACAGTACCGTCTACATAAGCCGTCTGAGCTCGCTCGCGTCATTGTGGAGTGCTCCCCAAATCCTGATCCAGTTGTTATGAAAGATCTAGAGCCGATTTTGGCGAAGGAATTTTTCATGAGCAAGAAGCGACGGCGGCATGAAGAGCGAAGAGGCGAAACGCCTGAAGTCGCTCGAAGAAGAGAATGCCCGGCTGAAAAAGATCGTTGCCGATCAGGCCTTGGACATCTCGATGCTGAAGGATATCGCCAAGGGAAACTGACTACCCCTCAGTTGCGGCGGGAGGCGGTCAAGCAACTTCAGGAGAAGTATTCACGGGCCTGTCGCGTGCTTGATCAACCTCGTTCAAGTCAACGATTCGAGGGGAAGCCGAAAGACGAAGACGCTCGCCTGACTAAGCGAATTTTGGAGCTGGTGCGCGAGCGACCGCGTTGGGGTTATCGTCAGATCTGTCAACTATTGCGGCGCGAGGGGGAGAGTTTGAACATGAAAAAGATGTACCGACTTTGGAAGGCGGCCGGACTGAAAGTTCCGCAAAAACGCCGAAAAAAGCGGGCAACTGGCGTCTCGACGAACGCATGTCACGTGCAGCCAGCGGGATTCACGCACGATGTTTGGACGTGGGATTTTATTCAGTCGTCGACGATCGACGGCAGGACGATTCGCTTTTTGAACATCGTCGACGAGTACACGCGTCAGTGCCTGGCGATCAAAGTGGGCCGCAGCATTACGAGCGAGGACGCGATTGACACGCTGGCCGAACTGTTCCCGATGCACGGCGTTCCGAAACGAAGTTTCGAGATATTACCGATGGTACCTCGAACACAATGATGGTCGTCGAAAGCTCAGCAACTGCCGATTCGAGTACCCAATTGAACTGCGGAGGAACGGTTTGTGACTTCAAAGGTGGGCTGTGGATTGGCGGTCGACACCAGGGCAATTCAGTCGGTTGGCACCCGGGCGTTCTTGCCACAGATGTATTCACCTATGGTGGCGGCAATTCGACCTACCTGATTGGTAGATCGAATCAGGCCTGGGGCGACGACTGGACCAACAGCAGCACCCATCCCGGCGGCATTATGACGGTTCTTAGCGATGCCTCGGTACGGTTCATTCCCGAGAACATAAACGTCAATAAGTATAAGTGGCTGCGAGCCAGGGCTGATGGCCAGGTTATCGGCGAATACTAATCTCGATCCGCACAAGGATTTTGCAGTTTGTTAGAGGCTGTTTCAAAACCTCGACGTTATAAGCTTGCGTCACGAAGGATTTAAGCTACACCAACCATCGACAGGAGTGCTTCTATGGTTGGTAAGCATGAGGTGCTGCTCAACGATGAGCAGTTGGAAATGGGGAAGCCGTCTATTCCAAAGGTCCCGGCAATTCGGTCAGATGACAGGCCCCATCCATGTTGGGGATTTATTGACGCTTCCTACTTCTTCTTCAGTCCTATCTTCAACGTCTGCAGGTCTTCCTTGGTTAAACGAATTTTGGAATCGTTGAGCATCGTCATAAAGTGTGCGATTCCTTTTTCGCTAGAAGGAAAACCGATGTTGCCGTCAGAGCTGTTCGAGTTGGTTAGCATTTTGCCGTCGCTATCGAGGATGGCAACCCAGGGAACGCCACCTCGATTTTTGGGATCTTCAATGTTGTCCATAATCTCATTCGCACCAGTCCAGCGGTCGTCCATCTTCAGCAAGATGTAATCTTTCTCCCACGTCTCGCGATGCTTCTCCAAGTAGTCGGCAAGCATGTGACAAGGTCCGCACCAGGTAGCCGTTTCCTGCACAATGACGCGTCTGTTCGAGGCTTTCGCTTCGGCCAAAGCTTCGCGTAAAAGATCTCGTCCATCGAGCGGCTCCGGCGTGTACTCTTTCATCAGTTCGATCGTCGCGGCGACGTTGATCTCGTCTCCCTTTTCCGTGCGGGGCAGGGAGGTGGAATGAATCCTAGAACCACTCGGATCGCCAATCCACACGCTCGGCAGTTCAGCTTCGTCCAATGAAATTCCGAGCGTAGAAGCCAGAACGCCAGCTCCTTCGGTATCCAAGTCGACGAAAAGGTGCTGATAGTTAAACAGCTGCAACATCGCTTCATGGTTGTCGAGCCGCAATTCGAACACTTGCTTTGCCAACGGGACTTTACGATCTACGAACAGAACCAAGATATTCTGCCGTCGTTGCTCGGCTTTGACCTTGGCTTCCGCCATTCGTACTTCAAGAGTCTTTTTGTTGGCGAACAATCGGTCGACACGCTCTTCGAATGTCGGTGGCTTGTAGGGTGGTGCCAATGACAGATCTCCCAGATCGGTCAGCCCAGGCGTCTCAGGAGTGAAGTCGGTCAGGCGAGAATAGCGATGCTTGACCTGTTCAACGGTGAAGTGATATTCCTGCCCCACGACGAGGCCGGTTGCCGTGAAATTCCCGTCGGCATCGGTGGTGACTTTACCGCCCCAGGACGTGCGAGAGAGTGAGCTTTCGTAGCCGAGGTAAATCCGGCGGCCCCAGCCGATCTCGGTGTTGCCTTTAGGCTCCTTCGTATCTCGGTCGATCATGCGTCCTTTCACAGAAGCAACCGGGCTAATTGGTATGGTGACGCTCTTTTGATCGGCCGTCACTTCGACGATCCCCTTTAAGCTCCCATCCTTGCTCGCCACATACATGGTGATCGGATAAAGCTGCCGCTGAACGTTGAACTGGCCATCGTCGTCGGTGCGTGCCCGAAAGTCGGCCACGTGCCGCTCGTTGCGATAAACACCATCCACCACCACGTCCGCTACCGGATCGCCGGTCTCGCTGTTGACGACATTACCCTGAATTGACCCCGATCTGGGTATCTCTTTGACGAAGTTGAATTCAAGTTCCTTTTGATCGGTCACGGTGAAACGGTGACGCGAGGGAGTCCCGGTACTTTCCACGTTGTATCCTCCGGGGCCGACGAAGACTTCGTAAGTACCATCTTCCGAAGTTCGCGCATACCATCGCAACGGAGGTGGGCTGGACCAGCGAGATTCTTCGGATGTCGGAATTCCTAAAGCTTCCAAGTCAGGCGCTTTAAGATCGGAGGCATAAATTTGTACAGAGGCATCGGGAATGGGCGTAGCATCTTCGTTGGAGACAACCTTGCCATAAACTCGTGTGGCCGGACCAACGGTAATGGTCACGTCTTGGACGGACGCTTTCGGCTTAACGACGATATCGCTCACTACTTTCGAGGCGAGTCGTTTCTTGTCGTCGGTCGCTACCAAAGCGTAGACCGCATTAGGCGGGACTTTCATTTCTAACTTTCCCTCGTCGTCCGTTTGACAACTACCGCTGAGACGGTCGGTCGTGCCTCCGCTGCCATAGCCGACCACCTTAATCCCAGCGACCGGCTTGCCACCGACATCGACCACCTGACCGCTGATGGTCTCGTACTTGTCCAGGACCACTTCCATAGGACCATCCGCATGCTGCTCGGTGTCGTAGGTAATACGCAGATGGATATGGTCTGGAGAGCTAGGCCATAAAATAAACGGGTGCTCATTCCATGTTGGCGTACCAGGAAATGAAACCACGCCGTCCTTATTCGACGTACTGCGGTAGAATTCCTGCGTCATTCCCAAATTAAAACTGTCTGGCTCGCCCGGTTTTCGTAGCAGCCAATTGTAAGCCTGAATGCCGGGGATTGGCTGACCATCCCGATCGATCAGACGAAGCCGAATTGTCTGCGATGGTGCCAACTGTAGCGTGATAATCGGTTCGTCGAACCAAGGCGCTACATGGGCCGCATCTCGCCGTGTCGACACCACACGGTAGTCGAAACCGATATCTTCCTTAAACGCGAAAAGTCTATCCGGCGGATAACTAATCGGCCACCGCAGCGTTGTTTCACCCTGCTCGTTGGTCGTGGCATCGTAAGCGATAAAGTTCATCGCCATGCCCCCAACCTTCGTTTCCGGTGAAGGCTTACCGCTGGCATCGGTGACTTGCAATGTGACGGTACGACTGGGCTCGAGCGAAATCTTGACCGAGTCCCCAGGTTTGGGCGGATTTTTATACTCGGGCTTGTGCACGCCCATCCGATCGCCAGCTGAATCATCGACTAGCAGCGGCAGATACTGAAGCTGACCTTCGTAAACGTTTAGCGTGAACTTGCCATCGGCGTCGGTCGTTGCTTCGCTCTTGCCATTAGGCAGATATGTCAGGCAAGTCACCTTCGCATCTGCGACCGGTTGCCCTATTGCATCGACCACCTCGCCATGCAGCGACACCTTCGGCGGATCTTTCTTCTTATCCTCTTTCTGCTCAGCGGCCCAAGCCATCGAGGCGGTTAACAGTAGCACGCTCAATACCATCGAAAAGCGTCGCATGGAATAACCTTTCATTCATGTTTGGGCAGCAGAAGCAGGCGGCCGCGCGTCGCTATCGGTCCTACCGGGAAGGGGTGACTTTGATTTCGCCTAAGTCGTGGGTGCCAGACTCAACGGGGATGTAGTTGGGAAGGCCTTGGTAATGGACCTCTTGTTCTTCGTCTCGGCAAGAGAGGAAATACTTCTGTCCAACCACCAAGTCTGTCAGAGTAAACTTTCCTTGTTCATTGGTTGTCGTTGAATCACCCCAGGCCGGTGTAAACCGTTGCGAGCCATCGCGATAGACCGGACGATATCGACTTACCGTCACGCCGGCCAATGGCTCGACGGTAATGGTGATCGGTTTGTCGGCCGTAGGCGGATCACGATAAGCGACCGTGAAGATGCCTAGCCGATCGGCTTGCTGGTCGTCGGCTAAAATCCGGGCAATTCGCAGCTTTCGTTCCTCGAATTCACAGCGGAACTGGCCCTCTTGGTCGGTTGTTGCGTGAGCGGAGTGGTCGTAGCCTTGCACGGTAACAGCGACACTCTCGACCCCATTCCCATCTTGGTCGATCACCTTGCCGACAATCGTTGCCAACTTCTCGTCCGGCCGAGTTTGGGCCGATACTGACGAAGTCCAAACCAACATAAACACGCACAAGCAAGCTGCTAGTCGCATGAGACAATCCTTTCCAGACATGACCCAATCCAGCCTGAAACCATTAGCTAACTACCGTTCGATACCCGGCAGTATAGGCGGGTCCGATCCCCCATGCGAGTATTTTTAGCGAACTCTTTCCTACTAGGCCGCGCGATGCAACAGACCGATCCAAGATCGTGGATCGGAACGAGAAACGGCCAGGGCAATTTAAGAAATGAGCATACCTAAGCCGCAGAACTGGGGTTTCCTTACCGCTTGCCTCTGTTGACTAAAGTTCGACCGTCCAACTGCCTGACAACGATCTGGCCGCACCGCCCCATGAAACGACCGTTTGAGGCCGACAAGTGTGCTGCTGCCAGAGCCGTGAAAGGGGGTATGAGTAGGCCATTAGTAGACTTAGGCCGCAGTCGTGGCGGTTTTAGCATTAAATTCCATCTGCTGTGTGACTCACCAAGTACCACTTGAATTCGCCTGCCAATGCAATATTTTCCACTGGTGTTTTAACACTTTCAATTCGTCCGTTTCGCTCGCTGTTTTTGTTTGGAGCGTGACGGGCTGTGGCTGATGGTCGCTTGGCACTTTACGCAGGCAGTCTCGGATCAAGAAGAGGGAAGCGGAAAATTCGTCGAACGAAGGTGATTCGTCCTAGTTTGCTTGGCTTTTCGGGTTTGAACCGAAACCTGTTCCTACATGCGGAGTTAAAACCACCCTGAAAACTCCTCAATTACTATCGCCGCTGCTGTTCTGTATGGTCCTCGCCTCGGTTGTTGTGGGTAAGGAAGTCGAGAAACCGACGGGAACGTTTGCCAGCCAAATCACGCCTCGGGCCGTGCAAAATAAGCAGATGCAGGGGGGCTTGGTGCGCGTTACCTGGTCAGAGATCGAACCGAAGCCAGGGCGGTTCGATTTCGCCGCGATCGAACGACAGATACGGTTGCTCGAGCCAGAGATGAACTGGACGCTGGCTATTCACGGCGGTTGGACTTCGAAGCAACAGCAGGAGAGAGCTCCCCGGGGTAGGCGACGGACGCTATCGCTTTCTCCTGAGTGGTTAGTTTCCGATCTGCACGTCAAAACGTTTTCGATGAACTTTCGTGGCAACCCGGTGCAGATGCCCAAGTATTGGGACCCGGTGGTGCAAACTAGGCTGAAAGAAATGTTGCAGGCAATAGGCAAGAAATACGCATCGGACCAACGGTTGAAACTCGTTTTCGTTCCACAGATGACGAGCAACGGCTTGGAAGGGCACTTCAACGGCGTCCCAGCCGAATCACTGCTACAAGCCGCCGGCATCAATCATCGTGGACAAACTGCAGAAAAGATGTTCGGCGATCTCTGGGTAAAAGCTTCCGCCGAAACCACCCAAAGCGTACTGGAAGCCTTTCCCGACAAAGCGGTCGCGTTTGAAGTGCACGAACTGTTTCGTAGTACCGAGATTCCGGCACGTACTATTGCCGAGTTTCAAAAGCCAGAGTACCAAAACCGAGTTGGTATCGGCATATGGTGGATCTCGGGTAAGACGGATTATCAGGGGAACCTGATCGCTCTATTGAAAAATTACGATGGCGACCTGTACGGTCAGGTCATCGGCCGCTCCGACCAGAAACATCGCTTCCCAAAAGGCGACTACACCGCCGTCTTCAAGCAGGTGGAAGAACTTGGTATGCGGTACATCGAACCGTGGAACTATGAATTCGAGAACCACACTTACGACAAGGCTCTCGAAAAGTTTAATGCTTTGACCGAAGCAAAATACGCGAACTGATTCCGCATCGCTTGAAAACTTGTGATTGCTTCGCACAGAAAGAGGCTAGGCGGTGGCCCTGCGTTTCATTCGGTTACTCCCACAGGTCCTACGAAATAATATCGTTAACAACGCGTCCGGCCACGTCTGTAAGGCGAAAGTCGCGTCCCTGGACGCGATGGGTAAGCCTAGTGTGATCAAGACCAAACAAGTGCAACACGGTAGCGTGAAGATCATGGACGTGAACCGGGTCCCTCTCTACGTTCCAACCAATGTCATCCGAGGCGCCATAAGTAAAGCCTGGCTTCACACCTCCGCCGGACATGAGAATGGTAAATGCCCCTGGGTGATGGTCACGGCCTGTTACCTTTTTGTACCCAGGTCGGTTCTCACCCAACGGTGTTCGCCCGAATTCCGATCCGATGATTACCAGCGTATCGTCGAGAAGGCCTCGCTGCTTCAGGTCTTTGATAAGTGCCGCAATCGGCTGATCCGCCATCAAACTGTTATGCGCCAGTTCTGGTTCCAATCGCGAATGATGGTCCCACGACGAGTGAATGATGTTGACCACTCGCACACCACGTTCCACTAAACGTCGTGCCATCAGGCAGTCGTAGGCGAAATCCCGAAATAGGCCCTTTCCTCCTCGATTGCTCTTAATGTCAGGCTCAGTCCGATTGAAACCGTACATATCAAGCGTCGCTTGCGTCTCGCTGGAAAGATCTGTTAGTTCCGGCGCAGAGGACTGCAGTCGGAATCCAAGCTCGTAGGCCTTGATTCGGCTAATAAGCTCGGTGTCGCCTGTCTCCTCAATCCTTTGGCGATTCAATGCGTTGATAAAATTAATCGATGAGCGTTGAATTTCTTGCGTGATACCCTTGGGGTTTTGGATATTGTTTACAGTTTGACCTTCTCGGCCGAATAGCACGCCAGAGAACGAAGAGGGCAAGAACCCGCTAGACCAACTCGAAGATCCTCCAGGAATTCCCCTTCCTGTCGTCGCCAACGAAACGTAGGCAGGTAGGTTTTGCGATTCGCTACCTAGTCCATAGCATAGCCAAGAGCCCATGCTTGGACGTCCGGCGATCGCCGATCCGCAGTTCATCAACAGTTGCGCCGGGACATGATTAAACTGATCGGTGTGTACCGAACGAATCATACAGAGTTCATCGGCACAAGTTGCCAAATTGGGAAGTAGATCAGAGAAGTCCATACCGCACTCGCCGTGCTTAGTGAACTTGCGCGGCGTTCCCATGATGCGTGCAGTATCCTTTTGCAGGAATGCAAACTGCATGTTTTCTAGCATCGAATCAGGCAGTGGTTGGCCATCCAATTTGTTCAGGGTGGGCTTCGGATCGTAAAGATCCATCTGACTAGGACCACCCTCGAGATAAATATAGATGCAATTCTTAGCTCGAGCCGGAAAGTGCGATTTTCGCACGACCAAGGGATCGACATTCTCCTCGGCCGCTGCACAAGAGGTGATCCCGTCGGTGCCAAGCAAATTCGATAATGTTATTGCCCCCATGCCCCACAACGAATTGAATAGGAAATTGCGTCGCGACGTCTGACTGGCTGCCTGCAATGCTTGTTCGTTCATGCTGATTGTAAGTTCCAATTCTTTCGCTATTCGCGCGTGATAAATTCGTCCAGGTTCATCAGGCTTCGTACGAAAAGAACCTGAGCAGCTTGCTGTGTGAGCGACAAATCAGACCTCACCTCTCCAGAAATATCGTTCAACGCCGATGGCTCGATATCCTGTAGAGATTTGACCAACTCTCGATAGAACTCCTGGGATACTTCTAGCTCTTGACTGGTCGGGTTTCGCGAGAGGGTGCGCTGAAACATTTCTGTGATCCACTGTTGTTTCGAAGTGGATTTCGATGAACCGACCAGCTGCCCTAGCGTTTGGGCACACTCATAAAAGACGGGATCATTCAATAAGGTGAGGGACTGAAGAGGCGAATTCGAAATCTCGCGAGAAGCACAAGCCGAGGTAGAGTCGGGACTGTCGAACGTGGAAAGCATCGGGAAGGGGGTAGCCCTACGAAACAGTATGTACATTCCTCGACGGTACTTTTGGCTGCCGCTGCTGATATCCCAATCCTGATTTCGACTGATCGAGGTAAGGCGTTTGTTCATCGGCGGTCGAATGCCGGGTCCACCAATCTCTTTACTGATCAAGTCGCTAGTAGAAAGTGCTAGATCACGAACGATTTCCGCTTCCAGACGATAGCGAAATTGCCGTCCGAGCAGACGATTTTCTGGATCGACTTGCTTTAATTGGTCGGTCTGGCGAGAGCTTTGCCGGTAGGTGGACGATAGAACAATCGTCTTGATCAGCGACTTTCGATGCCAACGCTTCTCTTGAAGTTCGATCGCCAACCAATCCAACAGTTGAGGATGGGAAGGGGGTTCGCCCGCGATGCCAAGGTTGTCCTCGGTGCGAAACAGCCCCTCCAGAAATAAATGCTGCCAAAGATGATTTACCGCAGTTCGCGCGGTAAGTGGGTGATCGGGACGAAATAACCAATGAGCCAGGTCCAAACGGT
Organism: Bremerella alba; assembly: GCF_013618625.1. Classification (NCBI taxonomy): domain Bacteria; kingdom Pseudomonadati; phylum Planctomycetota; class Planctomycetia; order Pirellulales; family Pirellulaceae; genus Bremerella; species Bremerella alba. The sequence goes on along the minus strand of NZ_JABRWO010000006.1, from coordinate 269,928 downwards.
CTCCGTTTTGGTCACGTGATTCTAAAGAGGGAAGAAACCCAGGCGTTGTAGGTTGAACCTGGACGGTCGGTTGCCGGAAGTCTCCGCGATAATGAATGAATGTCTTGCGCGGCTTACGGCGTTCCTCCATCGCAGGCGCCACGATTTGCTTGGGAGCCGGTCGCTTCTTGGTGAGTTCTTCGTACTTACTCAAAAGCGATCGCGTATCATCCGGAAGATCTGCCAGCCAATGTTCGAGCGATTCCTTGTCTTCTTCACTTCGGCGTTTAACGGGTTGGGCCAAGACTTCCAAATGTTGATCGACCAAAGCTTTTTCTGTGGGATTCAGCGAACCACCGTCGAGATGGACTTTCGAGATAATCTCTTCGATCTTTTCTTCTCGCTGCTTAGCTTCTTGGGAATCTTCGGCAACATGATCGTGATAGCCGAGCACGACCTTGTCGGCCTCGAGATTGTTGAAGAACGCGTATAGCTGATAAAATTCCTGATGCGTGATAGGGTCATATTTATGGGTATGGCATTCGGCACAACCGACTGTCATACCCATCCAGATCGTTCCGAACGTACTGAGCCGATCGACCGTTCGCACAACACGATCGGCTTCTTTATCGACACCAGCTTCGGTGTTCTCCATGGCGTTGCGGTGGAAGCCGGTAGCGATACGTTGGGAAGTCGTCGGATTTTCTAACAGGTCTCCTGCGACTTGTTCTATCGTAAACTGATCGTAAGGCATGTCGTCGTTGATGGCGTCGATTACCCAGTCTCGGTATCGCCACGCATCAGGCCGCAACTCATCCCCCAAGTAGCCGTTGCTGTCGGCATACCGGGCCAGGTCCAGCCAGTGTCGCCCCCAACGTTCGCCGAAATGCTCAGACGCGAGGAGTTCGTCGACGATCTTCTCGTACGCCTTTTCGGTTGGATCGTTTGCAAAACGTTGGACGACTGCATACGTCGGTGGGAGACCGTTCAAATCTAGATACAGACGACGCACAAGAACTTCGGGCGAGGCCTCCGGACTAGGTGACAGACCGCCCTCTTCGAGTTTCGACAAAACAAACGAATCGATTTCGTTACGTAGCCAGGCACCGTTTTCAACTCGCGGTGGTTCTGGTTTTTGGATCGATTGAAATGCCCAATGCACGGAATAACCTGCTCCGCTCTCGATCCATCGCCGAAGAACTTCCTTCTCTTCGGCCTTCAAGGATTTACCTGTCCCGGGTGGAGGCATTTGCAGGAATTCGTCATTCGAGACAACGCGGTCAATTAATTCGCTTTCTTCGGCATTGCCCGGAACGATAGCCGTACTGCCGCTGTCGAGTTCCTGGATAGCGTGATCGCGGATATCGAGACGAAGTCCCCCCTCGCGTACACTTTCATCCGGCCCATGACAGGCGAAGCAATGCTGGGAGAGAATTGGAAGAACATCATTCGCAAAGTCCGGCGTCTCCTCGGCACACACGGAATGCGCAGAAAGAATCAGAATCGGAACAATTACAGCTCGAAGATCCATGAGGGCGGTAATTCTGCAAAATCGCATGAGGTTCAAGAACAAGGTCGCCAAGGTTAAGTCCAGCGACGAATTTCAGGCGGGCTACACCTATAGGTCGTTTTGACCAGCGCCTACTTCATGGCAAAAACACCGCATTTTTGTCGAACGAACGGTAAGGATAGGAACGGGCATGTGCCGTCGCGTACCTCCTAAAAACACGGCAACACCTTTGACAGTAGTAACTTAAAGAACGTCGATGAAAGGTGAAGGAAACTGCACACGCGGACAGACTAGAAAAAAATAAAAAAAACTGCGGATTGTGCCGTGAACCTGATGAGATCCCGACGACTTAGGGGTAACGAATGCCTGTTTATTTTTTCTCTTCCTTCGCCGAAGTGCTCGGCACCCTGACTCTATTCCATCTTTCATTACTATTCTCGAGGAGTAACTTATGTTGCGCTTCCATCCTCTCCGCCCACGTGGTTTCACCCTGGTTGAGCTACTTGTTGTGATCGCCATTATTGGCGTATTGATCGCACTACTACTTCCCGCAGTGCAGCAGGCCCGCGAAGCAGCCCGGCGGATGTCTTGCAGTAACAACCTGAAACAACTTGGATTGGGACTGCACAATTACCACGATACTTACCAATCGTTTCCTATCGGCTCGAGGCACGCGGTCGGTACTCTTGCCAATCCTGGTTTTGGTGTTTCTTGGTGGCTGGGATTATTGGCCTTTATCGAACAAGGTAATCTGTCCGACCAATTAACGGTTGATGGAAATCACCCTGGCAGTCTTTCTAGCGGTGGGGGTGGTGCCTACGACGGACATGCCGTGAATGGCCCAATCGTTAATGATAATGAAATCAGCGCGATGATCTGTCCTTCGAGTCCCCTGCAGGCCGTTCGAAGCTCGGGTTATTCCCACACGATTACCTGTCCGCAGTACACCGGCATCTCGGGTGCTGCCAACGATTCGCTGGGCTTTAACCTGAATCCAGCCAACCGGGAATGGGAAGGCTACCAAAGTGGGATCGTTTCCCTAGGGGGTATGCTGACTCCTCTTGAATCGGTCAAGATGCGTGATGCTACCGATGGCCTGACCAATACCATCATTGTTGGCGAACAATCGGACTTCGTTGTCGATACCAATGGAAACAAAACTGCCACCATCAACAATCATCAAGGGTTCATGTGTGGCATCAACAAAACATCGTTTGGCTTTACGGAACGGACCTTCAACACCACCACCATTATGTATCCGATCAATGGAGCAACCCTGAGCCTAACAGGCGTAAAGAACAACGATGGAACCAACAATGGGATCTTTGCAGCTCACCCAGGCGGGGCCCAAGTTGCTATCAGTGATGGATCGGTTCGCTTTTTGAGCGAGAACTTAGAGCTGCGAACGCTCAAGCTCCTGGCGACACGCGATGATGGCCAAGTGCTAGGCGAATTCTAGTCGTTGACCAGAAAATGCTACACTCGGAGTCAGTACACGCAAATTTATGTCTGACTCTGAGACATCCATATTCCTTTGTTGAATGTTTTCCTAATGCCACGCTTTACTTTGCTCGCAACTCGCCACATTTCTACTTGCTTGCTTGGACTTGTCGTCGTACTTGTTGTGATAAAGAACCAAGTAGAAGCAGTTGATCCAACATCTGCCGGGGTGCCCGATTCGTCGGTTGGTCAGCGATACGTTGAAACAGAATTTGTCAGCTCATTCGACAAGACCAAGCAGCCCTTGCGTTATGCGTTACCCCTGACTAGTCAAACTGGAAAACGGCCTGTCTTAGTCTTCTTACACTCATGGAGTAGCACTTATCATTTACATAAAAAGGATTGGCTTAACGCTGCTCTGGATCGCGGTTGGATTTTCATCGAGCCTAATTTCCGCGGTCCCAATAATCATCCCCAGGCGTGTGGTTCGGCGGCCGCGCGCGCCGATGTCTTAGATTCGGTCGACTTCGCCATCACACAATTGAATGCCGACACCAGCCGAATCTACCTCGCGGGTGCTTCGGGCGGTGGTCACATGACCATGCTGATGGCAGGGCGTCATCCGGAACGATTTACCGCAGCCTCTGCATGGGTAGGAATCAGCGACTTGGGTCAATGGTATCAAGATCATTCCCCCAACGGAAATCCCCAGAACTATGCCAAGATGATTGTCAAATGTTGTGGCGGGGCTCCCGGCGACAGTCGAACGGTTGACAACGAGTACTTGCAGCGATCTCCCATTCACTGGATCACGCAGTTGGGTGATTTACCATTGGACATCGCAGCCGGAGTTCACGATGGCCAGACAGGCTCGGTGCCTTTTCAGCATTCAGTACGACTCTATAACGAAATTGCCAAGAGCCAGAACGCCGAGGTCGTAAGCAACCTAGAAATGCAGCAATTATGGGATCAGGCAAAACTCTCGAATCCCCAACCGCTGGACACGGCAAAGGATTCAACTTATGGACGAGATATCAAGCTGCGTAGGAAGACAGACAATGCCCGCCTGACCATCTTCGACGGAGGTCATGAAGGTCTTGCCGAAGCGGCTTGTGCTTGGCTGGACAATCATCGACGGCCAACACGAAAATCGTCTGTCGACGAATGACCCATTTATGTATTCAAGAAGTCAACACTTACCTATTGCCCTTCATCTCATCCGCTTCTTTAGGTGATTTAGTGTCATGAAATCAAATCGCTTCGTCTCTTATTTTCTGATTGCTACGACCTGTTGCTTACTCTTAGGATGTACCCGAGCGCATAATCTTCCTGGAGAAACAGGAACAGTAGAAGGACGCGTCCTTTACGGTTCTGGAACCATTCCGGAAGGTTCGTCAATCGTAATGCTTCACAAAAGAACGGGAATCCCCGCTGTGGGGATCACCGATTCGACCGGCAAGTTCACAATGACCATGCGTGATGGTCCGGACGTTCTCGTCGGTGACTATGTCGTCAACATCCGTCCTCCTGGAGAGATTGATGATGATGTGTTGAAGATCACGCCAGAGACAGTGCCCCCGGAATGGAATATGGTACCACGAAAATATTGGAATCCGATGACTAGTAACGAAACGTATTCCGTAAGCTCTGGTTCCAATGTTTATGAGTTCACCCTAAGTGAGTAACAGAACGTTGGGTACGGTGATTACAGAGTATTGACCGACGTTGTCGACACGCGATCGGAGAGTTGCCATGTCCGAGCTTGATTTGTCGGCGACAAAGGATGCTGATGGATTGAATCGAAAAGTAGAAGAATTGAACGATGACCCTGAAGCCCGTGAGATGGAGTTGCGCCAGGAATTTGATCAGATGCTGCAATCTACTCGCGAAAAACTCATGCTCTATCTGGTCGCGCTGGTGAGTAATGTCGCTGATGCCGAAGACCTTTGTCAGCGAATTAGCCTAGTGATGTGGCAAAAGTACTCTGAATACGATCGCGACCGCAGTTTCCTATCGTGGGCATGTGGTATTGCACGACTTGAGGCCTATAACTTTCGCCGGGCACGCGTGGCGGATCGCATGCTTTCGCGAAACGATTTATCAGAACTCTTAGCGATCACGCTCGAGAAATTCGATCAAGACCCTTCCCAGCAACGGTTGGCGGCCCTGCGGAATTGCCTGCAAGCGCTGCCCGAGCGAGAGCAATCGTTCATTCGTCAGATTTACTGGGAAGGTCGTTCCTTCGATTCGATTGCGAAAACGCTTGGCTGCTCGGTCCGCACGTTTTACAACCGGATGTACTTGCTAAGGCGTCGCCTGTCCAAGTGTGTCGCACAACGTTTAAAAGCTGAGTAATTTCCACTTCCCATTGAGTCCCAAAGGCTTGCCCAAAGTGAGGGCGTTATGAGCGAATCTGAACATCAACGTGTTTCATCGTTATTCGAGGCGAGTCTCGCTGGCACGTTGACTCCACAGCAAAAAGCAGATCTGGAAAGTGCCCTCGCTGAATCGGAGGCACTCCGCATCGCCTATTTACAAGCCATGAGTGTACACCTCGATTTGGACCAACTGAGTCGCTCGGATGATGACATATTAGAAACGGTTCAGGCTTCGGCTTCGGCTTCGCGATCTATCCTGGCATCTGGCAATGGCAAGGGGTGGCGGAATAGGCTCTTCCTGGCAGGCTTAGCGGCAAGCATTCTTGCCCTGCTCTCGATCGGATCTATCTTGTTCGTGACAGCATCTCAGGATCCATTAGCAGTTGCTCCACAGCGAAATCATGAGGATCATTCTCCGGTGATTGTTGAGGTAGCCAACGCAAGTCTCTTCGGCCAAGGAGGCGACCCAAGTCCCGGTCAGAAGGTGACCATTGGTAAAAAATATGTCCTCACCCAAGGATACCTAAGTCTTCAATTTCAATCCGGTGCCCGTGCTGTCATTCAGGCTCCAAGTGTATTCACAGCCAAGGGAACCGAATCATTGCTCGTGCGGTCTGGGAAATGTTCGGTATACGCTCCTCCCGGAGCTGAGGGATTTGAACTGCTTAGTCCTTCTGCGGAGATTATCGACCTGGGAACACGCTTCGTGGTGAACATCGCAGAAACCGGTGAAACACATCTAGCGGTGATCGAGGGAGAAGCCACAATGTCGACCCTTGAGCCGGGCACACGCCCAATCATGCATCTTCGCAGCGGTGATACCGCACAGGTTGATCCTGGTTTACCTCCACGCCGCTTAGAGGATCCTCTTTACTCGCATTCCTACATGGACCGGCTACCAGACCGTGTCATCCGTTATGAAGCAACTATGAGCGACTCATACGCGGACGAATTGGTTAGCCTTACCGTTCAGCGAAACGGAGTCACCAGCACGATCGAACGAGATGCGTTGATCCCAGCTCGCGTTGTTCATTTTGAATCGGGAAAGAACGTAGCAACCTTTTGTACCCGAATGGGCGACTCACTTCCGGAGGGCGAAGATCGTCTGAAGTTACTGCACGGCGACTTTAGTCTGGTGACGGGAATTATCAACCCGATCGCCCATTCGACTCATGAAGTCCCAATGCGTGTGGAATTCGACGAACCGATCGTAAATGCACCTGGACCAGATATCGTCATCTTCGATTTGCAGCTTCTGGTATACGATCCCAATGGAGATAAACTGATCTTACGATCCGGCGACGAACGTACCAACAAGCGCACTCTAACCGTCGAGCAGTTCGATATCGGATTAAATTCTCCGTTCGCGCTGGACTTATTTCCACACTGCACCTATCGCTCGCAGGAAGTAACACGTTCCGTGGACGATCTGAAGAACAATCAATTCATGCACGGACGCCAAGTCAACATTGACGCGCGTGCATTAGCCGTTTCCATTGACTTGAGTGACCTAGGCTACGACGAAGGTGAGTCCTTGAGAAAACTCGAGTTCCTTGAAGCAACCGGCGGAATCGATCCCGTGCTAATTGTCGGTCTGCGTCCCTAAGGGTGAGCACAAATTAAGAATCTGTAAGGCTAGAGAGCCCTGACTGCCTGCTGGCGAACCATTAGCCTGAAAACATGTTTAGTACAAAGTAATGAACAGTAATTGGGCCTCAGCTTATTATTTCGAATCTTACCGAGATCTACCTCACAGTGGGACCAGAATGCGATAGAAGATCGAAATGTGACCGAAAGCGAATTGAAACAGCCTTGCCGGGGAAAAATCTCACGCTAAGTGTTTAAATAGAAAGTGATCGGCCGCTGAACAACGTGTCGGTATATTATCGCCCCCTCAATCAAACGAACGCGTGGAAACGCATTTCGATGATCAAACATGTTCCGGACGGAAATTACCACGCGTTTATCCGTGCCAAGGAACTCGACCCCAAATTCGATTTCCAATATTACCTCGAAGCGCGACATGACTCCGGAGGCGAGTTCTGGCCCAACTGGCAGATTGAAACGCCTTATGTTGTTGTGCCGGTCGTATCTCCGTAGTCCAACGAGAAAACTTTTCCGCAGGTTTCATAGTTTCGTGCGTCTGCGTTACGCCAACTGCTTTGTCAAACGAACCGTATTCGCGAAAGCTATAAGATGGCCACTACTTAAGCCCGAATGGCTCCGATGAGTGACATTCGGATCGGATCACTCAAATAACCTGGCCGGCTTTACATGTCAGCAGGGTCTCGTGCCTCTGGCGGTAACGGGACCAGCCGAGACACTCCCATTGTAGATCACTGAGTTGCTCGTCTTCTATCTGCAGTACGCTCCGCTCTTATTACTGGAAAGTCGATTCCCCGACACTGCAGCATTTCGCGAAGCGGTCGTGAAAGAGATTCTCTTGCATTCCAAATATGCGTCGCTGGCCGCTCCTGGTTAAGATAGCGCAACCACTCGTAAATCGACTGGCAAATCAAATCGCTTTTTGTATACAATATACAGCATGAAATCTGCAACGGACCTTCAGCCATTGTCACTTGCTTCGGTGAGCGACATTACGAAACCCCTTCAACGTGGCGGTTTGCGAACGCAAGTCAGCCAGCGTTTGGCCATTGGTATTTTTGCGCGTCACTTCAAAGCTGGCGAGAAACTCACCGTACAGCCACTCGCAGAGCAGTTCGGAGTGAGTCGAACGCCGGTTCGAGAAGCCCTGATGGAGCTGGAATCGCTGGGAATGGTGGAGGTCCTTCCGCATAAAGGAGCATTGGTTCGCGAATTTGGTCCTCAAGAAGCACGGGACCTAATCCAATTTCGGAAAATACTGGAACGTGAAGCGATCCGTTGTGCATGTGGAAAAATACCACGAGAACAACTGGAGCTGATGCACGACGAATTGATACAAGTCATCAGTGAAGCTCCGACCGCGACATCCAGCGAGTCAACTCGAGAGCTCGATATTCGCTTGCATACGATGATTGCTGCATATTGCCAAAATCGACGTTTGCAAGAAGAAATAGCTCGCTGCTGGACAATCTGCAAAGCAATGGCGGATGCTTATTATATCTTGCTGCGTGCTTCGGACCGCTTTGTCCGAATAGAAGAAAACCAGGAACACCTGGTGATCGTCGAAGCCCTTCTTTCCGAGGATTCGGACGCTTCACAAAAAGCAATCGAGTCACACCTGGACACCTTCCTGGAAGACTTCATTCAAAATCACTTCCCGGAAGAAGAAGCCGGTTAAGCGGGCATCTCTTTAGGTAATACGCCTCGTCCCGCTACTGGGCCGCTTGCCTTTTTCATTAGAGTCCTGCGTTCTCCCACCAAATGCCAACCTTGGATTATCGTGGAAATACGATTCGGCCCTCGAGCTTCCATCTGAGAAAACTTATGGAAGGGAATCTTTTTGTTTTTAATGATTTCCAAGAGCTTTCTCTTGCTCATTAGGCCGAGCACTGTTACTGTAATATGCAATATGCAATATTTAAATTGAACTCCAAGGAGCACCATGGTGTTTAAGCAGAACATATCCCGTCGGGCGGTAATTAAAGGCGCAGTAGCTGGTTTTTCTGGGGTCGTGGCCAGCGCGGTTCTGCCGGGAAAACCTTTGTTTGCTGAACAAAACGACACCGCTGCTCAGGCCGACCCCAAGGTTCGGGGACCGTTTCCGATTCTGTCCACTCCGTTCACAGAGTCAGGAGAGGTCGATTACGATGTCTTGGCTAAGCAGGCCAAGTTCGTTGCTTGGGGTGGCTGCCCAGGGATGATCTGGCCCCAGTCAGGAGATAGCGTCGATCTGCTGACTATGGACGAGAAGAAGAAGGGGATGGAGGTGTTGGCCGAAACTGCCCGAAGTCTGCCTACTTCGCTATGCCTCGGCGTCCAGGGGAAGGATACCGCAGAGATGCTCGAATTTGCCGAGCATGCTGAAAAGTTGGCGCCCGAGGCGATAATCTCTCGACCGCCTGACTCTGGGAAAACGGAAGACGATTTGCGTCAATATTGGAACGCCTTGGCGGAAGTGGCCAAGCGTCCGGTGATTCTCCAGACAACCGGTGGTGTTGCCTACAAAGGGCCACTTCCTTCGCCGCAACTGATGATTGATTTGGCTAAGGAGCATCCGCACTTTGGCTATATCAAGGAAGAGGCCGGCGATGTGTTAGGGCGAATGCGGGCCTCGCTTGCCGAGATGCCTCCGGTTCGTCGTGTGTTTAGTGCGCGTGGCGGGCTTCATTGGCTCAAAGAATCGGACCTCGGCTCGGAAGGTGTGATTACAGAACGCGCTGCCTATGCGGACGTTCTCACCCAAATCTGGGAACTACAGCAAAGTGGTGAAGATTCGGAGACTTTGAAGGACATATTTAATAAGTTCATTCAAATGGTCAAAGTGAAGCCTGGTAGTCTTCGCGGTGCCAACTTGTACATCTGGAAGAAGCGAGGCGTATTTAAAAACTTAGTGTCGCGCAATTACGGGCCAGGCAAGTCAACTCCTACCACACCCAAAATCTCAGAACTCAAGCTTAGCGATGAACAGGTTGCAGCAGCTGAAAAGCACTTCGAGGCTCTACATCCTTACCTCAAAGAAGTGACGCCTGATCTTTCCTAGCCGGTGGTGTCGTCGTTAAGAAAACAAGTCCTTTTCGAATCTCGCCAGCATAAAACTCCTCAAAGTGATCGACCATGAATCGACCTACCCGTCGCAAGTTTTTGAAGCAGGTGGCTGCCGGCGGCGTTGCTGCCTCGATAACGATTTCCGGAACCAAGTCTTCCGGCCAAGTCCTCGGAGCCAATGATCGGGTTCGTGTTGCCGTGGCCGGAATCAACGGTCGTGGAAAAATCCATATGGCTGTCTTCGGGGGAATGAAGGATGTTGAGGTCACCCACCTCGTCGATCCCGACAGTCGTCTTTTCAAATCGCGAAGCGCGTTAGTAGAGCAACAGACAGGAAAAAAGCCGCATTGCGTGCAAGACATCCGCGAGGCACTTGATGATGCGAGCTTAGACGCGGTCTCAATCGCGACGCCCAATCACTGGCATGCCCTGATGACCATTTGGGCATGTCAGGCAGGCAAAGACGTTTACGTCGAGAAGCCTTGTAGCCACACCATCGTGGAAGGCCGCCGCATGGTGGAAGCGGCCCAAAAGTACAACCGTATCGTGCAGCACGGTACGCAGTGGCGTTCCGATCCCAAGTGGCAGGCCTACACAACCGACATCCGCGAAGGCAAGTACGGCAAGTTGCAGACGGCCAACATTCAAATCTTTCGTCCTCGAACGAGCATCGGATTCAAGGCTGCGGTCCCGCCGCCCCGCGAGTTGGACTACGACCTGTGGACTGGGCCGGCCCCGATGAAGCCTTTTCGGACAAATTTGGTTCACTATCAGTGGCATTGGATGTGGGACTATGGTGCCGGTGAGATCGGCAATCTTGGTGCTCACGAATTTGAGATGGCACGTTGGGCGATGCCCGAGAACGCCGACCCGAAGTCCGTTGTTAGTCTTGGCGGTCGCTTCGGATACGAAGACCAGGCCGAAACCCCTAATACACAGCTAACGCTTTACGATTTCGGTGACGCCAAGTTGGTTTGCCAACAACGGGGACTGCACTTCGACAAGCCGCTGAGAATGGGCATTGATTTTCACACCGACGAAGGGACGATCAAAGATGGAAAATTCTACCCTCGCGGAAAGAAAACCGGGGAAGTGATCGAGGGAGCCCCTCTAAGCGGACTTCCCGAAAATTACGCCCGCGCTCACTTTCAAAACTTCGTCGATTGTGTCCGTAGCCGCAAAAGCGAAGACCTGGCCTCGGACATGTTGGATGGGCATCGTACAGGTGTGGTGGCTCACCTGGGCAATATTTCTTATCGCCTGGGCGAGAAGACTTCATTCAACAACTCACCTAAAGGTCTATCCGAAAACCAGATAGCTGCGGAATCGTTCGACGAGATGAAGCGCCATCTGGTCGACGCAGCCGGCATAAATTTATCGAACGCCACGTATCAACTTGGTCCGACGTTGCAGTTCAACCCCCAGACCGAACAGTTCCACGACTCGCCCGAAGCGAATCAACTGCTTGCCAGACCTTCGCGCAGTGGTTTCGAGTTGCCGAATGTCAACAGTTAGCACATTTCATTGTGTGTAAAAGCACAAATTACTCAGCTCTTACTAATTTGATTCTCATCCTTCCATTTAACTTTTCTGGATCGTAAAAGGAAATCACCATGTTGAACGTTCATTCGAGCAAATCACGAGGGTTTACACTCGTCGAATTGCTGGTCGTGATTGCGATTATTGGAGTTCTTATCGCGCTGCTTTTGCCGGCCGTTCAACAGGCTCGCGAAGCCGCCCGACGGATGCAATGCCAGAACAATCTGAAGCAGTTGGGTTTAGCCCTCCACAATCATCACGATACCTATGGGAACTTTCCAACGTTCACCGCCGGGAGTATCAACATTAGCTATGTCGTGCACCTGTTGCCTTTCATTGAGCAGGACAACCTTTACGATCTCTTCCCACGCGATGCCTCGGGTAACTTGCAGATCACGTCGTCTAACGACGTGCGTGCCACTAATCGCATCGATGCGCTGCTGTGCCCAAGCGGCACCATTCAGAATTCGACCTACAGCGGACAAAGTGATCGATACACCAATCATTACTATGGTGTGCTAGGTCCCAAAGGTGAAAACGTGCAGACGGGGGACGACTACGAATTGGATACCCTCGGCGGTCAAGGTGGTGCATCGCTTCAGGGTTTCTTTCAATGGCAGAAAGAAATGCGATTCGCTGATATTACCGATGGCACAAGCAACACGTTGGCCATTGGCGAAATTAGCTGGAAGGATGCTGGCTGTCATCGCCCGTGGACCCGTGGTGGTGAAACACAGAGTGGTGGCGTGCATTCCGCTTCTGCCAAAAATGTTTTCAACGCGATCAATGCGGTCGGCTATGTCTCGGCCAGTACAAACTGGAATGATGCCAGTTTCGGCAGCGAGCATCCAGGTGTCGCACAGTTTCTGCTGGGTGACGGTTCCGTCCGCAGTGTATCGGAAAGTGTCGCGATGACCGTCTATCGGGCGATGGCGAGCCGCAATGGCGGCGAGACGGTCACCTCCGAATAACCCGCTTTCGATACCCTGGCTGCGATTTAACTTTACGAAAGACTGGACGATGGTGGAAACCAATTCGCTTGAGCCCGCTTCTCATCGTGTGGGCCGAGCGTGCTCCTCGATAATTGCCACATTCGGAATCCTGGCAACGTTCGCTTTGTGCGTGGGTTGCAGCGGGGGGGATGGCACCGCACGAAATCGTGTCTCGGGTACGGTGACGCTCGATGGGCAACCGATTCCCAATGGCATGATCACCTTTGAACCCGATTTCAATAAAGGCCACACCGGCCCGCAGGGAATCGCAAGGATCCGTGACGGCCGTTTTGATACCAACACCGAAGGGGGACGAGGCATCATTGGTGGGCCGCATCGGGTCCGAATTGAAGGCTACCGTGGTGAGGTAGTCGATCCTGAATCAGCCGACCCGTCGGAGTCGAGTAGCATCGAGGTGCTGGTGGATAACTACAAAACCGAGGTTGACCTGCCGATGGAAGACGCCACGCATGACTTTGCAATTACGAGCGACGAGTTGCAGCGACCATCTGGAAGATAAGTGGCCTTCTATTATTTCTTCTGACGATGCTCTCTTTATCGAAGCTCAAAGCGAACGTTTTTAGACTTCTTACGGCCTAGCGAATCGCGTGATTGCGGAACAACATGCACAGGCGTTTTGAGAATCGTCGGCTGATTGGCTAACGCATGGCGGAGAAACGCAACCACAACGGGGGGAGTGCGGCCATGCGGCCCTCAAGGCCTTTTCAGCTGAGAGTGACCATGCAGAAGCGTAAATGGCAGGTTAAGTCTTCGGCGAGTTTCGGAGATGCAACCTATTCGCATAAGCGAGTTTATTGCCTTTTATGCTTCCTGTGGACTATAATCCCAAGAGAAGTAGTAGTGAATTCGTCTAACCTGACTTGCATGGTTAAGCGTTGTGATGAGTCGGTGAAGTTTTGGTTCTCCGGCAAAACGACAATTGACGCATAGCGGCACGGCAAAGCAAAATGCAAATACTTTCTGTGAGATAAGTCAGCCTGGCTAGGATAATATTTGTGAAACAGGTTCCCTCAATCCGAAGCATTGCCGCATGGCTTTGCCTGACCGTGATCCTGTTTGGATCTGGTGGGGCTCATGTGCTGCACGCGATTCCTGGATTGGGGCATCACAATCACACTTGCTCCTCGCACGGTCATGTCTCGACGGGCTGCCATGCACATACGCACTCTCAATGTGGGCACGCTCATGAACATCATCAGCACACGCATGAGATCGCTTCGACTCACTCAGTTGGGCATGTCGACTTAGGCAAGAGCCAGTGGACCACTGGGCATGATTGTGCTCTTTGCGAAATCATTGCGGTTTTTCACCAGGGAACGCTACTACTTGATCAGCCGGTTGTTTCCTCTTTCTGCAATTCCAATCAGCTTCATGTTTGCGAACAATCGCAACAATCTCAGAGCCCACACGGGCTTCCTTCTCCGCGCGGGCCGCCCATCTGCTAAGGCTTCCGTGTCAGATAAGTGTGTCGAATTTTTCGTGCGCGAGACGTACGTCCTAACGACATATCTATTTGGTCTCTCCACTAGCGATTGAAGACACTCTTTCACTGTTCTGGCTCATTCTGAGTCGCACGGCAGCAGGGAGACATAGAAGCAATTGCTGTCCATTCAGAGAAACCGCTGCGATCAGTTTTGCGAAGTGGTGATGCAACTCTAAATAGGTGAGAACAAGTCGTGAGCAGGAGTTGGCGCAACGGCGTTGACGCTGTGCGCTGCTTGCTTGGGAATCAACGCATATGAGCAACGATCAAATGTCTGTCAACCGCTGGGCTTGGTTGACGACCGACTACACGCCGTGGGCGAATCGGTATGTGTACTGGCTGAAGACACCCATCGGAGTTCTGCTGGCCCTAGCCGCAGTCGCCCTGACGATGGGCATTTTTGTCACGCCGCAAGGTTACGTGCTGATGTTGACCATTCTGTCGGTTGTGGGCCTCGGAATAGTCTGGCCGTGGGTCGGACTGCGTGGGATTGCCTGTGAGCTGAAGTTTCGCACCCGCCGTTGTCGCGAAGGGGAAAAGGCCGAAGTCACCGTAGAGATCATCAATCGCTGGCCGATTCCTGTTTGGGGGCTGGCTATCGAGAACGGTTTCTTCGCCGAGATGCGGAACAGTAGCGAGGAGCATTCGGCCATTGCCCTGGCACGTATTCCTGGCTGGTCTCGCTGTCAGTTTGTCTGGCAGTTTCACCCCCCGCAACGTGGTGTCTATCCACATTCATCACCCCGGATAGTGACCGAGTTTCCTTTTGGCTTGTGGAAGGCCAAGAAACCCGTATCCGTGCAGCATGATTTGACGGTTTGGCCGAGGACCTTTCGGCTCTCTAATTTTCCGTTGCCTCAAGGTAAACATCAAACAATCACCTCGCCCAGCAGTCAACGGATCGGTCAGGAAGGGGAACGCAATGGGGTACGTCCCTTTCGCCAAGGCGATTCGCTCCGCACGATCCATTGGTCGCTAACCGCTCGGCATGGACGATTTATCGTATCGGAACGTCAAGGCTGCGCTCAAACGCGAGCTCGTATTTTCGTCGATCTTCGGCGCGATTCGCACTCTGGTCAGGGTCCCGAAGGAACCTTTGAGTGGGCTATTCGCATTGCCGCGAGTATTGCATTGGAGCTTGTCCAGCAGCACAACGTCGTGGTCCTCGATTTTGGTACCCACGAAGAGCATATGACGGGCGCTCAATCAAGTATCCATAAGACGATGGATCGATTGGCACGTCTAAGCCCGATTGCTTCCGCCACTCCGTTGCTGCGAGCCAATGCGGGTTGCGACTGGTCGGTTGCCATCACAACAGATCTGAGCACGTCCGAGATGCCGACCCCGCGTGCAGTCATCCTGCGAAGCGACGGATTCTTGACGGCACCGAGCGAACCTAGCACGTCCGAAACGTTGAAGCCATGTCGATCCTGGATCCACATCGAAGATCCTCATACGGCGGCCCGCCAGTTGCTTTCTCAGTGGAATTCTCGAGGTAGAGAGGCCTGGTGCGGTGACTGATCAATTTACAAAACAACTCCATCTGACAATGGTGCTGACGGCCGCAGTAGGCATGCAATTGGCAATCAGTCACGGTGGCCTTGGCTTCTGGTGGCAGTGGATCGAGGTAGCCGTTGTTGGCGCTTTGGCGTGGCAATGTGCCCGCTACTTCTCACCGTCCTATCCTTCACATGATCATCGCGTAATCACGTTGCTGGTCGGGGTTGTCGTAGGGCACTTTATCTTCGAACAGGTTATTTACCAGGTACAGCCCAGGTCAGGTCAGCTGCTTGAGGGACAGTTCTCACTCGCTCTACGTAACTTGATGATTGCCTCATTGGCCTTCCGATACGAAAAACGAATCGCCAATTTGAGCACTTTAATAAGCCTGGCCTTGATGGCGTTCAGTGTTTTCATGAGTGTTTACTGGTCGGTCACCATTTGCGGGATTGTGTATGCGGTACTGGGTGTCGGTTGGCTGGTCACTTCGTATTGGGACCGTATTGCAGGAAAATTCCCAGAAGGGACCAAGTCAGAGATTCCTCGTGACGCAGTTGGAATCGCGTTTGTTCTGGCCATACTCGTAGCCGCAGCGGCGATAGGTCTCGCCGGTACCGACCATGCTACCCGCGCATTGGCTGGATTCATGCCCAGTTCTGGGGGAAATCGCGTTTCGGATGTTCGTTCGCAAGGGGGCGTGGGGGATGGAGATGACCTGGTTCAAGGCACCAAGGATGCGATGAGTTTCGGTCCGACCGAGAGCGAGATCTTTCTCGAATCTAAGATGCCGAGCCTCTTTGACGTATTTGACGACACATACGATGCGCCTGTCGTGAAAAAGAGGTCTCTCCAAAAAGCGGTCAGTCTTCCTCCCTCAAAGCTTGAGCATCGCCACTCGCGGGTCGCCACGAGCAAATCCAAAGGGAACGACTTTAGCCTTTTGCGACGAAACGAAGCCCGTCGGCAAAAGCGGCTCGACGATAAAAAGTCTCCTGCTTTGTTCTACGTCAAAGGTAGGGTGCCCCTTCATTTACGGACTACCATCTACGATCAATTCGACGGCGTCAACCTCCTGGCCCGCGATGGTCACCAGGAACCTCCTATTCAGCTGATCAAGGAAGATGGCAAGCCCTGGTACAACCTCTCGTGTCCGCTGTCGGACGAGCACATACATTCAACCGAAGAGCACCTGCTGAAGTTCATTAACCTGAAGACTGACCGTGTCCCTTCACCTCCGCGAATGGCTCGTTTTCAGATCAAAGATGTCGATCGCGAGGACATGTTCGCACTGGCCAACGACGGTCATCCTCGCATTACCGTTGACTTTATTCCGCAACTAACGGTGATGCGAACACAGTCATTTTTAGTAAGCCAATCAACTTTGCAGGATGAATACGCAACTAAAAAGTTTCGGCAAAGTCTATCCCTTCCTGAAGAAGACATGTCCATTCCGAAAATTCGGGAATTGGCATTGGAATGGACCGCCGGGCTGCCGCCTGGCTGGGCGCAAGTTAGTGCTATCCGAGATCGCCTAAAAAGCGACTACACACATTCGCCTAATAGCCTAATGAATGAAGAGACCGAGTTTCCAGTTGAAGAGTTTCTTTTTGAAACGAAGCAAGGGCCCGACTTTCTCTTTGCCACGGCGACTTCCCTCTTGCTGCGAGAGCTGGGCTACACGTCGCGCGTGGTGAGCGGATTCTATGCCGACCCTCAGCACTTCGATGCAGGAACGTATCAAACCCCGGTATTCCAAGACAGCGTCCACTTCTGGGTGGAAGTCTCGTGGGATGGTCGGGTTTGGCATCCACTCGAACCAACGCCTGGCTACGAACTATTGGCACCACGACTCACGGTATGGCAGCAACTTCAAGCTGCCTGTGCCGCAGTGGCAAACTGGTGTGTACGGCACTGGGTGTCGCTTGGGATCGCAGTAGACTGTATGGCAGCATTATTGATGTTCTTCGCGCGTCTGACAGACATTGCTTTGCGATTTGCCAATCGACTTCCCTGGCAGGGTAGCGAGCGAAACCGAATATTGTGGACGGCTCATCTGATGCAGTGGCGAGCTTGGCTACGCGGCGAAAAACGTCCCCAAGGCCAGACCTTCACCAGGTGGCTTGTTGCCCGTTGTCAGTCGCCAGATCGTCAATCGGTATCACAAGAGTTTGTTGTCGCCATCAACTGGGCACTCTATTCGGCGGCCGTCCATTGCCCTATTTCGCAACTAGATATCAGCCGTGTTTGCGACGAAGCATTCACGGTCTTTGTCCATTCGAAATCCCCTAAGACTTCTGAATTTGCTTCCAAGGAGCCATCGTGAAAACTGCGCCCGAAACTGAACTACAAGTACTTGACCATGAGGGGAAGTGCGAGTTTCAGCCAATGATCGACGGCATCCGTAAGGCGTTGAACCAAACCCTTAAGGGTAAATCCGACGTTGTCGAGAAGGTTATTGCCTGCGTGTTGGCCCGAGGGCACATATTGCTGGAAGACCTACCTGGGCTAGGAAAGACAACCCTGGCCAAGGCCGTATCTACTTCGATTGGTGGCGACTTCGCTCGGGTTCAGTGCACGCCAGACCTGATGCCGAGCGATGTAACCGGGTTCAATATGTTCAATCAGAAGAGCCGCGAGTTCGAGTTTGTCCCTGGGCCAGTTTTTTCAGACGTCTTGCTGGCAGACGAAATCAATCGTGCCACGCCACGAACCCAATCTTCGCTTTTCGAGGCGATGGCCGAACGTCAGGTCACTATCGATAAGCATTCCCACCGCTTGGCAGACTCTTTCTTTGTCATTGCGACACAGAACCCGATCGACAGTCATGGGGCGTACCCCTTGCCGGAAGCTCAGCTCGATCGCTTTGCCATGCGGCTGAGCATTGGTTACCCTGGCAAGCAAAATGAGATCGAGATGCTGGCCTCTAGTATCGGACACTCTGATCGGGACCGAACTGCGATCGAACCAGTCCTGACGACGCGGCAATTACAACAACTTCAGAACCACGTGTCTCAGGTGCATATTGAAACAAATCTGCTGCGATACATGGTGGAATTGGCGGAATTCACCCGGCAGCGTAGCGAGGTCACCCTTGGCGTTAGTCCGCGCGGGCTTTTGACACTGCAGCGTGTTGCCCAGGCCTGGGCACACCTCAATGGTCGCGACTTCGTAACCCCGGACGATATTCAAGAGATGGCTTACCCCGTTTTAAACGTTCGCTTGTCGGGTGAGTTCGATGATGCTCGGGAGTTGATTAACGAAATGCTGAGCACAGTCCCTGTTCCTGTGACGCGAGATTAATCGATGACGCTGGCATATTTCTGGAACACTTTTTCTCCGGAAGAATGGGTCGTCACGCTGTTGATAACGATCATCCGCGTGCTTGTGGAGTCATCTGCCACGATCCTTGTCGGTGTCCTTTGTGCCGCAGGACTTCGTGTAACTGGAGGAGTCGAATTTCTCAAGCGTTGGCTTGGAGCAGAGGGAAGGATTGGGCGTACGTTTCGCTTGATTGCAGGCTGCCTTTGCGTGCCGGTATGCGCCTTCGGAGTACTGCCGATCGTAAAGGAACTTTACGAAGGAGGATTACCACGACGTGACATAGCCGTGATCTGGCTGGTAGCCCCTTTGGTCAATCCATTGGCGATCTTATACGCGATCAGCGTGTTGCCAATCTGGCAATGTGGGGTCTTTCTGCTGGTAGCGTGTCTCTATGCCGTTTTGGTCGCGGAAGTCGCAGGTCGTTTTCAAGACGAGTCAGCAGCGAGTTCAATCGAGGCTGTGCCGGTGGCGACGCATGGTACAACGCGGCTGTGGAATGCCACTATTGCCGCAGGGCGCATTGTTACGGGTTGGTCGGCGGTTTATATCATGCTGGGAACAGTGATCGCTGGCATGGTGATTGGCATGATCCCTTCCGGTGCGTTCGAACAAATCTTTTCCTATCAGAATGTGAGTGGTCCACTCAAGACGATGGCGTTGACTGGGCCTCAGATAGTAACTCCGATCACATTTACGATGGCCATATCCGCCATTCATCATACGCATCTCGCGTTTGCGTGTGCAATTGCGCTGCAACTACTGGGTGTCGCCTGGTGTGGGGGAACGTTGTTCGCGATGAGAACAATCTGGGGGTCCCAGCGAACGATAGCACTTCTGCTGGCCACACTGATCTTCTCTGCGACGCTCAGCTATGGAACCTATACGGTATTTCCCCCGTCTGTTGGCGAAGAAGAAGAAACCCATGGTCTCGATACGCTTGCCAAGCCCTACCACGCAACATTTTCTCAATTCAATATGGCACGAGACCAACAGCTAAAACACACCGATGTCATCATGCTGGCAGGTTCAACCTTTTTGGTGATCCTTATGTTGTGGGGCGTTGTCGTTCGCTGGCAAAGACTGTCTTTCCGAGAGGATCCAGAGCCAACGAATGAGGTGGAAGCCACTCCGAGTCGCTGGAATGTCGAACTGACGCCTGGCCAGATCGGATTGGCAATGGTCGGGATGATTGCCCTAGGATCGGTCATGCTGTTGTACTCTCTGTTTCCGAGCGTTGACGAGTCTTTCGCACAAATGCAGAAGATCTCGGCCGATGCGGCGATCGCCGTGAAAACGAATCGCCCAATAGCCGCTCGGCAGAAACTGGCCGAATGGGATACCGTCGCTGCCAGACTTCCAGTCGGCTGGGTATTACGCCTCAGTGTTCCGAATAACGAACAGGCTAGCCAGATTCGTCAGTTACGTGCTTTGCTCTGGGAAACAAGCCAACAGATGACCCAAACCGATTTAACCGCAGTGGAAGCAAGACAAAAGGGAGCCGATCTCATCGATCAATTTCATACGTGCAAGAAGGCGTGCACGGGAGAGCAGCCATGAGTGAACCATCCCAGCAAAATCATTCCTCACCGGTATCCCCCGAAGTCAATGCTTGGCTAGGGCAACTGTTATGGATTGTGGGAGTAAGTGCGGCCCTTTCATTCGGCTACGCATTCTTCAGTGAATCGGCACTGTTTCGCGGTCTTAGTATCCAGTTGTTACTGACCAGTGTGCTACTATGGTCGACCCGCCGCTCACTCAAGTTACAGGCGATACCGTCTTCGGACCATCGCCAGGTCGTCGAGAGATGGTCACTTCAATGTATTTTCATTGCGGGACCATTGGTCGTCCTGTTGATCGGAGTCGTATTTTCACTTTTAATCGGCCGGGTAGAAGTCGCACGCCCCCTATCCCCGCAAGAGATTGCGACCTCGGCAATCCTAGCGATTCTGGCTGCCAGTTTATGGACTGCCTTGGGAAAGATGACGCAGGGAATTCATGGCGACACGGGTACGCTATCGACGATCCAATTAACGCTTCATGAAACGCGCGTTGCTTGGTTCTTGGCCGCTATAGCCCAGTTGACTTCGTCGGTATTGCCCCAGACGCCACAATGGCTGGCAGTCGTGCTCCATGTCTACTTGATCTGTATAATCAGCGAAAGCCTGCTGAGATTGTTGGTCGCATGGTTTCAGTTGGAACAGAAAACTCAGACCGATGACCTGACCACGACTACCCCATTCGATTCCTTGTTTCGAGAGCTGTTGCTCTCCTCGTGGAATCCACTTGATACACTCTTTGAGATCGCCGAGAAGCGTTTTGGACTGAGTCTCCGCTCTTCCTGGTCGATTCGCTTCTTTCGCCGAACGACACCAGTAGCGATTGTCTTGACGTGTCTACTGTTCTGGCTTTCGACCTCACTGGTGATTGTCCAGCCTGATCAATTGGCCCTCTCGGAAATACTAGGAACCGTCCTAGCGGAACCGCTACAGCCGGGCGTCCATCTGAACGCACCCTGGCCCTTTGGCAAGGTGAGACGTGTATCGGTGGGTGAGATCCGAACGCTCCAGATTGGATTTTCGCAGACCGTCGACGAAAAAGCAGTTGTAGCGGACCAGCCTCGCTCGTTGCTTTGGACGGAACCACACGCCAACGAGTTTGCCTTGGTTCTAGGAACACAATCGGAACTTGTGGCCGTGAATGCCCAGATCTACTTTCAGGTAGGTAAGCAAGTCGATCAGTTGAAGGACTACTTGATTCGGCATGCCGACCCTGTCGCAGCACTTGAGGCAATCGCATATCAAGTTTTGCGTGAAGAAACGGAAAACGCGTCACTCGATCAGGTTCTCACCGAAGATCGTCAGGCGTTCGCGAATCGAATCGCTGCCAAGGTCGCTCAAAAGTCTCAGCAGATGCAACTAGGAATTGATCTCGTCGACGTAAGCCTGCTTAGCTTGCATCCTCCAGTCGAAGCTGCCGATGCTTACTTGGATGTCAGCAATGCGGAAAGCGACGCCCAAAGAATTATCATCGAAGCTCGCGGAAACGCGGCCGCTAAACTTCTTGCTGCCGAAAAGCAATCGTTTGCATTGGTGGCCACCGCCCGGCAAGAAGCCGCACGACGCGTGGGACTTGCCGGTCAGGAAGCATCGCACTTCGCCGAGGCCAACAAAGCGTACCAAGCCGCCCCGGAAACATATCGTGCTCGGCTGTGGTTTGACACTTTTGAAAAGGCACTGCCAGGTCGTCGAGTGTATGTCATCGATACCGAACTCCAGGATGTCTTGTTGACTGATCCGAACGCAGCGATCTCGCCCAACATGATTCCACCGCTCTCATTGCAGTCACAGTAGCCTGCCGAATTGAAAGTCCTCATGGATAACGTAACCAATAACCAACCGATACCGCCGACAGCACTATGGACCCGATTTGTCAGAATTGGATTAGGCATTTCGATTCTTTTGCTTTTGATTGCCTATCCCTGTTATGTCCAGGTATCTGAAGGAACAGCGGTCGTCGTAACGAGATTTGGAAAACCAACGCGTCAATGGATGGAGCCAGGTGCATACTTCAAGTTGCCTTGGCCGATCGAGGACGCTCGCGTGGTGGATCTGCGGCAGCATGTCTTCAACACGCCGTATACAGCGACATTAACTCGCGATCGACGTAACGTGGTTCTTTCAACGTTTGTCGTTTGGGATGTTTCCGATCCGCTTCTGTTTTTGCAGTCTTCGGGAAGCGTAGAGGCAGTATCAGCCAAAATCGATGGGATGGTTACCGCCGCCAAAAATAACCGAATGGGGGGCTATGACCTATCTGCGTTGGTCTCAACGAACTCAGACCAAGTGCAGACCGTGCGTATCGAACAGCAACTATTGGCAGACGTTCAGCAAAACGCACTCGACAAGTTCGGAATCCAGATTCGACAAATTGGCATTAACCGAATTGCCTACGAAGCCTCGAACGTTTCGGCCGTTTTAGCCCAAATGAAAGCGGAACGGGAATCAGCAGCCAAGCAGCTTAGAGCAGTGGGTGACAAAGATGCGAACGCAATCCGTGACGATGCTTTGGTTCGCAGTGAAGAAATATTACGGGACGGAAGGTTGGAAGCAGGTAAAATTCGCGCCAATGCAGAGCAAAAGGTTTCCGAGATTTACGCTCAAGCACATATGCGTGATCCGGAGTTCTATCGCTACTGGCGATCACTTGAGTCGCTTAAGCGAAGTTTGGGCAGCGATTCCACTGTGATTCTGCGTACAAACGAGGGGTTCATGGACCTGCTGACCACGCCTCCTCCGGTACCCAACGCCGCAGTTCCGCCCACGCAGCCAACCACTTCCAATGACCGCACTGTAAGACTACCTCAGGTGGATCCGCGAACGAACATCGAGGGGCAACCATGAGTGAAAAGCGAACGTTCCCCCAGCCGCCATCTCCCAAGAACAATCGCTCTCAACGTGCCGAACAGATCGGTGCTGGAGTCGGGGCGGGGATGCGAATCATTGGAGCCATGGCGATCCTGCTCATGATCTTGTTCTGGTGCTCCGGGATCACGATGGTGCAACCGAACGAAGTTGCCTTGGTGACTCGTTTCGGGAAGCTTGTCGGCTCAACCCCGAGCGATCAAGTCAAACAGCCGGGCATGCTGTTAGCTTGGCCTTACCCCATTGATGAGGTCATCCGCATTCCGGTCAAAGAGGAACGCGAAGTAGCAATCGGACGGCTTCAACTGAGCGAGGCAAGCAATCAGACTTCGGTACTCGATCCGATTCGCGACGGATACGTGTTATGCGGCGATCAGCACATCTTGCAGACGAGCGTTCGCGTGAAATACCGAATCGCTGACCCGGTTGCCTATCATTTTCAAGCGGATCGGCCTGAACGTGTTTTGGAGGAAGCGGCAACCGCATCGGTCGTTCAAACGGTCGCTAGTTGGAATGCGATGGACACCCTCAGATTGCAGCGCACCTCTGATAACGAAGTAGTTGAACGTTTACCCCTGGTGGTTCGTCAGACTTTGCAAGATCGTCTTGATCTGCTTGGTCTGGGTATTGAGGTGAATGCCGTGGAATTTCGCGAAATCACCCCTACGCCCCAGTTGGCCCAGGCGTTTGAGAATGTTCAGAGTGAACAAATTCATATCGAGACCAGAAAACGCGAAGCGGAAGGGTTCGTCGCGCGTACGATCCCTCAAGCCGAGGCGCAGCGTTACACACTCGTCAACGAGGCGACTCGATTTCAAACTGAAATCACGACTAACGCAGATCAGGAAGTGACGCTCTTCGACAAGGTGTACGCTCAATATCTAGCCAACCCTGAGCTTGTCTGGTCACGACTTTATCTGGAGGCGATGGAACAGATCATGCAGAACGTTGGGCAACTCAAATTTGTCGCCCCAGGTACGAGGATTGTGATCTCGCCGGGTAATACGACCAACACTGACATTCCACCCGGAAGCCAGTCGACGAAAGGTCAAGAGCAATGAGTTCGGTTTCGGTATCAAAAAGAATTCATAGCGATCTCGATGCAGGGCTTACCTCGTTCGAAAAGTGGCGGATGAGTATCCGTTTCAGCACAGCCTTGATCGCGGCGTCGCTGCTGGTGGTGGGAATACTGATCGAGCGTCTCATGCCGATGGAACAACGAGCGTTGGCGGCCGCGTTTCAAGCAGGGGCCGCGTTGCTGGTGATCGCTCCGATCTTGTGGGAAGCCATCGTGGGGCTCTTCCGTGAGTCGCCGGAATACTACAGCGCCCAATTAGTCAGCGTGGCCGCACTAGCGGCCTTTGCTGTGGGTGACTTTGCAACAGCGGTGATTGTGCCGGTGATCTTGAGTGTCGCTTTCTTTCTGGAGGAACGCAGTATTCTGGGTGCGAACTCCGCGATCGCCGGTCTTCAGGCCTTGCAGTCCAACCTTGCACGCAGGATCGATTCGGATGGTGCTGAACGGTCCATCGCGGCCGCCGACCTGATGGTAGGCGATACGATTGCCATCGCACCAGGTGAAAGTATTCCAGCGGACGCTGTCGTGCTACGCGGCCATGCGGCTATCGACCAATCGTCTATTACCGGCGAATCGACGCCTGAAGAAGTCAGCCCTGGTTCCAAGATCTTTGCCGGTTCGATGAATTTGAACGGCCTGCTGCAGGCCAAAGTCACCTCCGCTGGAGACGATACGACCCTGGCCAAAGTGCTCGACCTGTTTCAAGAAGCAGAGCGATCCAAAACCCGTGTCCTTCGATTGGTCGAGCAGTATGCCAAATACTTCGTGTTGGGCGTGTTACTGATTGCGGGGATCACGCTGTTTCTAACTCATGATGTCACGCGAGCGATCACTGTGCTGGTGGTCGGCTGCCCCGGGCCGTTTCTGATTGCCGGTCCTGCGGCGATGGTTGCCTCATTAGCAGTCGCATCACGGCATGGAATCCTTGTGAAGAACGCTCGGTTTCTCGAGGCGCTCAGCGAGATTAATTGCGTTGTATTCGATAAGACCGGAACGGTAACGACAGGGCGGTTGGACGTCTGTCGAGTGATACCGATGGCGTGCCGAGAGGAAGACGTCCTGCAATCGGTGATCGCCGGAGTCTCAGTTAACCAGCATCCTGTTTCCAAGGCGATTGCCCGGTTTGGAAAACAACAAGGGCAGTCTATTCCAGAAGTGCAAGACGTTGAGGAGGTTCCCGGGCTGGGAATTCGCATTCAATTCGCCGACGACAGGATTGTCATCTTGGGACGTGAAAGCTGGCTCAACCAGGAGGGGATCGCGACCGAGTCTATCGAACATTCGGGGCCGATGGTGTGGGCCGCTGAGATCAGCGGAACCAACAAACGCACGCTCGGCTGTATCTGCTTGTCCGATCGTGCGCGTGCTGACTCGCCCCAGGTAATTCGACAGCTTCGAGACTTGCGTGTCGAACGAACCGTTCTGCTGACAGGCGACCGGGCAGCCGTTGCCCAAAACATTGGCCTGGAAGTGGGTGTCGACGAAATCGTATCCGAGGTGCTCCCCTCTGAAAAGCTTCAAGTGGTCGAACTCGAGAAGCGAGCTGGATACAACGTTATGGTCGTAGGAGACGGAATTAACGACGCCCCCGCCCTGGCCGCAGGCAACGTTGGTATCGCGATGGGGGTTGGGGGAGCCGATATCACGATGCGCAGCGCCGATATTGTCTTGATGACCGATCAATTGGACCGACTTCCCATGGCAATGGTTCTAGCCGCCAAAACGAAAGCGACCATTCACCGAAACGTGCTGATTGGTGCTGGGCTAACCCTTGTGATGTTGGGACTTGCATCCGCAGGAACAATTACGCCAGTCGCAGGCGCCACACTTCAAAATATTGGGGAGGCATTTGTCATCATCAATAGCGCCGCCATCTTACGTTGGAAGTGGCAACCACCTGTTGCCACTGTTGCGTCCTGCCCAAGTCCGAAGAACGGTTGATCGATACTTTCCCTTATTGGATCACAGTATGCATAACCACACCCACGAAATGACGCTTGGCTTGGCATTCATGCTGGGCGCTTTTCACGCCCTAGAACCTGGCCATGGCAAGACAGCAATGCTTGTCTACCTTGCGGAAAGCAAGCGGAGTCTCTGGCATCCGGTGATCATGGGAGTGAGTACCGCATTGTCGCACTCCTGTTCGTTAATAGCGATCGCTTTCGCCGTTCACTTGGCACACCACATCGTGGCAGGCGATCACTATCACGAGACCCTTGTTTCAGATGTTCTTCAATGGATCAGCGCGGTATTGGTGCTCAGCGTGGGAACTTGGATGCTGTGGAGAGCAGTGACAGGCAAGAAGTCAACCTGCTGTCATCACCACGAACACGACCATTGTTGCGATTCTAATAACCTGGTTAGCCTGGAAGCACCTGCGAACGTTACGTCGGAACCCACCTATACTGAAGTCGAACCCAAAAGCAGTTTTTCGGCAACGGCCATCTTGGGGATTGCTGTGGGCCTACTTCCTTGTCCGTCGGCCTTGGCTGCCTACTTCACTGGCCTTTCTACTGGGCAGCCCTGGGTTTCTTATTTAATTATCGCCCTCTTCGCAGCTGGAATTGCGACATCGCTCTCCATCGTAGGCGTTTGTCTTCAGCTATTCGGAGATCGGTTGGCAAAGTATTCCCACCAAGCAAAACATCTACCTTGGTCACACATCCGTGCGTTCTTAATCCTCGGCATAGGGCTCTACTACGTTGTCTGCCTGTTGAATGATCCCAATCCAGGGGGTCATATTCACTAACACAAACGAAGCAACAAAATCGTCCCTGGCGGGTGTATCACGCTAAGAATCGCCGTGAGATGGGAGTAGATTAAATACAGTACTCGATCGTGTCTTGGGTGGACCAGCGAATCGGTTTTTGTTTCAGGATAGTCTGAGCGACCGACATTGCTTGCTGTCGGAGTTCCGGGACGGCAACGGTTTCCCAAAGGGTTCCCTTTAAAATTGGTCCGATTGCGTAAAGGCAGGATGAGGGAAGGCTGTCGCCAACAATAACGGCAAAGTCATCCGTGATTTCGATGCCCATGTCCATCCCATCCGGCTTGGCCAAGCCACGATTGAAAAGGTTGCTATAGAGCGGAATCTGCGAGTCGGAAAACCGCGACTTAGGGCCGGTGCAATTGATTACAAAATCACCGTTGATCACTGCAGGACCATTCTCGCCGGTGGCCAAACGAACCTCGATAGAAGATTCGCCTGCAGCAAGTGACTCGATTCGTGCCGACGTGATGGTTAACTGTCCGCAGTCCAACGCATCGGTAATCGCATCGTGGATCGGCCCGGCGATGCGATGCCTGATCGCATTCCAGTCGGCAGCGTATTTTGTCAGGAATAAACGCTTTTCCTCAACTGACAGAGCACGCCATAGTTCCTGCGTTCGGCTCCGGAGTTTGTCGACCGCAATGGCGGGATTTTGGCTGGCATTTCGCAATCGCTCGCAATCTTGCCGAATCAGCTTGACTAGTTCCTTCAACGTTCGCGTTTGACCATCGTCGGGAATCGCTGTCGGCCATTCAATGCCGCGAAAATGACGCTGGGGCAGAATGCCGTTGCGGGAGATCGCGGTTATCTTGCCGTTCCATCCTTTGTTTCTTAAAGTCACGATAACGTCAACGGCAGTCAAACCGGTTCCGAGAATCACGATATGCTTGTCGTCACTGGGAATTTCTTCATGCCAATTCATCCAAGGATTGGCACAATAACGACGATCGCTGGCCAGTTTTGCACTACCCGGAAGCCCTGATGGTGGTTGGTTACCGGTGGCCAGCAAGATCGCATTAGCTTCGATAGGCCCCCTTTGCGCCAGAACCACTATGCCACCATTTTGGCCACGGGGCTCGATATCGATCGCGGAATCCTCGACGACCTGGCACTCGACCTGACTACGAGGATCAGCCCCTCCCAAGTAGTGCGTGGCGAGTCCGCGAACATAGTCGCCATAGATACGGCGGGGAATGAACTTCTCGCGAAGGACCTCGTCCTTCAGATTATCGAAGTCGCACCGAGATCTCAGCCATTCAACGAAGTGATTGGGATGGTCTGGAAAAGCAGACATATTTCGAGCAGCAACATTCAGCAAATGCTCGTCGCGGGTCGTACCATACGCCGTACCCCGACCGAATGGGCGGCCTGAGTTGATAATGACAATGCGATGTGGTGAGTTGGCAAAGCGAGTGAGGTTAACGGCTGCCAACGTTCCGCTGAAGCCGCCTCCGATGATAGCGATGGTTTGCATGGCAGGCCAATTGAAGGCAGGGGAGAAAAAAAGAAGAAACCCGCAATGCGAGGGAATTCACCATTGCGAATTTCAAAAAACGATCCAGGATCGCTTGATCGGTTTTTATTTTATGCATAAGATTATTATCCGTCAACGGAAGTATTGTCTCCTGCCCCTTTATTCCGCCCCACCTTCAGACAAGCTCAATTTGATGGAAAATCTTTATCACGAACTGAAACGATGCCAACCATTTGCCAGCGTTTCTCAAGAGGTGGTTGTTAGCCTAGCACGTACCGGCGACCAATTAGACAATCAGCTTTCTCAGTTCTTTCGCCAACGCGAATTGACTTTTTCGCAGTACAACCTGTTGCGGATCCTGGATATGGAAAACCGCCCGCTAACATGTGGAGAGATCGGCGAGCGTCTAGTTCAGATCGTGCCTGCAGTGACAGCGCTGGTTGATCGCTTGTTAATTCGTGACCTGGTTACCCGCAGTCGCTCTGAAACGGACCGACGTACTGTTTATGTCGCAATCACTGAGAAGGGCCGCGATCTAGTGGGACCCGCCAGCGAGGAACTTCGCGACTTTGAGAACACATTGCTCAAAGGTCTCAAGCAGAAGGACAAAAAGGAGTTGATCCATTTGTTGCAGCTAGTTCGTGAAAGCATCAAGAATGCTGACAAATAATAAACGCCTTTGCCGGTAGCGCGAAGCCCGACCGAACGATAGCCTTTGTCTCCCCCGCCTAATAAGAGAGTATCACGATGAGCACTCCCCCAGCCTCTATACCACCTGAAAACGAAGAAGACTCGCTAGACCTCCCACCTTCTCGTCCTAGTCTGTGGACAGATATGCGAACGAACGAAGATTGGTGGGCAATATGGTGCGGAGCCCTTTTATTATCGCTCGCCTTTGCCGCCGTCTGGTTCGGTCGCCCGACGGGCCTGATCGAAAGCATTGAGCTGGGTGAACCGCTGAAGGTCGTAAGCCCATTGAAATCGTATCTCGCTAAGCCTGGATCCTGGGATACGAATCCACTGAATTCGATCAGCGGAAAGCTGATTGGCATTGGCGGAATCTTTCTGGTCTTGCTGGCACTTTTCGCGGCCGCAATGGGAATTCGCGGCAAGTCGGTTCAAGGATTTTTGATTGGGTTTCCTAGCGTCTTTTTGCTCGCCGCTCTCGCTTACGTCATGGCAGGACAAAGCGTTCTCAAGGCCTACAATCTGGAGTATGCATTGTGGGCACTATTGGTCGGTCTGATTGTCAGCAACACGATTGGGACGCCAGCTTTTCTTCGACCGGCAATTATGACCGAGTTTTTCATCAAAACTGGATTGGTGCTGCTGGGTGCGGAGGTTCTCATGAGCCGATTGTTGGCCCTCGGTCTGCCCGGCGTGTTTGTTGCCTGGGTCGTAACGCCTATCGTTCTGATTACAACCTATTGGTTTGGACAGAAGTATTTGAAGTTACCGTCGCGGTCGCTCAACATGGTAATCTCGGCCGATATGTCGGTGTGCGGCGTTTCAGCGGCGATCGCAACCGCGGCTGCCTGTAAGGCCAAGAAGGAAGAGCTATCGCTGGCAATCGGCATGTCACTTAGCTTCACGGTGATCATGATGATCGTTCTTCCGGCCATCATCAAAGCGACAGGCATGGATCCGATTCTAGGTGGTGCTTGGCTAGGCGGCACGATCGATTCTACCGGCGCGGTTGCCGCCGCGGGTGCCGCGTTAGGAGACGAAGCGTTAGAGGTCGCCGCGACCGTAAAGATGATCCAGAATATCTTGATCGGCGTGACCGCGTTTTGTGTCGCGATTTATTGGGTCACGTATGTCGAACGTGACGCATCGGCACCGAGTGTAGGGATCTCAGAAATCTGGTATCGGTTCCCAAAGTTTGTGTTGGGCTTTGTAGCGATGTCCATCCTGTTCTCCGTCCTCTACTCTGTATTGACCGCCGGCCCAGAATTGGTCGATGCCATGATTAAGGACTCCACTAAAACGATGCGAGGATGGCTGTTCTGCCTCGCGTTTGTGTGTATCGGTCTGGAGACAAATTTCAAACAACTTCTTCCGCAACTTCAGGGTGGCAAGCCGTTAATTCTGTACGTGTGCGGACAAACGTTGAACTTGTGCCTGACCCTAATCATGGCCTACTTGAT
Organism: Bremerella alba; assembly: GCF_013618625.1. Taxonomy (NCBI): domain Bacteria; kingdom Pseudomonadati; phylum Planctomycetota; class Planctomycetia; order Pirellulales; family Pirellulaceae; genus Bremerella; species Bremerella alba. The sequence continues at coordinate 239,225 of NZ_JABRWO010000006.1, read as the reverse complement.
GTTCAAAGTGATCTTTCCAACGTCAGTGGCACCATGATGCTCAGTTCCCAAACGAAAAAGTGGTTGTATCTGGGGCTTGCCATTGCCTCGGTGGCGGTCGTGTGGCTGGTAATTTTGCCAGCATACGCCCGTCAGTCTGAGATGAGCAAGCATCTGCAATGGCTCGACCAGCAAGGTATCGATCCCAGCGCCATGTATTACACTGAGCTCGAAGTCATGGAAGAGATATTGCAGCGGCAGCGAACCAAACAACTTTTGGATGATGCGACGCATGAATAGTGATAACAACACTCTGACCAGTCCTTTAGGAGACCAAGGTCCGATGACAGGAGTTGATCGGGCGCTGATGGCAGAAGAACGGACTTGCTCGGCGTGGATCCGCACCGGCTTAGCATCCATGGCGACAGGTCTGGCAATCGCCAAGGTAATGCCGAACGCCGAGCCAAGATGGGCAGTGGCTTGCCTAGGAATGACGATGGTTTTTGTCGCCATGCTCTCATTCACGGTCGGATTCGCAGGCTACGCTCGCGGAACCAAACACTGTCAGTCTTCGGCCCGAAGCTCGCTACCATGGTGGGTGCTAATGATTTTCTGCAATCTACTTGCTGTTGCCGTCGTCCTGACCGCTTCGTTTATTTTGCAAGACGCGCCGATACCTTGATCTTCACCACGGGGAATATGTCACTCTTTCATGCCTGCGTAATCCGTACCCAATCACATAAGTGCTTTCCGTGAAATCTGTTTTTAGAATGGCCCTCCGGCAAGTGGTTCTGCCAAGGAAAGTTATGTGATGCGATTGAACCAAACCCTCTTAGACTGACGCCCCTGAAGCGATTGAGTGGTGTCGGATAATGTCTCACAATTGGCCCCTCTAGGTGTGGCAATGATGGGCACAACCGAACGAATCAGGCAGTTCACGCCTTCTTCACGAATTCGGACTTCAGAGCCATGGCGCCTATTCCTTCGATCTTGCAGTCGATGTCGTGGTCTCCTTCGACAACTCGGATGTTCTTCACCTTGGTGCCGCCTTTCACGACACCTCCTTTAAATTTTAGGTCTTTGATAACGATAACTGTGTCACCGCTCTGGAGCATGTTTCCGTTTGCATCTCTTGTTCCATCATCGGCAGCGTCCGCCGCATCGTCGGCCGGCGTCCATTCATGGGCGCACGTCGGGCAGACGAGAATTGGTCCGTCTTGATAGGTAAATTCACCATCGCATTGAGGGCAATTTGGCAGTTCACTCATGAATTGATTACTCGTTAATGTCGCCTTGTTTCGCGATTATTGAAGATACGTGTCACTGGAATCGAGATCGAATGCCAAGGTTGATGTCTGCTAAGCGATTCTTATTCGTTAATGCAAACCGTAACGACTCATCTTGTAATGTAACGTACGAACGCTAACTCCAAGTACTTTTGCGGTTTGCTCTCGGTGAAAATCGTTTACCGCTAGAGTAATCAGGATTGCTTCCTTTTCGGCAGTTTCCGTAACCTCTGCCAATGAGAGTATTTCGCCAGTGGACGAATTCCTCTCGATCGCACTTAGTTCGGCAGGGAGATTCGCTGAAGAGATGCTATTACCGCTTACGGTGACGACCAAGCGTTCAATCACATTGCGAAGCTGGCGAACGTTCCCAGGCCAGTTAAATGACATGAGAACCTGCAGAGCCTCGTTGTCGACGGCTTTGGGTGATCGATGATGTCTCACGCAAAAGTGATTTAGGAAGTGGTCGATTAGAAGAGGAATATCCTCGCGACGCTGTCGCAAAGGCGGCACTTCAATAGGAATGATGTTCAGCCGGTAAAAGAGATCCTCTCGAAAAGTTCCATCTTCCACAAGTTGAGGTATGTCCCTGTTCGTGGCCGATACGATACGCACATCGGACGAAAGTGTTGCTTCTCCGCCTACCCTTGTGAACTGTCCCGTTTCGAGTACACGCAGCAGGTCGACCTGACTCTTCATCGGAATTTCGGTTATCTCGTCGAGAAACAGAGTCCCTTGCATGGATTGTTCGAAGCAGCCAGGTTTTTGGCGAGAGGCCCCTGTAAATGCTCCTTTTTCGTGCCCAAACAGTTCGCTTTCCAGCAAAGTTTCTGGCAATGCACCAAGGTTGATTGGCACGAATGGAAATAGGGAACGTTTGCTCAGATCGTGGATGGCCCTGGCAATCAATTCTTTGCCTGTACCACTTTCGCCTTGAATGAGAACTGTGGCATCGGTATCTGCAACCTGTCGGATCTGAAGCAGCACATCGTTCAGAGAGCGACTGTTCCCGATGATATTCGGTAGTTCGCCAGCCTCAGCCAACCGATCTTTCAGAAACTTATTTTCGGTCTGCAAGCGGTGATGTTCGACAGCCTTGGCGATCTGGTGGCGAATTAGGTTTAGGTCAACCGGCTTGGTAATAAAGTCGAAGGCACCTCTTCGCATCGCATCGACCGCCATCTCGACCGTACCGTGAGCGGTGATCATGATCATTGTCGTATCAGGTTTCCGCTGCCGGATCAGAGACAAAAGCTCCAATCCATCGCGATCTCCTGGCAATCGAACATCGGCAATTACGATCTGGAAATTCCCGGCGTCAAATTCTTCGAGCGCCTCATTGACGCTGCCAACGGTGCTGATGCCGTCCACTTCTTTTTCGAGCCCCTTGGCCAAACCGGTGCGGATATTCGGTTCGTCCTCGACGATCAAAATGCGAAATGCTTCCTGCATGGTACTAGTCCGGAAGAGAAGGAACTTGTTGGATGGGCAACGTCACCACGAAGGTAGTTCCACTATTGTTGCAATAAAAATCGATGCTACCGCTATGCTGTCGGACGATCTTGTCGCAAAAGGCAAGTCCCAGTCCGGTTCCTTCACTCTTGGTCGTAAAATAGGCATCGAACACGCGATCATGGAGGTTTTCGGGGATACCACCGCCTGTATCCGATATTTCGATACGGACGGAGTCGGGCGTTTCCGACACTGCGATGGAAAGCGTACCTCCGCTAGGCATGGCTTGCATCGCGTTGACCAGCAAGTTCAGCAAAACCTGTTCCAAACGTACAAGATCTGCCAAGAGATTTGGCAAAGGGGATTCCGGCAGGTGACAGCAAACATCGATCTCTTGCTGTCTGGCTTGGGGAGTTGCCAAATCAACTTGCCGCTGAATAAGCTTGACGAGGTTGACCGGTTCGAGCCTTAGATTATCCATAGAGGCAAAGTCGCGGAAGCCCTCTAAAACGCCTCCAATTCGTGTCATTTCCGTTTTGATAACCGCTAACATCTGCTGTATCTCTTCGGATACTTGGTCCTCTTCAAGTTGCTCTTCTAGCAGCTGTGCATGCAATGACAGAGCCGCGAGTGGGTTTCGAATTTCATGATGAAGCCCCGCTGCTAAAGACCCAAGCCCCATGTAGCGTTCCATTCGCCGCATTCGCTCTTCCATCAAGACACGTTCGGTTACATCACGCAGCTGCAAGACATTTCCAATCTCCTTTCCCTCAAAGTCATTCAATGTTTGACATGCTGCCCGAACCGTTCTTCCGTTCTTGATTGAATGAAAATCGCAGGTCATGGATGCCGATTTTTCCAGTTGCCAGTCCGCTAAAAACTGATCGAGAGCAAATTCTGTCGAGAGTGCTGCTATGTGCCGATTCACGTAGTCGAGTTTGGAATCGAGCAGTTCTAACCCCTGACGATTAATGCTGGTTACGATGCCATCAAGATTGGTTGTGATTACGGCCTGATCGATACTGCTGAGTATGTGCCCTGTCAGGGCCTTGAAATCACGTAATGACTCTTGGGAAGTGCGATATGCACGAGATAACAAAGCTAATGCCATTCCTGTGGCAATCAAATTGAGAACGACGAGTATGGAAAGACGAAATTGCCATCCCAATTCCACCACCAGTTCTTTAGCGGTAGCTGTCGAATCGCGAGGCAGTTTTCGTGTCAACTCCTCGACGATCTCCTGCTCCCGGAGAAAGTCTGCCATTGTCCAAAGGGTAATTGCTAAGGCAGCCAAACTGAGAAGCAATAATCCCGCAATGAGGAGTCGGTAAGTTTTAACGGTACTTGCTGGTTTATTTCGAAACATTAAAGCAGGTAGGGCAGCGTGTTATAGGACAACAATTCAACCATTGGTGCCAATAGTCCCAAGCAATGCAGTAGCCAATATTCCACAAGAACTCCACGCGGCCAAGCAACTGGGCGATCTCAAAGTTTAAGAGACCGTCTTCTAGATTGGCGGAAGTATTCGTTGCTGTTCGCTAACAGGAGAAGCGACATCTTGAAGAGGTAAAAACTGACTCTGATCGGGGTCAAAAGCAAAAACGTCGCCGGTCTCAAACTTATAGACCCAGCCATGCAGTTTTAAGTCTCCTCGACCGATTGCCGCCGCAACTGAGGGATGGGTTCTCAAACTCTCTAGTTGAACCAAGACGTTTTCTTCTACTGTAAGGGTAAGCCTTTTGGCGGGGTCGGAAAGTAGGTGGGAATAGTTTTCTTCAACGATTCGACGCGTCGCTTCCGCGTGCTGAAGGTAGGCCCGCACCGCCGGCATATTACTGACCGCTTCTGGTGACAGGAGACCGGCCATTGCGCCACAGTGAGAATGTCCACATATGACAATGTCGCGAACTTTGAGCGCGGTGACCGCATACTCAATTGTTGCCGCTTCACCGCCAAGAATTGACCCATAGGGGGGGACAATGTTTCCGGCGGTTCTTTGAATGAACAACTCGCCAGGTTTGGTTTGAGTAAGGCGACTAGGATCAATTCGTGAGTCAGAACAAGTGATGAATAATGCCAGCGGGTGCTGCCCCTCGACAAGCGTTTCAAATAGCTTTTTGTCGTGACTGAATTGCTCTCGCTGAAAACGATGAATTCCTTGGACTAACTGCTGCATCGGTCGATTCCTTTGTTCCAAAAAGTCGGTCAAGTGCAAATACTTGCACTCGACCTGCAGAATATTGCGTGATACGCGTACTCAGATTCTATCCATTCAAGTCAGGATTGGCCTCCTTGTTTGCGTTTTCTGGGGGCAAAAGTTTAGTCTAACCTCTATTTAGCAGAAGATTCTTGTTGATCACATTCCCTGCAGCAAGCGTTCCACACTTCTTCCGGCATGCCCATTGCATATCTGATCAACGATCCTTGCGATTGCCCCACCTCCCCACTAGAGGCATGGATCGCCTAGCCCCACCTCCAATTTGTATAGACATGTTAGCCCAGGGCCGATTTCGCTTTGGAACGCACCATTGAATCTACGACCAAGACGGTCGACGACCATTCTGGATACTCCGGGATACGTTCGTTGGTCGAGCATGCCGCTCACCTTTTACCGTCTCAAGGACCGATTGAAGTCTTTGTCCATCACAATACGCTCCACGCGTTTGAAGATCTGGACTTTCATGAAGCTGTCAAAGCGGGCTCGGTACGATACGGTGCTCACCCCTATTTGCCGGAGCAAGAATATCGGCAGTTGTTTCAGGATGGTCGCATCACAACTGAAGACATCCAAGCCGTTTTGAAGGAAGATCTCGGCGAACACGATTACGAACGAATCAATGGGCTAGGAACCCGCGGGGAAATTCGTTTCGCGATTCTTTGCCATCCTGTTCCCGTCGGAGCCGATGCGGAATTACAGTGGGTTCTCAAGGAAACCGATGTGCTAGATCGGTTTCGCGCGGAAGTCCCCATAAACCTTCGCAATCACATTATCGCCGGTACACGTCAGTGGCTACATCACGAGGAACACTCTGAAAGCCAACCCAATAAGATCCTGACTCACTTGATGGCCAAGTTCGGAGAGAACCTTACGCTATGGGAAGATTCTCGGTGGGAGACGTTTTCCTTACACCTGCTGTGGCAAATCTGCCGTGACGCCGTCCAATCCACTCCTCCGCCTTTTGCACTCCATAATTATGTACGCCCACGCGACCTGCTGTTAAAAGCATTGGGTTATGACATTGATGGCGAAGAGCAAGATCTATTAATCCGATTTTGTGCGGCCTACATCGATCAGGGGTATTCCGACTGGGAATTGCCTAATCGTGAAAAGGGCTTTTATGAAGCATTCCTGATACTGTATTCGCAAAAGCACTGTTTTGCCGATCAATGGTTACAAGAGCTCTCGGTAGAGTTGCGTCGATTGCAAAGTTCTGGTGTTACACCGGAAGCATCGATCGAAGAGTCGCTCGGCGAAATGGGAATTCTTGACGACGAGCGCGAAGAATTCGTGATCCAGACATTGCTCAGCCTGCGGGGATGGGCCGGAATGATTTGGCAGTTGGAGTCGGGAGTTGGACCAATGGTTCATTCAATTCCCCAAGATTCTTTGCTCGGGTTATTTGCTATTAAACTGCTTCTTGAGCGATTTGCCATCATCAATGTTGGTCGAGAGTTAACTGGGGTACGCAGAAGCGTTTCGGAAGTGTTGCAGCTTGCTCGAACAAAATCGTCACTACCTCGGTCGATGAGCGTGGAAGGCCGTTCGTTTCTTTTGTTTCAAGTAGCTCAGAAGCTAGGTTGGCAACCACGGCAGTTAAGGACACTGACAAAAGACCAGTGGCGAGAACTGCATGATGAAGTCGATGGTTTTACCTCCATTGAGCGACGTCGGATCTATCACGAGGCATTCGAGCGAAAATACCGTCGCGAGGCATTAGATGCTTTCGTGAACCACACGCAAGCCCTTAACAAACTAGATGCTGAACCAAAGCATCATCGTCCAGATTTCCAGGTCCTAACTTGCATTGACGATCGAGAAGAGTCCTTTCGGCGACACCTTGAAGAAGTTCATCCTGCTTGTGAAACATTTGGCGCCGCAGGATTTTTCGCAGTGGCCATCTACTATCGAGGGGCAGCAGATAGTTTCTACAATCCGCTGTGTCCGAACGTAATTACTCCGAGTCACTACGTTCGGGAAGACGTTGGATACACATTTGAAGGAATGCATCGAGAGCGGGCCGAGTTAAGACGAAGACTCGGACTGGCGAGCCACGCCTTCCATACCCGCAGCCGAACATTTCTCGGGGGCATTTTTGCCGGCATCGTCGGATCGCTGGCCACTGCTCCACTGGTCACCGGCGTTCTTTTTCCCCATTTGACGGCTCGAATTAGAAATCGTTTGGGGAGGTTTGTTCAGCCTCCTCCTGTTACGACACTTCAATTAGAGCGTTACGAGGAAGATCCCGGCCCGGAAAACGGACACGTTGGGTTCACTTGCGACGAAATGGCTGATGTCGTTGTCCGATTATTGCAGGATATCGGGGTAACCAAACCAGAAGCGTTTTCACGACTATTTATCGTCTGCGGGCATGGCTCATCTAGCCTCAACAACCCCCACGAGTCGGCCTACTGCTGCGGGGCATGCGCGGGTAAGCGAGGTGGCCCGAATGCCAGAGCATTTGCACGGATGGCTAATGACTGGCGAGTACGTACCAAAGTTCAGGAAATGGGAATCTCCATTCCAGATAATACCGTGTTCGTTGGTGCATATCACAACACGTGCGATGACTCTGTCATATTCTTTGATCTGGACACGATGCCCTCGTCGCATCGTCGTGATTTCGAGGTCGCTCGTGAAGCCATCGAGGCGGCGCGTGGTCGAAATGCTCATGAACGCTGCCGACGGTTTATATCCGCACCGCTATCCATCTCCCCTCGAGAGGCCATTCGGCACGTCGAATCTCGTACGCAAGATATCTCGCAAGCTCGACCAGAATACAATCACGCCACCAACGCCCTTTGCATTGTGGGAAGACGCGACTGGTCACGAGGGATGTTCCTCGATCGCCGCGCATTCCTTACCTCGTACGACCCGACCCAGGACGACGAAGAACACTCCATTCTTGCCCGTATTCTTGCGGCGGCGATTCCTGTTTGTGCTGGCATCAACCTAGAGTATTACTTTTCAAGGGTTGATCATGAAGTATACGGTTCCGGATCGAAGTTGCCTCACAATATTGTTTCGCTGTTAGGCGTTATGGAAGGCTCTGTCAGTGATTTAAGAACCGGCCTCTATCAGCAGATGGTGGAAATCCACGAGCCGCTACGAATACTGTTCGTGATTGAATCAACCCCGGAGGCCATGCTTTCGATTCTGCATCGTAACAAGAACATCGGCCGACTGTGCGGAGGCAATTGGATCCATTTGGCGGTTATCGATGCAGACACGTCCAAAGTACAACTTTATAGGAATGGTCAATTCGAACCGTATGAAGTTGGCGCTACCGATCTACCTCAAGCGGCATCTTCTCTGGAGTGCTATCGAGGATCACGTGTGAACCTACCATTTTTCTCGATTGCAGAAACAGAGAGTCGGGAATGAACGTCGAATCGGTTTTACATGCCCTGGGCGTGATTGTGGTAGCTAGTCCGAGCGTCTTATTGATCGTACTCGGTCTGCCGCTCTTGATTGGGATACGCTTAAGTGAAGTAAGTCAGTCGTGGCTAACAAAAATCAGCGTGATCGCCGGATTAACAGCTGCCATCGGCATTCTGGTGGTAATGCTGGCTTCAGGATCGCGTCATGTCCCAATCGAATTTGGAAACTGGGTTTCGATACCCCAAGAGCATTTTCACTTCCATCTGAAGTTTGTTTTCGATCGCCTATCGGTACCCTTTGCGATTTTGTCGTTTGTGTTATGCGGTACCGTCGGGGCGTTCGCTTCCGTTTATCTGCATCGTGATCGAGGCTACAGTCGCTTTTTCTTACTCTATGCATTGTTTTTGTTGGGAATGGTGGTCTCTTCGTTGGCCGGCACCATCGAGACCTTATTTTTCGGTTGGGAACTGGTCGGTTTGTCGTCTGCGTTGCTTGTCGCCTATTTCCATGAACGGCCTGCTCCTGTTCGCAACGGACTTCGGGTCTGGGCCACCTATCGCATTGCCGATGCCGCATTTCTGATCGCCGCTTTAACGATGCATCACCTGACCGGAGCAGGGGACTTCGACCGATTGATGGGAGGCGGACAATGGCCCGAAGGAGCTGCCGCGATCGATTCCACTTCGGCACTTTTAGTTGGATTGCTTTTGCTTCTCGCGGCTGCAGGGAAATCAGGAATGGTGCCATTTTCCGGCTGGATACCTCGTGCGATGGAAGGACCTACGCCATCCAGTGCCATCTTTTACGGGGCATTGTCCGTACATCTGGGAGTGTTTCTCTTGCTTCGAGTGAGCCCATTACTCGATGTCTCGTTTCCGTTACAAATCGTGGTTGTCTTGTTCGGATTAGTGACGGCATTGTTTGGGGCCATTGTGTCCCGCGCTCAAAGTGATGTGAAGAATGCTCTGGCTTTCGCATCGTTGACCCAGGTTGGAATCATTACGGTCGAAATTGGCCTCGGCCTGCGATACATAGCCCTGATTCACATGATCGGCCATGCCTGCTTGCGAACGCTGCAACTCCTGCGTGCCCCTTCCATCTTGAAGGATTATCGAATGTTGGAGAATGCGGTAGGGACACACCTGAGTGGCGACAAGTCCAGTCGTTCCCCATCAACCTCCTCGTTTCAATTGTGGTTATATAGATTTGCACTCGATCGTGGTTTTCTAGACCCCTTACTGAATCGCTGGATTGTCTATCCATTCATAAACACCTTTCAGTTTTGCGATTCCATGGAGAGACGTTGGACAAACTTTATTTCTGGCACGGACTCGCGAGAGTCTGATCGCATTGCTCCGTATAGGGATTCGTTGGAGGACGTAGCGAAATGCCAGAGCTACACATGCCCTGGCTGGGCTTGGCGGTCCTGCTGCCCTTAGTTGGGGCAATATGGGTTTCATGGTTGAAAGATCGCGACCAAGCCCGTCGGGTGAGTGTCGTGATTTGTTGTCTGACACTCTTGAGTTCCTGCGGAGAATGGATCGATTTCACGACGCTGCATTCCTTCGTGGCACACGATCGGTGGGACGTCTTTCAACTGTTCTTTCCGAATGATGCATTTGTGGTCGACCAGCTAAGTGCTCCACTTTTGCCTCTGGGGGCCTTGCTCTATCTCGCCACCGTGCTGACAACACTTCGGACGAAAGTAAATCGTTTTTCATTCGGGTGGACGCTGTTTTCGGAATCAGTACTGCTTGCGACGCTTGGCTGTCGTGAACCTTGGATAATCATTTTGCTGATGGCCATCGGAATAATTCCTCCGTGGATCGAGTTGCGAAACCGTCGTCAATCAACGCGTGTGTACTTATTGCATATGGGTCTGTTCGTGGGACTGTTGGTCGTGGGACAGCTTTTGGTAGGGGCTGATGCGACAGCGGCCAATCCTCCAATCCTGGCGGGGTGTCTCCTTACGGCGGGCGCATTGATTCGTAGCGGTATTTGTCCCTTACACTGCTGGATGACAGATCTTTTTGAGAAAGCGACCTTCGGCACGGCCATCTTGTTCGTTACTCCGATGGCTGGTGCCTATGTCGTGATGCGTCTCGTGTTCCCGATTGCCCCGGTGTGGGCACTGCAAAGTATCGCGGTCTTATCTTTGATAACTGCGATCTATTCTGCGGGCATGGCACTGATCCAACACGAATCGCGGCGATTCTTTTGCTATCTTTTTTTAAGTCATTCATCCTTGGTGCTGGTCGGGCTGGAAATGGCAACGCCGATTGGTTTGGCCGGAGCGTTATGCGTCTGGCTTTCTGTAGGAATCTCGCTCATGGGATTCGGCTTAGCGTTAAGATCCGTTGAAGCGCGAACCGGCAGACTTTCACTTGATGGGTTTCACGGGCTTTATGAACACACTCCATTTCTTGCCAACATGTTTCTCCTTACTGGACTGGCTTCGATTGGGTTCCCTGGGACGATAGGATTCATCGGTACCGAGTTACTTATAGAAGGTGTGATTGACGTCTATCCAATGGTTGGTTTTGCGGTGGTCTTGGTGGCTGCGTTGAACGGTATTGCTGTCGTTAGAGCTTACTTTCACGTTTTTACCGGCTCACGCCACTTGGCCACGGTATCTCTCGTATGCCGACCACCTGAACGCATAACGATATTGATCATGGCAGTATTGATCATCGGTGGGGGATTGTTTCCTCAACCGGGAGTCCAATCGCGATATCACGCCGCGACAGAATTAATCAAGTTACGCGGCGTCGATGAAACAGATTCGCACTCCGATACTGCCCACACCGGTGCGAGCGAGACGATTTCAAATCCAACCACAAAACGCTCTTCCGTTTCCCAATCACGTCGGTGAGTCAATCCATGCCTGACAAAACACCAGCCAATGATGTCCCACGTGGAAATGCCTCTGCATTTCTCAAATACTTTCCCCACGACTTCGTCTCCGGATTGCTAGTCTTTCTGATCGCACTTCCCCTTTGCCTGGGGATCTCGCTTGCCTGTGGATTTCCACCGATCGCGGGTATCTTCACGGCGATTATTGGTTCTTTTCTAACGACATTCATCAGCAACAGTGAGCTGACTATAAAAGGGCCGGCTGCCGGACTAATCGTGATCGCTATTGGCTGTATTCAAGATTTCGGCGGCGATGGAATGACAGGCGGTTGGACGGAGACAGACTTGGCTGCGTACAAGGCCGCTCTGGCGGTTGGTGTAGCCGCGGCAGTCATTCAGATAGGGTTTGGTCTGTTTCGCGGAGGAATCCTGGGCGAGTTTTTCCCCGTGTCGGTTGTGCACGGTATGTTGGCGGCGATCGGCATTATCATCATCGTCAAGCAGATTCCTATTGCCTTAGGTGTCTCCGCCGGAGGCGATCCCATGGAGATGATCCAAGAAATTCCGCACTACGTGTTGGAAGCGAATCCGGCAATAGCGGCCATCGGCATATTCAGTTTGTTGATTATGTTTCTCTGGCCGTTACTAGCCGGGCGCGTTGCATTTCTGAAAAAGGTTCCCGCCCCGGTCGTAGTGCTGCTGGTTGCCATTCCGATGGGCATTGGCTTCGACCTTTTGCACGAGCATTCTTACACGCTGCAGGGACATCAATACCAACTCAGCGAGCAGTACCTTGTCATGATGCCAGACAAGGTATTTGGCTTGTTCAATGACATTACGTTTCCCGAGTTTCCCGTATTGATGCAGCCCAAAGCTTGGAAATGGGTGCTAATGTTCTTCATCATAGGTAGCCTAGAATCGGTACTAAGCGCCAAGGCGATCGATCTTCTCGACCCATGGAAGCGTAAGACCGATATGAATCGCGATCTGATTGCTATCGGAGTTGGGAACCTTTGCGCATCGTTTGTGGGTGGATTGCCAATGATCTCTGAGATCGTGCGATCTAAAGCCAATATTGATAACGGCGCGAGAACACGATTCGCTGATTTCTGGCATGGGGTGTTCTTACTGACGTGTGTTGCTTTAATCCCTTTTTACTTGCACAGAATCCCATTGGCAGCGCTTGCCGCAATGTTAATTTACACCGGCTACCGTCTCGCGCATCCGAACGAATTCATTTATGTTTACCGCATCGGCAAAGAACAGCTTGCCATCTTTGTGACGACTTTAGTAGTCGTTCTAGCGACCGATTTGCTGATAGGCGTCGCTGTGGGAATCTTGCTAAAAATGACGATTCATCTCGCCAATGGAGTTTCGTTACGATCGCTATTTAAACCGTATATCGAAGTTCAAGAGATTAACGACAACACAAGCTTGATCCTTGCCCGTGAATCGGCCGTATTCAGCAACTGGCTTCCTTTTCGTCATCAGATTGAACAGATAGGGCTCGTTCAGCAGCGTAATCTGGTGATTGACGTATCTGGTATCCAGCTAATTGATCATAGTGTGATGGAGAAATTAGAAGAAGTTCGGCGCGACTTTGAGCAAGATGGGCTGCAGCTTGATATTCGAGGACTTGGCACGTTGCACCCTCTTTCAAGTGATATTCATGCGACTAGAAAACGGAAGCTTGCCAGGATGCAACGCGTTGCCTTCACTACGGAGTCAAAATGTCTTGCTCAAATAGAAGATAAGCTTACGAATCTTGGGGCAACTATTTTTTCAATCGTCCCATGTAGCTCGCCTGCGTCGACATCTCTGGTTCGCATGGAAATCGTTCTGCATCCTCAGATACGTGAGAATGTTCTTAGCATTGTCCGGAGAGATGTCCTGACCGATGGCCACGTACATGCCTTCATCGATTCCATCGAAATTATTCAACGGGAATCGACTGAAGTTTAGCTTCGGCCGATTTCTCGAAACCCATTAAATGGGACACTGCTGTGATTACACTTGATCGATCTCTCCACCAACTTCCAGCCGAGTACTTCGGTTCGACGGAAGACTTTCATATCTCGGCGAATTGTGCTGAGACAGACACGTTGATGATTGCGTGCTCCGACCAGGGAGCGGCGCCCAACAACGTTTCATTCGCCCGTCCAGGACGATTCCTCGTGCTCCAACATCTTGCAGCATCGATTCGTCCAGCAGATGATTACGCTGGGAATTCTGTGATTGCAGATATCGAATTTGCTTTTTCACAACACGCAATCAAACACGTGATTATTTGCGGACACCTAGGATGTGGAGTCATTCCCTATTGGCTGAACTATCCCGACGCGCCCGACTCAAGTGGAATGCGTGCTCACTTTGAAAAGACGACCCTTCAGGTAGTGAATCAGGCATACCCTAAATATTGTGGTGAAGCTCGCGTTAAGGCAATGATTTGCGAACACACACTATTCCAAATTGAGCACCTTTGTTCCCATCCATTTGTCCTTGACAGGCTTGAATCTCAGTTATTACAAGTGCATGCATGGATCGTTAACGACGACACGGCACGCGTTAGTGCATACGATCCTATTAGTGGATGTTTAGCCGCTATTTAGGTGGAACTTATCGCAATACGGCATTTCTTTTTTCTGCCGAAGCCCGGCATAAGACTGTCAGGCATATTGCCTGGCGGCTAAGTTTATGCGGCCTGTCTTCTCACGAGGACGCTCGGGCTGGCACTTAAGCTATTGCGGACAAGCTCGTAGCAGTGTCGCCACTGAGCGACACTGACGCTTGCGGGCGACAGGTTATCTGCCTAAAACACCATATTGGCCGGCTTTTAGTAATATGGCATATCGATTGCTTGTTGCTGTGTTGGGTTCGTCAATAGATTCTGTCACCTGATTCAAAGGAGACCGTTTGATGGGATATCCACACATCATCCAGCCCAAACGTTCAACTCCGGCCCAGCAAACTAATCCACTCGGTCTATGGGGATCTCTGCTGGTGCACTTGGTCCTGCTAATCACGTTTGGTTTAGCGATCTACTTCCGCAGCTTCGGCTAGTCTGTCTGCCTCTGGAATTATTGGTTACTCGAGTCCTCTTTAAAAATTAGCAGCGGCAGGGAGCTAAGCAGTATAACAACGATATGGAAAGCCCTCATTTGTTCTCAGAACACGGTGGGGCTCTGGAGAAGAGCCCCATCTTTCGCGCTATCGCAGACTGTACCTATGATTGGGAGAGTTGGCATGCACCTAACGGTAAATTGCAGTGGGTAAACGCTGCAGTTCAAAGGATGACCGGCGTTGCCCCTGGCGAATGTCTTTCGATGGAGGATTATCCTCTTCCATTGGTTGAACCAAGTTATCGTCCGCAGATGGCTCGCGTAATGCGAGAGGCTATTGAAGGTGGGAGCGGAAACGATGTCGAGTTCCTGGCAACGCATCAAGAGGATGTGCAGCGTTGGATGGCGATTTCATGGCAGCCCATGTTTGACGCATCGGGAACACATCTCGGATTTCGTACGAGCATCCGGGACGTTACCGAGCGACATCAGCTTCGAGAAGAATTGCGCATTCACAATCGACATCTTGAGCAACTTGTGCAGGAACGAACCGCGCAAGTCGCGGAACTGGAAAAGCAACGACTCCAGATGGAAAAGCTCGCAGCTCTGGGGCAACTTGCCGCAGGAGTAGCCCATGAAGTTAACAATCCCTTGGCAGGAATACGCAATGCATTTGCTCTGTTCCGCTCTGGCGTTTCCGACGAGCACGAGCATGCGGGACTGCTGGATTTGATAGACAACGAGATCGAACGCATCAGCGCGATCACGCATCAGATGTACCAGCTTTACCGTCCTAGCCAACAGGCAATCCGTGCTTTCGACATTACACGTGTCATTGAAGAAGTACTGGCACTGCTGGAACCCGTTTTGCGGAAGGCGAACGTCTGGGTCGATCATCGGATGAAGTCCGGAGTTTCCTCCGGTGCATTGGAATCTACCCAGGTATTCCTACGCGAGGGAGAGCTAAAACAGATCCTCTTCAACCTAGTTTGCAATGCTATTCAGGCATCGGACTGTGGGGACACCGTTACTATCCTGTACGCGACAACCCCTGATAAAGTCGTCTTATCGGTCTTAGATCAAGGAGAAGGGATCGCCCCTGAGGTGCTGCCGTATATTTTTGATCCGTTTTTTAGTACTAAGTCGAACACTAGCCGCGAGGGGCTGGGACTCGGTCTTTCTGTTTCGCGCAGCCTAGTCGAAGCGATGGGAGGAGAAATCCATGTGCAAAGTACTCTGCATGCCGGAAGCGAGTTCGAGTTGATTTTGCCCCGAGCGATCGATGAACTGACCCAGGGAAATAGCATTTCCTCCAGCAATGTGAGGTCATAGGAAGATTGGGAATGCAGGCAATCGATACGATAAAGAGAATTCTCGTAGCTGACGACGAACCGTTGTTCTTGATTACTACAGGAGAACTGCTGAAGAAGGCAGGGTTCGAGTGTCGCTGTGTCTCGGATGCTAAGACAGCTCTGAAATATCTGGCTGAAGAGCGATTTGACCTGATTCTTTCGGATCTGAATATGCCGGGCAATCTCAAGCTCGAATTATTGCAAGAAGGACGTGATAAATGGCCGGATGTACCTCTCGTTGTCGTCACTGGCGTGCCCTCATTGCCTACAGCGATCGAAAGCGTACGACTAGGAATTGCGGACTACCTTCTCAAGCCGGTCAAGTTCAATGACTTGATTGCCTGCATCCAGCGGGTTTTGGAACGATCAGGAGGGACATCGCAACGGTCGGAATTAAGGGGCGATCGCAATGCCCTTTCAGAGGCATTTCCAGAAGTCATCGCCCAGAGCGACTCGATGCTTGAGGTTTTAGAGGTTATCGATCGAGTTGCCCTCACCAATACCAATGTTTTGATTACCGGTGAGAGCGGGACCGGCAAAGAAGTCGTCGCGCGTGCCATCCATGACAGAAGCTCGAGAGGCGATTATCCGTTTCAAGTAATCGATTGCACGGCGATTCCTGAGAATTTATTTGAGTCAATTGTGTTTGGACATCGCAAGGGATCGTTCACCGGGGCCGTCGCCGACCAAGAGGGTCTGCTAGGGCGTAGCCAGAAAGGAACTGTTTTCTTCGATGAATTGGGCGAATTACTGCTTCCTTTACAGGCCAAACTGTTGCGTGCAGTTCAGGAGCGAGCCTATACACCGGTGGGAGCAACAACGCCCATCCCGTTCGACGCACGATTCATTTGTGCAACTAATCGCAATCTGGAATCCGAAATCATGGCTGGAAGATTTCGACGCGACCTTTTCTATCGTCTGGGCGTAATCCACCTAGAGTTACCCGCACTTCGAGAACGCGGTGACGACGTAATTCTTCTCGCACATCACTTTCTCAAAAGCTTGTGGGTCAGGGATGGGGGACCAACTCGGTTTTCTGCAGAAGTGCTCGAGCGGTTTCGGGAGTACGACTGGCCGGGCAATATTCGAGAATTGCGCAACGTTATCGAGCGAACGATTACCTTGACTCAGAGAGACCAGATCGAGATCGAGGATCTCCCCAAACCGCTTCGAGAAAAGCGACCTGGTCGCGTTGTGGAGACAGTCGTCGGAGAAGTCTCTAGGGAGGCCGCGTTAGATAATGCGGACTACAAATACCTGACTCTCCTTCTGACAAAATTCAACGGAAATGTGTCGCTTGCGGCAGAACAAGCGGGTGTCTCTCGGCAGGGAATTCATAAGCTGCTGAAGAAACACGGTATTCTCGCGGCTGATTTTCGGGAATAGCCGCTGTCATCTGAGCTTGTTACTGACAACCGCTGTTGTCGCTTGCGAAAGATCATCGCCTATATAAATGTTCGATCAATCACCCAGTAGCACTCAATGAGCAGGGGAAAGGCATTCGCCTTATAGAATCTGTTTGATTGGTCTCTGAATTGCATTTATCTCTTAGGGATAGTGACCCGCTTGGTACTGCTTCATGCCAGTTTCGCGTGGGATGTGGGCCGGGGAGGGTCTCTCCTTTTCAAGACGGAATACAGGGTCACCGAGGAGCAAAATTGTGATACAAAAAAAGAAGCCGACCAAACACATCATTTTGACAGATGGAGACTATAGACGCCTGGTGGCCTTACTGAACGATAGTTTTGCCCTGGCATTGTCACAAAAGCCCTATCTAAAAGATCTCCGAGGCGAATTGGATATCGCCGAGATTGTCGAATCAGGAAAAATTCCTCGTGACGTAGTCACAATGCACTCTATCGTTCGTCTGCGCGACGTCAGTTCTCACGAAGTCGATGTATTCACTTTGGTCTTTCCCAGAGAAGCCAATATCATCGAAGGCAAGCTGTCAGTCCTTGCGCCAATCGGGACTGCTATTCTTGGACAAAGAGTTGGTGATGTTGTTACTTGGCCAGTTCCCAGCGGAAATGTCAAAGTTGAGATCGAGGAAGTTTTAGCTCCAGATTCGCGATTAGAGACAACACTTTAGCAATCAAATTGGAGAAGCGTGCCATTGCCGTGGCGCATCATAGCTTAGATGTTCATCAGTGAATGATGAGGCTAAAGGGCTTCCGTTTTTACAACGGAAAGCGGATTGCGAAAGCAGTGAAGCCTCCGACATAACTTAGTCTTTTGCGATGTGAATTTTTATTCCGTCGCTTCGCAATGGTCGTATGTTACCATCTAGGTATGGATTGCGACCTCGACACAAGTATTCCTGAGTGGCTAATCGAACATCCGGAAACTGGTCCTGTGTTTGAGAGACTGGGAATAGATAGCCACTGTGCAGGGAAGTCTCTACGCTACGTTTGCCACCAGCATGGCTTCAGCCCGCCTGATGTTTTACGGCAACTACACCAAGCTCTGGGCAGAAAATCTATAGACGATAGCGCGTAACCGCTGCTTTTTTACCGGCAGACTTGCCCATGCTCAATTCATTTTCGATCTAGCCACGACGAGGTGCTGAACATGCCTCTTGTGGTGTTATTTTGATCATATAGCAAGTCGCAAATCGATCCGATGTTGAAGAGATTTTGGTATTACCGCCCAACATGACGGCCTGATAGTAACCAACTGGATGGCCAAATTGCTGAGGTCGTCTAATTTTAACGTCGATAAGTCGAGTTGCTTGGACCGACGATCAAGCTAGAATTCTTCAAATTGGTAGACTATGCCCAGGGAGAGTAATATGACTCGAAGCATTGAGAAGCTAATTGACCAGCTCTGGGATTCTTATCAAAAGAACAATCCGCAGGCCGATCGAATCCACCGGTTGCTCTCGGAACGTGGTGAGACGATCGTTAACGACCATATCGCCTTTCGCACATTTCAGGACCCAAGAATAGGCATCGATCAGCTCGCGATTCCCTTTCTAGAAGCGGGCTATCAGGCCGGGGATGACTACCGCTTCGATGCCAAGAAGCTTTACGCCAGGCATTTTCAACATTCTGACCCAGCGCTTCCCAAAGTCTTTATCAGCGAGCTGATGCTTGATGAGTTCTCGGACGACTTTCGCGATATCATTCAACGGATGCTCGACCAGATCCCCAATAGGGAAGTCCTCGCCCAGCCCCTGTGCACTGCGGGTCGACTTTGGGAGGTACCTTATGCTGACTATAAAGCGTTGAGCGAGCAAAGCGAATACGCTGCCTGGATGGCAGCACACGGTTTCTGTGCAAACCATTTCACGGTCTTCGTCAACGCGCTGACTACCATCGACTCCCTGCAAGACCTGAATGCTCTGCTGCTGGAAGAAGGGTTCTCGTTGAATCAAGAAGGCGGAGCCATCAAGGGCTCGCCCGAGGTATACTTAGAACAATCATCGACCATAGCTTCGGTTGTTGACGTTCCTTTCAAAGACGGAGATCGGTCGGTGCCGGGCTGTTACTACGAATTTGCCCGGCGATACACGCTACCCAACGGCTCTTTATTTGGCGGCTTCGTGGCCAAAAGTGCGGACAAGATCTTCGAAAGCACCGATAAAAAGCTCCACGAATAGGTATTCTCTTTACGGGAAAAGACCTCGTCGGAGCTTTGCCTCCGCGACTCTTTCGATGCCTTCGATTAATGCGGCTGTACGGAAATCGAGGTTTTGTTTTTCACTACGACCACGAGTCCGCTGAAACGCGTCGACCAAGATCTTTTTCAGTCGCGAGTTGATCTCATCCAACGTCCACATGTAGTTCTGGGTTCCCTGAACCCACTCGAAATACGACACCGTTACGCCTCCGGCATTTCCCAGCACATCCGGAACGACAAAGATGCCTCGTTCTTTGAGGATCTCATCGGCTTCCAGTGTGGTAGGCCCGTTGGCTCCTTCGGCTACCATCTTGCACTGCAGCTTCTCGACGTTCCCAGCAGTGATTTGATTTTGCATCGCGCAAGGAGCCAAAATATCGCATTTCAACTCAAGCAATTCCTGGTTGGTTACTTCCTCTGCGTGCGGATATCCTTTGAGTACTCGATTATTCTCGACATATTGGAGCAAATCCGCGACGGAAAGCCCTTTCGGGTTATAAAGGCCTGTTGTAACGTCACTGACGCCGATCACCTTTGTTCCCAGCTCTTCCAGCAACCGGGCTGTATTGCTACCAACGTTACCAAACCCCTGGACTACAGCCGTTGCACCTTGCATCGACAGCCCCATCACCTTGGCGGCCTCTTCGATGACATAAACAAGTCCACGGCCGGTCGCTTCGCGCCGTCCTAATGACCCGCCAAGTGCGACAGGCTTCCCGGTGACAATGGTTGGAACGGAATACCCTAGCTGCTGGCTATAGGTGTCCATCAACCAAGCCATAACTTGCTCGTTGGTGCCCATATCGGGAGCCGGAATGTCCTTTTCGGGGCCAATCATTTCGATGATTTCCATCGTGTAGCGACGAGTTAATCGCTGCAGTTCGTGCCCGGTCAGGTCGGTGGGATCTATCCGGACCCCACCTTTTGCTCCGCCAAAGGGAAGACGCATCAAAGCACATTTCCAGCTCATCCACATGGCCAGAGCAGACACTTCGCCTAAGCCGACATCCTCGTGATAGCGAATTCCCCCCTTGGTTGGTCCCATCGTCAAGAGATGCTGAACACGATATCCAAACACTGTCTCGACGTGGGAGTAACGATCCCTTCGAAACGGCAATGTGACCACCAGCGTCCGCTGCGGAAATAAAAGTCGTTCACGCAAGTTCTCGTCTAGGCTCATAATTTGAGCCGCTTTCAAGAACTGCTGCTGCGCTAAGTGCAGCATGGGCGAATTCCATTCTTGCTGCTCGGCGTGCGTTCGCTTCACGGCCAGTCGCAACGATCGCGCAAGACGATGTCCATCGATCTTTCCCTTGACCAGATAGTCCTGGGCACCTGCCTCAACCGCCTTGGCAGCTAAGGACAGGTCGTCGTTGCCTGTCAACACAACGACCGGAATATTGTCGGCCGCATTGTGCATTCGCAGGAATGTCTGAAGTCCCTCACTATCGGGAAGGGTAAGATCGAGCAGAATTGCATCGGGGCGATTCTGCGATAGATAATTCAAGCCAGCTTCCAAACAATCGACGCAATAAATGGTGAATTTCGTATCACCCGTTTCAGAAAGAAGTTCCTCGATCAGCTTGGCCTGAAGCGGGTTATCTTCAACGACCAGAACAAGAATTTCTGACATCGCTGGCTCCTGTCAAAGTTGGCTGGGTTTGCTGCAGGTCAAAAATCGAAACGCGTCGGCTAACATTCTATGGCGTAAGATACCTGATAGCGCGTAAAATCTCTATCACACTCTTTTCGGCAGGATGGCCATGGCACTGGAATCGGAAGTTCAAAGCATTTTATCCCGCATTCAAACGCAGCAAAATGAAATGCTTTACCAACTGGTGCTCTGGTCTGCTATCAACTCTGGCACTAGCAACCTGGCCGGTCTCCGCCATTTGGGCGAACTGGTACTAGCTGAACTTCGTACTATTTCCGATGATGCCCAGGCCATACCCGTTTCGCCGCACTTAATTGTCGACGAGCATGGCGACTTGAAGGAACGATTTATCGGTGACGTACTATTTGGGGTTCGCCGAGGCGACGCTCCTAAGCAAGTTATCTTGTCGATTCATTTAGACACCGTCTATCCGGTGGAATCTCCTTTTCAGAAGGTCAAACAAGAGGGGGATACTCTCTACGGGCCAGGCGTGGCGGATGCCAAAGGTGGCCTGGTAGTCCTCTTGTGGGCACTAAAAGCCTTTGAAGATTACGTCGAAGCAACGGGAAATTCAAACCTGGGATGGAAAGTCATTCTCAATAGCGACGAGGAGATTGGTTCGCCAGCCTCTCGCGAGATCTTCGCTAACCACTGCGACGGATTTGATTTTGGCTTGCTGTTCGAGCCTTGTCTGCCTAATGGAAATCTAGTGGGACAACGCAAAGGGTCTGGCAATTTTGAAATTGTCGTCCGTGGACAAGCAGCCCATGCCGGTCGCGAGTTTCACAAGGGACGCAATGCCATTGTTGCTGCCGCTCAGGTTGCCCAGAAGCTGAATGACCTGAATGGACGCTGGAAAGACACTACCCTTAATATTGCTAAAATTGATGGTGGAGGGCCGACCAATGTCGTGCCTGATACAGCCGTTGTGCGTTTCAATGTACGTTACCCAGCAGCTGAGATCGAAAACGCGATAAGTGAGACGATCGATCGCATTGTCGAAGAAACAGGGGATGGCATTACCTTGATAAAACACGGCGGCTTCTTCGCTCCGCCCAAGCCGATGACAGAAAAATATGAAACCTTGCTTAAGAACGCACAAGAGAATGGCAAGACACTTGGGCTAGAACTTTCATGGGAATCGACCGGCGGCGTCTGCGACGGCAACCGTCTGGCGGCGATGGGAGTACCAAATATCGACACCATGGGGGTCTGCGGTGGCAATATTCATTCTCCTCAGGAATATATGCATTGCGAAAGTTTAGTTGAACGAACACAGCTCACCTTCCTCACGTTGATCACCCTCGCCGAAGACTTTCGACAGGCCTAAGGATCAACGACAGAGTAGAATGCAGTACAACACCCATCTGCGAAGGAGACTCTATGGATTCTGAATCTCTGATTGCCCAACAGCTATTGTCCGATCCCCGTGTCGCCCAGGCAACGAAACTTCTAACCGACGCATTGGCGGATCATTCAGCCAAGCTGAGTGCTCGTGGCCCCAAGCCTGAATTAGCCGTGCCTTATCAAAAATGTCTTGAAACATTCGCGGGACTGCGTGGTAACACTCTGTTCTTTCCGTATCTCGGTAGCGGAGCAGGGCAGGGATCGCTGGTGGAACTTACCGACGGAAGCGTCAAATACGACATGATCACCGGGATCGGCGTGCATGCGATGGGGCACGCAAATTCCGAGCTATTGTCGGAACTAGTTCCAGCTGTACTTTCAGATACCGTCATGCAAGGAAATTTGCAGCAGAACACAGAATCGCTGCTGCTGAGCAAACAGTGGGTTGCGATTGCCAATCGAAATGGTGCGTCACTCGAGCATTGTTTTCTATCGAGCAGCGGCGCCATGGCTAACGAGAACGCGTTCAAGATATTGTTCCAACATCGAACCGAGTCTAGCCGGATCCTGGCATTCGAGAACGCGTTTGCCGGTCGCTCACACCTTACCGGCCAGGTAACCGACCGTCCTAAGAATCGCCAGGGGCAGCCCCTAACAGTGCCGGTGGACTATGCTCCGTTCTTCGATGCCGAGCGTTCTGAAGAGAGCACCCAAAAAACATTGCAGACCGTAGAAAGATATCTGAATCGCTACCCAGGCACGCACTGTGGTTTCATCATGGAACTTGTGCAGGGGGAAGGGGGCTACTACAGTGCACCGCGTGAGTACTTCGTTGCCCTATGCGAACTGCTAAAGAAACACCAGGTACCAATCTTCTTCGACGAGATACAAACGTTCGGACGGACCTATGCTCCGTTTGCGTTTCAAATGCTCGAACTCGATTCCTTTGCCGATGTAGTTTCCGTAGGCAAGATGTCTCAGGTCTGCGCTACCTTTTTCCGGAAAGAGTTTAATCCCAAGCCTGGGCTCTTAAGTCAGACATTTACCTCTTCCACGACTGCCATTGTGGCCTCGTGTTGGATTCTACAAAAGCTGATCGAAGGCAACTATTATGGTCCGGAGGGGCGGATTGCGGATATTCACCGTCGGTTTGTTGCTCGTTTCGAGGCAATCCATGCGAAGGCTCCAGATCGAATCTCAGGTCCA
Organism: Bremerella alba; assembly: GCF_013618625.1. Taxonomy (NCBI): domain Bacteria; kingdom Pseudomonadati; phylum Planctomycetota; class Planctomycetia; order Pirellulales; family Pirellulaceae; genus Bremerella; species Bremerella alba. The sequence goes on along the minus strand of NZ_JABRWO010000006.1, from coordinate 215,820 downwards.
TGGGGAATTGGCGGCATGATTGCATTTACGCCACTGGATGGTTCAGCCGAGTCTGCGAAAAAGGTACTCTATGCACTGTATGAGGCTGGGGTGATCGCCTTTGTGGCCGGAGTTGGTCCGGCCCGTGTACGTTTCTTGCCTCCATTTCTTTCGTTGACCAACGATGAAATAGAGAACGTCTGTGACATCCTAGAAAGTGTCCTGCTCTCAAAAGCATTCAATTAATATTCATGTCTGACGCCAGCGAAGGAGTCGCAATGCTCATTCGGCCTGTAGAAGAACGCGATTTAGATCAACTGCACGAACTGGCTCAGTTGACTCAGTATGGACTCACGACGCTTCCCAAAGATCGAGCCACCTTTGAGAAACGCGTACGACAAAGCCTTCGCGCGTTTGAAGACCTAAATGACGCCGATCCTCAAGGGCAGCTCTATCTTTTTGTTATGGAAGATATGTCGTCCAAGAAAGTAGTGGGAACTTGTGGCATTGTTTCTAAGGTTGGCGGATTTAAGCCCTTCTACGCGTTTCGCGTGGAAACGGAGATTCAGGAATCGCATACGCTCGGCAGCAGGCACGAGCATCAGGTGTTGCACTTGATCAAAAACCATGATGGCCCGACAGAAATCGGCAGCTTGTTCCTGCATCCGGAATTTCGCGGTGGAGGGAATGGTCGAGTGTTATCGTTGTCTCGTTTTCTTTTTCTTGCCGAATACCCTCAGCTTTTCGAGCAAAAAGTGATTGCCGAAATGCGGGGTGTTGTCGACGAGGCTGGCCACAGTCCTTTCTGGGAAGCTTTCGGGGTTCACTTCTTTGGCATCGACTTTCCCAATGCCGATATGCTCAGCCTGATCAACAAAGACTTTATTGAAGAGCTGATACCACGCCATCCCGTTTACGTTGACCTGCTTTCGCCGGAAGCCCAGGCTTCGGTGGCCAATGTGCATCCCAATACAATCCCTGCACGCCGGTTGCTTGAAAGCGAGGGTTTCGCGTACGACAGCCTGGTCGATATCTTCGAGGCCGGTCCAGTGTTACATAGTCCACTTAAGGATATCCGAACGGTTAAGCAGAGCCGCGTTCTTCCTGTTGTGTCCATTGAATCGGCGTTAGGTGAGGACTCGCTCCTGGCGATTGTTTCCGCTCAGGATCATCAGTACTTCCGTGCTAGTAGCGGAAAGATTATTGAGACATCACACGGGCTCGTTTTAGAATCCCAACTAGCAAATGAACTACAACTCGCCGTCGGTCATTCCGTACGCTTTGCCCCCCTTAAAGCGTCAGGTTGAGTTAAACCAACGAGGCACTTCATCATGCATTTTGTCTATGGAAACTGGCAGCAAGGTTCCGGGGAATCGTTCGACAGCACGAACCCGGTTACCGAGGCGTTGCTCTGGCAGGGACGGGCTGCCACGGTTGATGAAGTTCACCAAGCGTTTGACGCGGCTGCCGAAGCTCAGCTTCGGTGGCGAGCGCGTTGCTGGGAAGAACGTGCTGAAGTAATTCATCGCTTTGCTGAGTTGGCTGATCAGCACACCGAAATGCTCGCCAAAGCAATTTCCGACGAAGTCGGCAAGCCTTTGTGGGATGCTAAGACCGAGGCCAAAGCCGTCGTATCCAAATGCCAAATTTCTATCGAAGCTTACCAGGGTCTCCGTGATGACACGCAGGTGAGCACGAATACGCTCCTTGGGCGTGTTGTCTATCGGCCGCTGGGCGTTGTTGCTGTGATCGGTCCTTTTAATTTCCCCGCTCATATTGCCAACGGCCAGATTGTCCCCGCGCTGCTGGCTGGCAATAGTGTTATTTTTAAGCCTAGTGAGCTAACTCCCTATGTCGCGCAAATGATGGTCGAGTTGTGGGAGCAAGCTGGCTTGCCACCTGGTGTCCTGAATCTCGTTCAAGGGGGTGTGTCCACCAGTCAGGCAATCTTGGCTGAGCCCCAGTTGCGAGGTCTTTTCTTCACCGGTAGTCGTGCCACCGGCATCAAGCTGCGGGAGGCCATGGTGCAGCGACTTGAGGTCCTGCTGGCCCTAGAGTTAGGGGGCAACAATCCCTTCGTCGTCCACCAACCAGCAAACATCGACGACAATGTCGATAAAGTGATCAAATCGGCTTATATGACCTCGGGGCAGCGATGCACTTGCACGCGGAGGCTCATTGTGACCGGCGATGCGAAGCTGTTTTTGAAGCGGCTAGTTGAAAAGACTCAGGAAATTTCCGTTGGACGACCAAGCGACGAACCGGAACCCTTTATGGGATCGTTGATTCACGCCAGGGCCGTCGAGAACGTGCTCAGGTTTCAATCCCAATTAATATCACAGGGAGCGACTCCGCTGCTTCCCTCCCAAAGTTTGTCCATCGGACCAGCGTTTGTCAGCCCTGGAATAATAGATGTGACTGATTGCAAAACACGATCCGATGAAGAAGTGTTTGGGCCACTACTGCAGGTAATACGAGTACCTGACCTGGGTGCTGCTATCCGGGAAGCGAACGACACCCAGTACGGACTGGCAGCCGGTATTTTGTGCGATGATCGAGCCGATTTCGAAGAATTCCGAGATCAAGTTCAGGCCGGGCTAGTTAACTGGAATCTCGCAACGACCGGAGCTAGTGGGCGATTGCCGTTCGGCGGGATCGGTCAAAGCGGCAATTATCGACCGGCTGGCTCTCACGCAGTCAACTTCTGCCATGTTCCCATTGCAGAAGTTGAGGCCGTGAGCGAAGAAGGCACGAGCCAGTGAAAGTGCATGAAGTCAACTTCGATGGGCTCATTGGTCCTACGCATCATTACGGTGGACTTTCGCAAGGGAACCTGGCCTCCGTTGTTCATCGCCATGCCGTGTCCTCTCCACGTAGAGCGGCACTGCAAGGGCTAGCCAAAATGAAACGCATAGCCGACTTGGGTATCCCGCAAGCATTCCTCCCGCCGCACCCACGCCCCAATTTGGCATTTTTGGAAGCCCAGGGGTTCACAGGGTCACCAGACAAGATGATTGCTGAGGTGCATCGCCAGCGACCAGATCTTCTCAGTGTCGCTTATAGTGCTTCAGCAATGTGGACAGCGAATGCGGCAACCGTTTCTCCCAGCAGCGACTGCGCTGATGGCCGGGTACATATCACGCCAGCAAACTTGCAGACCATGCCCCATCGCGCATTGGAAACACCGCAAACAACCAAGACTCTTCGCGCGATCTTTCATGATACGAACCATTTTGTAGTTCACGACCCCCTGCCTGTTTTGGCCGAGACAAGCGACGAAGGGGCGGCGAATCATACGCGACTATGCCGGAGTTATGAAGCTTCAGGCGTCGAGCTATTCGTCTTCGGGCGAGATCACAACGACGAACAGAAATCACAGCGATTTCCTGCTCGACAAACATTGGCCGCATGCAAGTCTATCGCTATGGAGCATCAACTGAATCCCAAGCGTTGTGTTTTCGCGCGGCAACATCCCAGCGCGATCGATGCGGGGGTGTTTCATAACGATGTGATCTCGGTCGGGAATCAATCGTTACATCTGGTTCACGAGTTCGCATTTGCCGAACTGGATCGTGTATTGACGGAGATCACCGATTGCTTTGGACTTGGTCTGCAGCAAATAGTCCTTAGTGATCAGGAGTTAAAACTCGCGGATGCAGTCCAAAGCTATTTCTTCAACAGTCAACTCTTTTCGATAGGAACCGAGCAGATGTTGCTGCTTTGCCCGATTGAGTGCTCCGAGAACACAGCCGCTCGCCAGCTTGTCGCCAATCTGATTCGAGCAGACAACCCTATTGTGGAGTGTCAGTTCATCGACCTACGCGAAAGTATGCAGAACGGTGGCGGACCGGCCTGTTTGCGATTGCGGGCCGTTCTCACCAAAGAAGAGTTCGCGGCAGTGCCACCTGCCGTTTTCATTACGGAGAGGAGATACCACGAACTGTGTAAATGGGTGCGGCGTCACTATCGCGAGCGGCTCACGGTCGATGACCTCGCTGATGTAAGGTTGATCGAAGAAGTCAAACAAGCAATGAACGAACTCGACGAGATGCTAGAACTCTAAGCTAACATATCAGGACGAATTGACGTAAGCGGACGAACCTGTTGGTAGTAATGAGCAGCCTGAAGCACTAAAGCATCGGCATGTCGGGGACCCACAATATGCAACCCAATCGGCAAGCCAGACGCGGTAAAGCCGCACGGGACCGAGATGGCTGGTTGGCCAGTCATATTAAATGGATAGGTGAATGGAGTCCAAGTGGGCCAGCGGTCGTGCGGCCAATCTTTGGGAACCTCCAGCCCGGCATCGAATGCAGGAATGGGCAAAGTCGGCGTGAGAAGCAAGTCGTACTTCTGATGGAAGAGACTCATTTTCTCGGTAATAGCGGCCCGCTCGTTGGCAGCGTCCATAAATTCCAACAAAGATAGTTCGCTCGCCCACTGAGCGACCTTAATCAAATTTGGATCCATCTTAGCCCGATCATCTGAGCCAATATCGCGGAGCGCATTGGCCGCACCCCCGTAGAAGAGCCGATTGAACGACTCGAGCGGATCGGAAAATCCTGGATCAACGGATTCGATGACTGCCCCTGCCTCTTCGAATGCACCCGCCGTCGCCATGACTGCAGCATGCACTTCCGGGTCGACATCGACGTAGCCTAACGTAGGACTGAGTGCGATACGAATCCCCCTCAGATCAACATGTTCCAAAACGTCGCGAAAGGAAACGGAACAGTTGGATAGCGTCACGTCCCGAGGATCAGGCTCTGCCAACACATCCAACAAGAGTGCCGTATCCGCTACGGTCCAAGTCATCGGCCCCACATGCGCTAATGGATAGAAAGCACTCGGGGGCCACATGGGACAAAGCCCATGGGTTGGCTTGTGGCCAACGATTCCACAAAAACCAGCTGGAATGCGAATCGATCCGCCAGCATCGGTCCCTAGTGCAAGCGGCCCCATGCCTAGCGGAACGGCCGCTGCACTTCCACCGCTCGATCCACCTGAGACCTTGGTCGGGTCCCAAGGGTTCGAAGTAACACCATCCAGAGGATTATCGGTCACCCCTTTCCAACCAAATTCAGGAGTGGTTGTTCGGCCAAGCGGTACGAAGCCATTGCGGCGTAGCGCGGCAATCGCCGGGGCATCAACCTTTACTGGCTCCTCCGAGGTAAGCTTCGAGCCTTTTCGATTGGGCCACCCCTTGGTCATGAAGATATCTTTGACAGCGACCGGTACGCCGTCGATGGGGCCCAACGGCGTACCCAATCGCCAACGCTCGCTCGAACGCCGGGCCGCCTCCAACGTGATTTCTTCGTTAAGAATGTTGTAAGCGTTGACATGTTTATTGTGCTTGTGGATCCGATCGAGACATGCCTGAGCCGCTTCGGTCGGCGTCAATTCTCCGCTGGCAAAACAATCCGTCATCTCGCCTGCGGTCATATCCGCGATTTGGGTCGCATCCTGAGCCATGCTCCGTTCCTTCTTGTTTCAATCTTCTTGGTGCTGAAAACGGGACAACGCACTAACGGGGGATAACCAGATCGTCTCCTCCGGCCGGAGAAGCTTTAACCGGGGCGCCTTCTCGCTCGATGAGTTCCATGATCACGGCCGCGTTTCGCATGCGTTCGCGCATCTGCGTGTCGTGGTACTCTGGCGAATTCCAAGGAGCATATATCTCTTCTTCTGAGGGGCCCGGTTCAATCTTGAAGTAGCAAGGAGAACATAACCGAGCAATCTCAGCCGCTTCGTAGAATCGATTGAATCCTCCCATGGCGTTGACCAGGCACATGTAGATATCCATGGGGATACTAATGGAGCTACGAATACTCGAAAGCATCGGTAATGTCAGGTCGGCTAGGGGATTGAAGCTGTTCGCTCCCAATTTTTCAGCCAATTGAGCGCCCGCAGGGTTGGCATGTCCGGCGAAGACCGACAATTTAAAGATTGTCTCCGCTGGAATCACTCCCTTCTCTCGAAGACCACCGACAAGGGATAACAAACCTTCATCGGGTACCAGAAAACCGCGAAAACCAGCTTCTAGGCAGCGATCACAGTCTTTAAGCCAATGACGAATACTGTCGACGCCACGCAGACGCATTCCGGAGACAATTCCTTCACGGGTTGAAATTTGCCGACCGGTGTCCCACCCCCGCCGAGGACCTAGCGTCATGATGACTTCGATCTTCTTATATTTGGCCAGCGCGGCAAATTCATTCAGTTCGCTCTGTGTGAGATAAGTCGCCCCACCTACCGTCGCAATAATGCGATGAACGGGGACGTTCAGTTTCTCAGCCTCGGCCAGCATCGTTTCCAGGGCCGAGAGGCGCTCGACGCCAGCGATCTCGATACGAAAGTGTCCGCCATCCGGAAAAGAAAGTGCAGACGTGGGAAGTGAGTAGTTATCTCGCGTTGTTAATCCCTGTTCCTCAAGAGCCGCTTCCAGTTTCGCGTTATCGATACCCGTCAATTGAGTGCTCCTGTGACAAGAGAAAGTGTGTCAGTACGCGTGGATTGCAAAGCAATCGAGCCGCGGGCGTTCTCGCTACGACTAAGTTGAGATGTGACCAGAATGGTTCCAAGCATCCTATCGGTTCTTGCCGAATAGTCCAACCGCGAACAACTTTTTCTTTGCGAGTTTGTAATTAATCTTGAAATGAAAAGCGTAAATCGATCAAGATGCATTGGTCGCACCCCAAACCACTCCCAGCGAATTCATTCGTACAAACTAGTGCAGAGGATTTGGAGCCATGTCGAGCGAAATGTCCGAGAAGCTAATTTCCGGTCTCAAGATTCCCACCGCCGATGACGCATTCGAATGGAGCCCTCCACTTCGTGCATTGCCTGTGCCAGGTATTCGCCGCATGGTCAATCTTGCCGCGTCTATGGAAAACGTGATCCACCTTTCGATTGGCCAGCCTGACTTTCCCTGTCCTAAGCACATCGTCGATGCCTATATTCATGCTCTCCAACAAGGAGAGACCGGCTACACCATGGACGCCGGTTTACCAGAATTGTTGAAAGAACTGGCCGGCTACTACAGTGCGAGGTCTGGCCGCGAAATCACGGAAGACAACATCCTGGTGACGACCGGGGCAACCGAAGCGATGTATCTGTCGATTAGCGTAACGGCAGCACCTGGTCGGCAGTTCTTAATACCAGACCCTTGTTTTCCACTCTATGCACCGTTGGTTCGTATGCATGGTGGAGAAGTGAAACCGATTCCTACCCGAGCCGAACACGGGCATCAATTGGATCCACAAGACGTAATCAATGCCATCGGCCCACGTACGTTTGCTATTATCCTGAATTCGCCCAACAACCCGACCGGTGCTGTATACCCTCAAGAAACCATTGAAACAATCGTCCAAGAAGCCGCCTATCAAGGTGTTAAAGTGATTAGCGACGAGGTGTACGATCACCTGATTTTGGATGACCTCGATTACGCCAGCGTGCTAGGGCATGCGTCCGACCTGGATCACGTGATGATCGCCAGTAGTTTCTCGAAATCATTCTCGATGGCCGGGCTACGAATCGGCTGGGTGATCTCCAGCCAAGGGACCATCAAGATGCTCCGGCGTTATCATATGTTCACGACGACTGTGGCCAACACGCCGTCGCAGTGGGCAGGTGTTGCGGCGTTGCGTGGTGGCAATGAGTGTATTGAGCATATGGTGAAAGAATACCGCCGTCGCCGAGATCGCATCGTCCAACTCGTCAGCGAGACTCCCCACCTGACTGGCTATTGGCCGCAGGGTGGTTTCTTTATTTTTCCATCGCTACCATCCCACATTAATGCCAGCAACGTCGCGTTAAAAATGCTGGAAGAGATCGGCGTGTGCGTTGTACCGGGGGAAGCGTTCGGTGAGAGTTGCAACAATTCACTAAGAATTAGTTATTCGACGTCGATCGAGAAGATCGAAGAAGCGTTCAGCCGGATGATCCCCTGGCTCGCCAAGCAAGACCTTTAGGTTAAGGAAGCTCAAGGAGATGCGGCGGCGGAATGTGATCGGTTAACCAAACATGGTTACCGGTCACGAAAATCTAATTTTCGTCCTCAACCATCTCTCTCGCATTGACTTCCAACACGACCGGTTTCCCATGACGACGACCAACCGCGATCATGGTTTTATGATTGATAGAAAGGTAGACGTGATGTCGTCGCCCTTTTCAATAATCGATTCGAGAAAACGAGTGGCCGTTCCGTGAAACAATAATTCAGGGGGCGTTAGGGGTTTTTCCGGATAATTTTAACCACTTCCAATATTCCCACCACTATTGAATAATCTCCACTCCAGCCAGTCGCATATCCTGGATTGCCCTCTCGCAGTCCCCCGGTGTTAGCTCCACTCCGCGTATGCCGTCAAGGACAACGGAAGTCTTGAATCCTTGTGAAATAGCATCGAGCGCGGTGAACTTCACGCAGTAATCCGTGGCCAAGCCTACCAACTGAACCTCTTGCACTCCTTGTTCGTGCAGCAGTGCTTCTAGGCCTGTCGACTTGCGGTGATCGTTATCGAAAAAGCCGCTATAACTATCGATGTCAACGTCCGTTCCCTTTTGAATGATGAAATCAATCTCGCCGAGGTTCAGCCCAGGTGCCAATTTTGCCCCGTGACTCCCTTGCATACAGTGATCGGGCCACAGTACTTGCTCGAAGCCACTCAAATTGATGACCTCTCTAATATGTCGCCTAGGATGTTGGCTGGCGAATGAGCGATGATCGCTAGGATGCCAGTCCTGTGTCGCAACCACCAACGCAAATTCGCTCATTAAGCGATTGGCTACCGGTACGACCTGATCTCCCTCAGCAACGGCCAAAGCCCCGTCGGGCAGAAAGTCATTTTGTATGTCGATCAATAAGAGGGCTTTCATGAGGTGGTCCTCAAATCTCGAAGTGATATCCTTGTTGGCTCAATCGTTCGTACGCTTCTTGGTCAAATCGATAGAGTCGAGCAGCGCGGTGGGCGACATCTTTCTCGATCTCACTGGTCTCTTGGACGATTTTCATGCCCAGTACCTTCTTCCGAAAATTGCGCTTATCGAGTTCTCGATCGAGAATGACTTCGTACAAATGTTGAAGCTGAGAAAGGGTAAACTTCTCAGGCAATAGCTCAAATCCGATCGGCTGATATCGAACCTTGCCACGCAGACGTTGATAAGCAGCGTTCAGAATTGCCGCATGATCAAACGCGAGTTCGGGAAGTTCGTTCAGCGAAAACCAGGCCGCATTTCTCGCATCGGTGCTGGCCTTTACGTCGTGACCTTCCAGGGTAACCAGCGCGAAATACGCGATCGATACGACTCGTTCGCGAGGATCACGTTCTAGCTCGCCAAAGGTAAACAACTGCTCTAAGAAGATGTCCTTTAGCCCCGTTTCCTCCTGGAGTTCGCGTCGTGCGGCATCATTCAATGTTTCGTTCACGCGAACGAATCCGCCTGGCAATGCCCATTGCCCTTGAAACGGTTTCAGGTCGCGTTGGATAAGCATGACCTTTAAATCCTCTTCGTCGAGCGCGAAGACGACAATATCGGCCGTCAATGCGGCTCTGGGGTATTCGTACTGAAACTTCTTCAGCGGCTTACTTCGCATCCTGTCTCTCTCTATTCTTCCCACTGCGTACCGCGTATCTCATGGATCATGCGATCTCGGACTTCATGCAGTCCAATATCGAGCCCCACAGGGTACTCATGCGGATTCATAAACCGTCGTATGGCTGGGTGAATCATCCGCAACTGCTCAATCGCCCGAGCACGAATGTCTTCGATCGCCTCGCTTTCACCGACCTTGGCACCATTTCTCATCGCAGGGATCAGCAAGTCGGTGGACTGAGTAGACTTGGCAAGAGGCTTTCTGCGCGTTGTGTCTTTGCTGTCGACGATGATCGCTCGCGGATCGATGCCGCGTGTTTCGTCGTAAATCATGTCGCCGATTAAACCTTGTTCAGTTTCATATCGTCGCACTTGAAGCATCCCGGGTATCGACGTTTTGATGGCCTGTTCAGACAGCTTCACTTTAGGTTCCCAGCTACCATCTTCTCGCTGCAAGGCTGCCAGTTTGTAGACACCTCCCAGGGCCGGCTGATCGAACGCAGTTGCTAGTTTGGTTCCCACTCCCCACACGGCGATCTGGGCACCTTGGCTTTTCAAGCTATGAATGATGTGCTCGTCGAGGTCATTCGAGGCCACGATTGACGAATTTGAAAAACCTTCTTTATCGAGAATCTTCCGGGCTTCGATGCTCAAATATGCTAAGTCGCCGGAGTCGAGACGAATCCCCACGATTTCGAAGATTCTTACCTATTTGACAGGCTTGCCGCACACCTTCCAGGGTGTCGTAAGTATCGACCAGGAAGACGCAATTGTTGGGCATGACTTCTGCGTACCTCTCGAATGACTCCAGTTCGCTATCAAACGACATCACCCAGCTATGGGCGTGTGTTCCTTTGACCGGAATTCCAAACAGCTTTCCAGCAAGGACATTCGACGTAGCAGAACATCCGCCGATGTAGGCAGCCCGACTTGCGGAGATAGCACCATCGATCCCTTGAGCCCTTCGCAAGCCAAATTCTAGGACCGGGTCGTCGTCAGCCGCTGCTCGTATTCGAGAAGCCTTCGTGGCGATCAGGGTCTGAAAATTGATCATGTTCAACAGTGGCGTTTCCAGCAGTTGACACTGCCAGATTGGCCCCTGCACGCGGAGTAGCGGCTCTTGGCCAAACGCTACGGTCCCTTCCGGCATCGCATCGACATCCACCGAGAGCCGCATGTTACGCAGATCATCGAGGAACGCCTGTTCAAAGAGCGGCTGACCGTCATTCCCGGCCAGCTCGGCGAGATAGGAAACATCCGAGTCATCCAAGCGATACGCCTGCAGATATTCAATGGCTTGTTGAAGTCCCGCCGTGATTGCGTAGCCGCCCTTGAAGGGTGGCTTTCGGAAGAACAAGTGAAACACAGCCTGCTGATTGGCACGACCTAGCTTCCAATAGCCGTATGCCATCGTCAGTTGGTAAAGGTCTGTCAGCAGTGCCAATGGTGGCTGATAAAGTTTTTTGAGCATGTCCTCTCACTCCGTTAGTGTATTATTTACACCATCCTTGTTTTGTCAACAACATATGGTCTAGATTTTGTGACTCGTACCATTCTCACGAAAAGAACCCGCCGCCAATAGGAAATTCTTAGTAACCGGCAAAGTCAGTCGAAGGAAAGATCCAGGATGGGAATTTGTCGTAAGTTCTTTAAGATAGAAGATCGACGCTCGATGGCCCCACCTTTCCTCTATGAATTGACACCAATGGCATCTGCTTCCTCTTCGCCACAAACAACCGCCACCGATCTCACCGATGCATTCAATCAGCTACGATCCCAACTGCAGGGACAACTGCACACCGGATCGCTGATGCGGCGTCTTTACGCAACCGATGCTTCTGCCTATCAGCAAATGCCACTCGCGGTAGCGATCCCAGAGACCAAAGAAGACATTCGACAACTGATTGTATTTGCCAATAGTCATGAAGTCGGCCTGATTCCTCGCACGGCTGGAACCTCCTTGGCCGGGCAGGTCGTCGGAAGCGGGATTGTGGTTGATGTTTCCCGTTACTTCACGCAGATCCTTGAGATCGATCCACACGAACGAACCGTGTGGGTAGAACCGGGCGTGATTCGCAACGAATTAAATCTTGCTCTCCGGCCTCATGGTATGTTATTCGGCCCCGAGACATCGACACAGAATCGGGCGATGATCGGCGGCATGGTGGGAAATAACTCGTGCGGCTCAAATTCAATCAAATACGGCAGCACCCGCGACCATCTATTAGAGATTGAAGGGTTTCTCTCGGATGGCTCCCAAGTCACTTTTGGGCAGCTGTCGGCAGAGGAGTTCGACGCCAAGTGCTCCGGTCCTGCTTCGCTCGAAACATCGATTTACCTTCAAATCCGCGATATGCTTTCCGACGCTACAAACCGCGAGGGAATCGAGCGGGAGTTTCCCAAACCGTCTATCCCGAGACGTAACACTGGCTACGCGATCGATTTATTGATGGACGCCGATGTTTTCGATCAGTCTAGCGCCAACAGATTCAACTTTTGCAAGTTGATCGCCGGAAGTGAAGGCACACTCTTTTTTGCTACTAAGATCAAGCTGAACTGCTTACCCCTACCTCCACCGGTAAGTGGTTTGCTTTGTGCCCACTTCGAAACCGTCGACCAATCGCTTCGCGCAACCCAGATCGCCGTCAAACATGATTGCTATGCCTGTGAATTGATTGATCATTACATTCTGGAGTGTACCGAACGAAGCATTGAACATCGCGCCAACCGATTTTTCGTGCAAGGTCAGCCGGGGGCGATCATCGTAGTCGATATTCGTGGACAAACGGAGGTAGAAGTACAGACCGTTTGCGACCGGATCATAGACCAAATGCGAGCTGCCGGTCTAGGTTACGCCTATCCAGTCCTCTACGGCGAAGAGACCGAACGAATCTGGGATCTGCGCAAAGCGGGGCTGGGGCTTCTGGGGAATATACCAGGCGATACGAAGCCTGCCCCGGTGGTAGAAGATACGTGTGTCGATGTCGATGATTTACCTGAGTATATCGCCGAGTTCAACCGTCGCCTAAAAGAACGATTCGGGCTTGAATGCGTTCATTATGCGCACGCTGGAAGCGGCGAGATTCATCTCCGCCCCGTGATCAACTTAAAAACACCAGAAGGAAACCAACAGTTTCGGGAAGTCGCCCAAACGATTGCCGAGTTGGTCAAACACTATCGAGGATCCCTCAGCGGTGAGCACGGTGATGGACGCCTGAGGGGCGAGTTTCTGCGGCAAATGATTGGCGAGTACAACTACGAACTTGTACGTCAGGTAAAGCAAACCTGGGACCCCAAGGGAGTTTTCAATCCAAACAAGATTGTGGATACGCCAGCGATGAATTCATCGCTCCGGTATGCACCTGGCCAGAAGACGCAGCAGCCAGATACCTTGTTTGATTTCTCGTCGAACTTCGGCATCCTGGGTGCGGCCGAAATGTGCAACGGCTCTGGCGACTGCCGTAAGACGGAATTGGCCGGCGGGACGATGTGCCCAAGCTATATGGCCACACGTGATGAAATGCATACGACACGCGCTCGGGCCAATACACTACGGCAAATCATCACCGAGTCGGACGCCGTCAATCCGCTCGCCAACGAAGAACTCAAGGACGTCATGGACCTTTGTCTTTCGTGCAAAGGGTGCAAGAAGGAGTGTCCTTCGACGGTCGACATGGCCAAACTGAAAGCAGAGGTTCAGCAGCATTATTACGATGCGCACGGCGTGCCACCACGCTCGAAGTTAATTGCTGACTTCTTCAATAAACAAATCCTCGCCGCTAGGCTGCCGTGGCTTTGGAATTTCATCTTTGGAACGCCAGCGATTCGGAAAGTAATCAATCGTTTGACAGGGTTTCATCCCGATCGCACGATTCCGCTTTTGCCCAAGCAAACAATGGCAGCCTGGCATGCCCAGCACAAGCCTCACGCGAATGCCGGGAAGGTGGGCCGAGTGCTCTTCTTCAACGATGAATTCACGAATTTCCATGACCCACATATCGGCATTGCTGCGATCGAATTGTTAGAGCGTTTAGGTTATGACGTCACCCTTGCCTCGATCACTGAAAGTGGCCGAACTTGGTTATCAAAAGGATTGCTGCGTGAGGCCAAGCAGCGAATCGACCAGAACTTGCGGATTCTGAAAGAAGCGATGCGAGATGGCATTCGCATGATTGGGGTCGAACCTTCGGCAATACTGACCTTTCGCGATGAAACGATGGAGTTAGCCGAACCGGAACTTCGCCCAATCGCTCACGACATTGCTTCGCGTTGCTTGATGTTAGAAGAGTTCCTCCAGCAAGAGATTCAAGCAGGGCGTATCTCTGACGATTCGTTTACAGATCAGGCAAAGACGATCTACCTCCATGGACATTGCTTTCAAAAGGCGCTCGCAGGGCAATCGGCCAGTATCGCGGCGTTGGGCTTGCCAAAGAACTACGAGGTAAAGACGATCCCTAGCGGTTGCTGTGGTATGGCAGGTTCCTTCGGCTACGAGATCGAGCACTACGACGTGTCGATGAAAATCGGTGAATTGATCTTGTTCCCTCGCGTGCGAGAACTGCCGGCTGATCATTTGATAGCCGCTCCTGGCACCTCGTGTCGGCATCAGATCCATGACGGGACTCAGCGTAAGGCACTGCATCCCGCACAGATCTTACGAAATGCCCTGCGAGAATCGTCCTGAATTTGACGCAAACATACTCAAGACAGACTTCTTCTATTCTAATTTTGTCATCGTCTGTTTGCTATTTTGTAGCAATCGATGCTCATAAACGATTGCTATCTCGGGTTATCTTCGGCAATTGCTTGAATTGATACTTTTGCGGTATCCAGAAATCACTTGCAACCAAACGTCGTTTGCCTAGAATTAGCGCACACCTCGTGACGTTTTCTGTCACCGCCTCGCTGGTTTATCCCTCCCCGAAACTTCCTATTAGAATCCCCGTCTCCGCAAGGCGCCTCAAAGCACATCGAATGAAACTGCTGATTTTACCATTGGTATATCTTCTCGGTTTAGCTCCTGGTTTTCTGTCGGCTGCCGAAGTTGATTTTATAAAGGATGTGGCTCCCATCCTGGAAACGAATTGCGTCTCGTGCCACTCCGGCGACGAGCCTGCCGGGGATTACCTTCTTACAACGAAAGAAGATGCTTTTGAATCAGGCAGCGGGGGTGCAATCCTTCCGGAATCCCCCGAGGACAGCATGTTCTACACGATGACGGTTCTCCCACGCACGGACGAGCAGTTGATGCCACCGCTTCGCTCAGGTGGTCCACTTTCCAAAAGTGAAACCGCAACGCTCAAGACCTGGATCGCCGAAGGAGCCAAGTGGCCTCAAGACATGGAACTCAAGGCCCGTGCCAAGGAAGGTCCCAGGTTCGCTACTCCCGATGACTTTGAATTGGTGAAGAATATTCACGCCAAAATTGTCGCCCAGGCCCAAAAAGAACAGGGGAACCATAAGAACTACAACAACGCGATTCCCGTAACTGAGGTTGAATACGAAATGATTGCCATCCCTGGTGGCAAATTCGTTATGGGAAGCCCTCAGACCGAAGAATTACGACGACCGGAGGAAGGTCCGCAAACCCAAGTCTCCGTCGATCCTTTCTGGATGGGCAAGTGCGAGGTGACTTGGGATGAGTACGAACCTTTCATGATCACGCAGGTCGATCGTCGGAAAGATGGTTCTCGGACTGATTTCGATACCCAAGCTCACACAATCGTTGATGCCGTCAGTCAGCCGACGCCTCCTTACACCGAGATGAGCTTCGGCATGGGACAGCATGGCTATCCTGCGATCAGCATGACGCAACATGCGGCCAACAAGTACTGCCAATGGCTCAGCTCCCAGACCGGACATTTTTACCGTCTGCCCACCGAGGCGGAATGGGAGTACGCTTGCCGCGCTGGTACAACCACCGCTTACTCATTTGGTGATAATCCGGAGAAGCTTTTCGATTACGCTTGGTTTTACGACAACGCTAACGAAAAGTACCAAAAGGTTGGCCTCAAGAAACCTAATCCTTGGGGACTGCACGACATGCATGGCAATGTTATGGAATGGTGTGCGGATCAATACTTGCCAGACTATTTTAAAAAGATCCAGAACTCGAGTAAGAATCCATATATCAAACCCCAGAGTCTTTACCCGCGAAGTGTTCGCGGTGGTGGCTGGGACGATGATCCAGATCGAATTCGCAGCGCCGCGCGGCGTGGCAGTGATGCGGCCTGGAAGCAGCAAGACCCGCAACTTCCTAAAAGCATTTGGTACCACACTGATGCTCAGCAACTAGGCTTTCGCATTGTTCGACCCGCAAAGATCCCCTCGCCCGAGGAAATGTATTTCTACTGGAACAGTGCCAAAGACGTCTACTAACCCCACTCTCCTAGTCATCCCCTACACCTTATCCACTGAACACAGGACATATTATGAGCGAACGACTGCAAGCAAAGAACAATCGCCGCGACTTTATTAAAATGGCCGGGGCGGCTTCCGCCTTGAGCGCTTTCGCCGTGCCGCATGTTCATGCGGAAGAGAAAGAGATTGGCAAAATCCAAGTCGCTCTTGTCGGCTGTGGGGGTCGTGGAACTGGTGCCGCCGCTGACTCGCTGAATGTTCCCAACGGCTGCACCAAGCTAGTAGCTTTGGCCGATGTCTTCCAGCATCGCTTGGACGGCAGTTACAACGCGTTGAACCGCACCTTTCAAGAAAACAAGGATAAAGTCGAGGTTCCCAAGGAACGCCAGTTCGTTGGCTTTGAAGCCTACAAGCAAGCGATGGATGCATTGAACCCAGGCGATATCGTCATTCTCGCCACACCGCTTGCGTTCCGCTGGGTCCACTACCAGTACGCGATTGACAAGGGGCTGAATGTCTTCATGGAAAAGCCAGTCATTGCTGATGGCCCGAGCGCCAAAAGGATGATCGCTTTGGCGGAACTGGCCGACAAGAAGAACATCAAGTCCGCCGTGGGCTTGATGGTTCGCCATTGCCGCGGTCGTCAAGAACTGCACGATCGAATTCAAAATGGTGAAATTGGTGATATCGTCTGTATGCGAGCTTATCGTATGCACGGCCCAGTAGCCTCGGCTTTCAGTACACCGAAACCGGAAGACAAGCCTGAAGTCATGTACCAGATCGAACGCTTCCATAGCTTTCTATGGGCTAGTGGCGGTTGCTTCAGTGACTTCTACATCCACCAAATCGACGAAACTTCATGGATGAAGAATGCCTGGCCCGTTAAAGCTCAGGCACTCGGTGGACGTCATTACCGTGGTGACTTCATCGACCAAAACTTCGACTCGTATTCCGTCGAATATACCTACGCCGATGGCTCGAAGTTGTTCTTCAATGGCCGCACGATGCTAGGGTGCCGAAACGATATGTCAAGCGTCGTCCACGGCAGCAAAGGGTCTGCGATTGTGAGCACCTCGGGACATACACCGGGCAAGGTTCGCACGTTCAAGGGCCAGAATCAAAACCGACGTGAAGTGGCCTGGGCCTACCCACAGCCAGAACAAAACCCGTACCAGCTAGAATGGAATGACTTTGTCGACGCGATCGTCAATGATCAACCGTACAACGAAGTTCATCGTGGCGTTCAAGCGAGCTTGGTGACTAGCATGGGCCGCATGGCAGCTCATACGGGCCAAGAGGTCACCTATGAACAAATGCTCCACTCCGAGCAAGAGTTTGCCCCCAACGTCGATAAATTGACTGCGGATGGACCGGCCCCGGTGATGCCGAATGAAGATGGCAAATACCCAATTCCGAGGCCAGGTCAGAATCGCGACGTCGAATACGTGGTGTAGTCGCGATACTTTTTGACAACCCAAGAGAGTGTTACGGTAATGCGACTGTAGCACTCTCTTTTTTTTGCGCCTTAAGAAAATGAATCAGACTTAGTAACTCTGCCTGAGAAATCTGTTCCCCAAAGTTGCCAGGCATCAACGACAATGGTGACTCCTTGCGGAGTTCGATATCATTCTGAGAAACGCGAACCTCTTTCCCTTCGACATCGGACAAAACGAGGACTTCTCCTTCTTCCCGTAGCGGAAGCCCAGAGATTATCTGGCCATCGATGGTTTGGATGAGCGATGTTCTAAAGGCAGCGTCCACGTTGCGATTGGGTGCCAGCACATCTTCGACGATCCGCTCCAATGGTCGATTGCCAATTCCATCGAGTTGCGGACCAACTAGATTGCCTTTGCCGCCAATCTTGTGACACACGGCGCACCGCTTCTCAAACGACTTCGCCCCTGCCTCAAGTGACGGTTGGCTCGCTGAGTAGTCTGTCAGAACATTCTGAATTGCAGCTTGCTCTTGTACTAAAAGGGGTGGTAGGCCACCCGTTATATTTGCGATTCGCTCCTGTAAAGCGGCTGACAAAACGATGGCCTCTGTTTGGTGCTGCCACTTTGGATTTTGAAGTACATACGGAGAAGCCCTACCTTGCTCGATGGCATCCAATAAAGCATTCACTCCTTCCTTGCTATTCCCCAACGCTAACGCAATTACGGTTTGCTCTTCAGCCGCTAAGTTCTTCAATTGGGCGACAAGTGCGTTATAGACCTTCTTGCTTGGATGCGAACCGAGCAATCGAATCGTCCTTTGCCGAATCGATGGCGTGAGATCCGATTTCAGTAGCATGGCAACTAGCATATCGGCGAGCTTGTCAGAGCGTCCCAAATGATGCAATGCTTCGGCAATCGCAACTTGAGTTTCCACGTCTAGCTTTGGATTTGACATTAGCTTTACCAACTGAGATTCAGCCGATGTTAGTTGGAAGTCTTGTACTGCTCGCAGCAAAGCGATCTTCGAAGCGGCTTCATTCTGGAAAGGTAACGCAGGCACTTCCGGCGAAAAATCGTGCACAGCAATCCAAGCGTACGATTTGCTTGAATTTCCATCGACGACTTCTACATATCCACGCTTGCCCGCGTGTTTGTTTAGCGAAAGTTTGAAATGCTTGGCGACATCGTTTCGAGGAACCTTTTGTTGCGCAATCATCCTGTTTCCATCAGCCAGACACACGCGAACGAGATTTAATTCTGGGCTCTTCTTGCCAGGCAGACCATCTTGACCACATAGCCAAAAGTGAATCTCTTCAGGCAAAGGAAAGCTGCGACTTCGAAGGATTCCGGTTTGCTGCTCTCCGTGGACGATACTATCCACAAACGTCCGCGTGGCTCCAACGGATGTCACGCGATCGCGCGGCCCCCAGGGATTGATCGCCAATGAGCTTTCACCTGGCATTTGATGGACTGTCCAGGCCTCAGGACGCGTTAGTTCTGGGGAAAGAACTAGCCATAAGCGTTCAGCCCAAGCGCGTGCCAGCGGGTTTTGGAAGGGGAGACGACCTGCCTCTTGTTCGGCGAGACTGAACTGACTTAACACGGAAAGCTGTTTCCAAGGTGGAGATTGTTTGGATAGCTCTACGATTCTCTCAAGCATCTGCAAGTCGTTCTGCCTTGCCGCTTGCCGAGCCACTCGACGTAGCGCATCCCAATCGATCGACCTGCTATCGGCTCGCAGGATAAGCCATCGAGCAGCGTCTTCACTTTCAGAAAGTTTTGCGATGCTTGCGAGTTGCCTATCTTCCTCGTCACTCCACTGTTGGGAACTCAACATCGCGACGACTTCGCCCGAGCGAAAATGTTCTCGAAGAGACAGATGAATCGTATGGATGAGGTGAGTATCTTCCGGGAGTGCTTGTTTCCAAGCCCAAAGTATAGGTCGAACATTACCGTCGGCCGCGTGACGTCCCAACGCATCCACTGCGGCGCGCACGACGAATGCGTCTTGATCATTTAAGGCCTGCCGGACGATCATGAATTCGACGTCAGACCAAGCATCGCGTTCGGCAATTGCCTTGATCAAATGAATGCGAACAAGTCGATCAGAATGAACTGCCAAGCGTTGAAGATCCTTATTGCTCAGCCCATTGATTCGCTCGAGCGCCCAAAGAGCATGAGCCAATTGTCGCGGATTCGTGATATTCTGAATTGAATCAAACGCTTGAACTGCGGCCTCCGCATGGCGATCTACCAATAGATTCGTTGCCAACGTACGGACAAGCAAGTTCACATTGTCTAGTTGTTCAACCAAATCATTCGTGGATAGTTTCGTCAAATCGACAGGGGCAGTAATTGGCTTCGACGATGCATTATCTCCGGTGTAAATGATTCGCCAAACACGCCCATGCGTTCGATCACGATCTGGATGATCGAGCGGAGACTCGTAGTGTCCTATGATTGGGTTGTAGAAGTCGGCAATATAAAGCGCTCCGTCTGGTCCCAACTTTACGTCGACAGGTCGAAACCAAGTATCATCACATTTCACCATATCTGGCTGGGTATCGACCTGATAGGTAGAACCAAATTGCTCGAGCTTGTCGCGATGGATCACTTGGGACACGGGATTGCAAATAAAGAGGTTATCACGGAACGGTTTCGGAAAATGCTCGGCGGCGTAGTAGGCCGGACCACAGATACCGGTCGATCCGTGACTGTGGTTGATCATGGTCGGACCAAAACCAAGTGCATCCGGTTTGGCTCCAAAGTGAGGATACCTGGCACCACGTAACAATTGGTAAACCGGCATCGAGTGACAATCGGCGTCATACAGATTGCCCATTGGATCGAAAGTCAGACCAAACGGATTCACCTGGCCGTGGGTGAACACCTCAAACCGGCTTCCATCGGCCTGAAACCGATATGTGTTGCCCGACTCCATGCGGGTTACGTTACCTTGACCGTCAGCAATTTCAGATGTGTTTGAGAAGCCGTGGCAACCATAGATCCACCCGTCGATCCAAGGTGTAAACGAGTTGACCATGCCGTGCGTGTCGATGTTCCCAACGGAACCATACAGCTTGAACCGTTCGTCGGCGATGCCGTCTCCATCGGAATCGGTCAATTTATCGATGTTGGGAATACTGTAGACGATCGCCTTGTCACCTGAAGTAATAGGGGTCTGCCCAATGGGTATGTTCAACCCAGTGGCGAACTTCGTTACTTTCTTGGCACTCCCGTCTTCCTCGAAACCTTCAACTACGGTTACCCAATCGCGTGGGGCGTGCTGACTAATCCCAGCAAATCGATCTGGCCGCGGCTGTACACCTGGGGAGTCCGCCGGATAGGGGTATTCAATGCTGCTGCTAATCCACAATCTGCCGCGAGAATCGAAATTCAAATTCATGGGCTGCCCGATATCAGGCTCACTCACGACCAATTGAATCTCGAAACCGGGTGGAAGATGGAAAAGCTTTTGTTGTTGCTGAGGAGTATTGAGAGGCTCGATCGCTAGCAAGCAAGTGCATGGAACAAGAGCAAGCCACGCAAAAGAGACCACAAGGTTGGTATTCATAAGGCAGGCAAAGGAAGAAGAGGTGAGCAAAAATGAGCTGTTACCTGAGTATATCTTCGCCACTGAGACTATTCCAACCATGTCGATAAACCATGGCATGTATGACTTTTCCGACTCGGTAAGCAGTCGCAGTCAGTTCGGATTAGAAAGAGACTTCAGCCCGCAAAGTCGATCCAATCAATACGACGTATGCATCGCACGCCCGCTAGCGATGCATGCGGCACTACTGTGTCTAAGGAACGAGGAAGTGGAGTGTAAGTCTCCCACCGCCCCGCGACTGTAACGAGGACGAGCGTCACATACCACTGAAGCGACCACCAAGCCGCTTTGGGAAGGGTGACGTAAGGATGAATCGAAGTCAGGATATTCGCCCAAATAGACGTCGTTAATTTCAAACACTTCCACGAGGGATGGAAAGGTCAGCGCGTGAAATGGATTAATGGCTGGAGCCCGCCAAGTTTGGGCTCGCTTTGTATATTGGGAATGGCATGCTGGGGAACATCGGCGTCAGCTCAGCAATTGGTGCCGACCCAAGTAATTCCAGTACAGCAGACGGCACTTCAAGAAGAGGTCGACAACACGAACTCTACGGACGCCGCACCTAGCGCTGCAGAGGTTCCTGATACGGAAGCACCGCTTTTACCTCCGGTCGTTGTTCAAAGCGAACCTAACAGCGGCGAAACTCAACGAGATTACGACGCGACGTTTTCTAATGCGACCGTTGTTACTCCGACGGCTACCGGTACCGAAGAAAGAAAATTTGGTGGAACCGTTCAGGTGATCGCTCGAGATCAGATTGAGAAGTCTGATGCGTTTACCGTAGGCGAGATTTTAGCTCGGCAGCCAGGTGTCGACGTTGTGAACTCAGGCGGCCCAGGGGGAGTTCGGTCCATCTTCTTGCGAGGAGCCAACTCGCAGCATACCAAAGTGCTGGTTGACGGATCGCCGGTCAATGACCCTAGCAGTCCCAGCCGAGGTTTCGATGCCGCAAATTTGACGCTCGACAATGTAGAACGCATTGAAATTCTGCAGGGCCCTCAAAGTCTATTATATGGGTCTGAAGCAATCGGTGGTGTCGTGAATATTATTACGCGCCGCGGAGAAGGGCCATTGTCGGGAGCTGTATCTGCTCAAGGTGGTGCGTATGGAACGCATCGAGAAGGGGGCTACGTGCAAGGCAGCCAAGGAGCGTTCGACTATTCGTTTTCCGGGTCGTGGTTGGATACCCAATCCTTTTCCGCCGCAACGAGCGGAGTTGAAAACGATCCATTCGAAGTGGGTGCTCTTTCAGGTGCATTCGGAGTCCAACTGACAGACAATACCGAGTTCGTCTATCGACTACGTTACACAGATGCCCGAGCACGGATTGACGATGCGTCGTTCTCAATAGGTGTTCCTCCTACCGATGATCTTACGCGTCTAAACCTTACCCAAAACTTTATTCAGCGATACGAGATCAACAACACTCTTCTTGATGGCAATATCGAGCAGCAGTTTGCCTATGACTACGTCGAGTACCAACGTGAAGATCGAGACGACGTCTTTCCGGGCAATGCTGACGGGGCGACACGGCAGTTTACCTACCTGGGAACAGCGATTTTATGGCCTGACCATGAGTTTTCGATCGGCGTACAGCATTGGGACGAGTCGGCAACGACGGAGTTTCTGCCTTCGGCACCCTCTTCGGCCAGTCAATACCAATCAGGTATCTTCTTCCAAGATCAGATTTCCTTTTGGGATCGATTACATCTGACCGCTGGCGTACGTTGGGATGACCACAGTGCGGCCGGTGCACATCAAACGTACCGCACAACTGCGGCCTACGAGATCCATGAAACGAACACTCGCCTACGAGCGAGTCTGGGTACCGGCTACCGTGCCCCTGCGTTGTCGGAAAACCTCTTTCCGTTTGGAAATGCAAACTTGCGTCCCGAAAGTAGCCGTGGCTGGGAATACGGTATCGATCAATCGCTTTGGAATGACGATGTCGTCTTGGGGGCAACCTACTTTCGCAACGACTATCGAGACTTAATCCTCTTCGATCCGATGACCTTTACGCTGTTAAACATCGGCCAGGCTCGCTCGCATGGCGTGGAATTGACCGCTGACTGGTACATCAATCCAGCATGGACCGTTTGGGGATCTTATACCCACACCGATACCTGGGATGCCGAGACGGGACTTCCTTTGGTTCGTCGCCCCAAAGACAAAGGAACCTTTGGTATCACGCGATACTTTGGCTGCGGTTGCGGGTCAATCACATTGGCAGCTCGGATGGTAGGAAACAGACTAGATGCCAGAAATGGATCCGTCGTTTTGGCCAACTACAATGTTGTCGACGTGTACGGCGACTACCAGATTCGGCCTAACATGCGTTGGTTCTACAAAATTGATAACCTCTTCAACGAGCAATACGAAGAGGTCACCGGTTACTCGACTTCCGATGCGGCTATCTATAGCGGCGTCGAGTGGACGTTTTAACCGCACACCCCAAAAGCTCTCACGCAAAAGGCCCTTGATGATCCTCTCATCGAGGGCCTTTTTTCATGCGATGATCCGGCAGCCGATCAGGTTTTGTCGCAGTCGTTTGATCGCCTTGGATGATAGTTTAGTGTCCGATAACGTCATTATCTTCAGACCGTGGTGCCGCAAAATCGATTCGACGGCAGCGTCCGTAAGCTGAGCCTTCTCGCAGTTTAATACTTCCAGAGATTGCAAGCTTTCTAACTCACGGATTGATTCATCGTCGGGCTTCCAGTCACAACTTGAGAAGTCCAAGGTGTGAACCTGACCACTCTTACGCAAGCGAATGCGAGCTCCTTGCATTTTCAGGAATTCGATGAGAGCGATCGGGTCAGGTTCTTTCGGCATTTGTTTTCACGCCAGAGGTGAGTTGTCTGCCGCAGGATGGTGATGGCCGTCAAGTTTCATCGGCAGCATGTTGAATTTCAAACCCGAAATTGACGCTCCGCCATTATGGAAGTGAATCCCGCGAAAAGCATAATCACTCATCGGGACGTGGGTGTGGCCGAAATATACATTCTTCACGGATCCACCCATGTCCACTTTCTCGTTGGTGAGATAATCCCAGATTCGGCCAGCTACGATCCTACGAGGATTAGCTAGTTTGCCAACAACTGCGTGCAGGCGAGAACGAATCGCCATTTCATAAATCTGATGGCGGTATTCAGGCTGCTTAAACTGATGCTTCCGGTTTCGCTGTGCAGCCAACTCCAGGTTGGTACGTTGCTTTAAATGCACTGCATCTCCGTGAAGCATCACAGCGGAACCGATCCGAAGAAAGTAGGGATCCCAGTGAAAGTTCACGTTTGCCTCGGCAACGTCACCAAGCCGCTTAACAAATTCAGCATGACAGTCGTGATTCCCTAACAAATAGTGAAATTGGCAATCACGGTTAGATTCGACCAAATCGGTCAACCACTGCATCGCGGCATCAATCGTTGCTTCAACCGAAGGCAACGTCGTCCACGAAAAATCAACGATGTCACCGCCAAGTACGAAAACTCGCGCCTCAGCGGCACGCGACAAAATCTCGTCCGCATGTTCATGGTAGATTGAACGCCGAGAGAACATGTGAAGATCGGAAAGAAACCAATCCATACTTTCCTTCCTCAAAAGCACGATGGACAACATCATAAAATACGTTGTCCAATTGTAGCACGTCGCCCAGCAAGGAAACGTCCGCCGTCGGTGATTTAGTGCGTTAAGTATCGGTTACCAGAAATCTCGATGGATGAAAAGAAGTAAAGAACTTCCGGCGAACGGAGCATCTCGCGTTTGCCTGACCACATGGCAGTAATGGTTGTTCCTTCCACGAAGAACTTATGTACGACCGCGACATTTTTGGAATAGCGGCTATCCTTACTAACAAGGATATAGCGGTGCACAGCAGTCGAGTCGTTTCTATAGGTTACCTCAGAGCTGATCTTCATGAGGTTACCGGCAGGCACACCTAGGAAAATTTCGGCTCGCTCTAGCTTCGCAAAATAATCATTCCATTCAGTGTGCGACTCTTTACGCAATTCGATCCTCATCGTGCCAAATTGCTGGTCACGAATTGACAGTGACCTAATCTTGTCTTCATTTTTCGTATCAATTTCTGGATCGCCTGGCATACGGACTGAATAGCCCCACTGGGTATCGCTATACGGACGCCAACTTCCGTCTAGCTCCGTCGTGTCGACACTTCGCGGATCGGCTAGTTGCAACGGAACGGCCGTATTGTCATAAGCATATTGAAACGCGACCACCGTTCCCACGATTAATACGATAGCAGCCAAACTGCCGCAGGAGATCAGGAAGATTAGTTGTTGCTGCCGCTTTCGATGCTTGGCTACGACCACGTGGGCAGCATACGTTGCGTCGACATCCTCGTGCGTATCAAAAAAGCCTTCGGAAGTATTCGGGACCGCTGGAGTCTGGGACGAGAACCCGTCAACATTTGGGGCATGCGAATGGCCACTTCCCAGTTTTCCACCGGTCGCGGAAGAGGACTTGGAGGATGCTGTAGGAGCACCACCGGACGACTCAACACGAAATGCCTCTCCGCAGTTAGGACAGCGGATGGCCTTGCCGACCAGGTGGCCTTTTACTTTGAAGGCCGAATCACAATTCGTGCACCTAGCAATCGCCGTCACACCAAAACTGCCAATCTTCGGTAAGGTTGTTGTTGAAGGACAGACGACTTTAGTGGCCCCGTAGAGACTAACCTGCCCCAGGGTAGGGGCTTCCTTTCACGCTGATCGATTGAAAGAACTTGTTCACTTCCGAAGAGGAGTGGCGGCCCGACCAGATGAACATGAACATTCGTTGTTGCGTAAAAAGGAGGACCACCCGACTCTTACCGGGCTGGCTCCGTAGGATATCTGCTGAAAAGTGATACTCGAAAAGTGGATAATTGTCGAGTGTCATTTGATCGGTCTTGGAGAGGTACTTGCTCGCTCCCATAAGGTTTTGCATGCCGAACACTTCGAGCTGTTCCTTGGACGGCATTTGATTCCCTTTCGGCGAATTTCCGGGGATCGAAGAGCTGAACATCATGACATAAGATTCATCACCGCGAATGATGCGATACCCCTCGACTTTCGTGCCTAGCCATGGTCTCTCGATACTAGGAAGGGGATCGAAGTTTGATGGAAACTTAACAGTCACAAGCCCTGCGGGCCCTCGGGCTTCGACTGGAAATTGACTGGTCTGTTGCGTGACGTAATCAAATTTATTCGCCCCAGCACCATCTGAGCCAAGGGTATTGCTGATCGTACTCACCGCGTAAACCAACAAAATCAATAGACCAACCCCGCAGACAATACCTACACCGCCCATGACGAGTGTTGAATTGACTGGCAGTGAGAATCCGCCAGACTCTTTCGTCTGGCCAAAACCCTCTTGTTCGGCCAAGACCTCTGCGACTTGCTCGACGTATTTCGAGCCTTCTACGGCTTCTAAATCGTCGATCGAGGCACCGCGTCCTAGAAGTTGCTTGGCCGCCGCCATAGCCATCTCGAGCACAGCCGGATCTTGGGTGTAGATATCGTCGTGCTGACCAGGCAGGGCAGGGCGGTAAAAACCTCCTTCGTTGTCCGAGGTCACTACATCCTCAGTAAACGCTCCCTTAATGACCTTTTCTTTCGCCGAGCGGTGAAAACCGGTTTCCCCTTGCTTTGGCTTTGCAGCTTTGGAGGTATTTTCCGTAACATCAGCGATCAGCTCATCTTCGTTGATATCCATACTGCTGGAAGACGACGAGGCGGGCTTGCTCGTCACATCCTCTTGAAGGCCCAATTCTCCATCTTCTGATTCGACAATCGGAGCATTTTCACCCGGCTGGGTCACTTCGATGCGAATTTCTTTTTCGTCAGGAGAAATCAGCGGAGAGTATTCAAGTGGTGAGGGAGCAGGCGATTGCGTTTGCACACTTGACCCCGATTGCTCCTTTAAGAAATCTTTGGGTGGATTACACGGAGCTCCCCAGGGAACCTCTAACGCAGGAATATGCCGATCACCGGGCAATATTACCGCTGAGAGCGTTCGGCGGCTGCGAAGAATAGGACTTTCTTTCCCAGCGGGGATCTGGTGAAGCTGCTTTTTAGCCGTCGAGTCTACTGCGGGAGAACTGCCCGATTCCGGTTCGCCAGACCACTTGGGACGATCTGCGGATTTAGCTTTAGGGGCCTGCCTTCCGGCGACAGGCTTGTCGCCCAGAATCTTCGACCCCGACTGATTCTGGGGAATCACCTTGGATTTCGAAAGATTCGCCGCCGATCCGTGCTTTGCTCTCTCTTCACTGGAAGGTGCCGTGTCGGTCAGTTTGACATCAAACACCTTTTTACACTTAGGGCAACGCACGGATTTGCCATTAAGCTCGGCTTTGGCTTTAAACTTAGTTTGACAATGAGTGCACTGTGCGTATGAGGTCATCCTGAGCCCAGAATTGCAACAATTGGTGGTCGAGTCAGTGTTCAATCACGTAGTTTGATACCCCCTCATTCTCACTGGGGGGGCAGCAAAATTCAACCGCGCAACAGGTGTTCTGTTAGGCTCAATCAGCCTTTTTGTGGAATCACCACCCGAACAACCACTTCGCGTTTCGATTTTCCGAGCGAAAAGGGCATCGTCAGGTAGGTTTCGGCATAAGATCGCCGAAAACGAAGCATGTAGTCGTCACTAGGAATAAATTCGACGGGTATGCTAAAACTTCCATCTGGTCGCGTTAGATAGGCGTTCAGACACTGCGTGGGCCCCAAAAGATCAACCGGCAGATTGGCCACCGGTCGATCATTTTCGTCCACAGCTATCCCCCGTATCACGCCATGATCTTCTTCCAAGTGATCTGCCGCGACCATCTTAGAGATGAGCTGCTTCAGATCCTCGGGCTGAGAAGTTCGGATTACAACCCGATCGTTGTCGAAATCGGCTTGTAATCCACCGGAAAGGGACACGGCATCCTCCGCTCGGGAAAAAAGCCACCGAACGTCGCGATAATTGGCCCGATACTCGGCCGTAGGCAAGATTTCATCGTCGGCCAGTACAGGAGACACCAAGAGCGCCTTGGCCTCGACGGAGGTGGGATCAAGAAAATAAGTAGTTAGACGACCACGATAACGCCACTGGGTAGTGATGACGATCGCAATCGAAACCACAACAAACAGCCCTAAAAGGCTCTTCAGACTAAAGCGAAACCCAAGCATTCGCTAGATATCCCCTCCCGGATCGAAAAATGGACGACACTTTCTGTCCATTTAATCAATACCGTCGCATGGGAGAAGAATCAACGTCTAAGTACCAATTTACGATTCTAAGCTGCCGCCGATTCAACCATCTTCTCATCGGATGATTTACTCGCCAATCCCAGCCCCAACACTTCCCGTGCGAGGTTGGTATAGTCTTCAGCACCGTTGGAATTGGGGTCATAATCAAATATCGACTGCCCAAAACTGGGAGCTTCTGCCAAGCGGATATTACGACGGATACGAGTCTGAAAAACTTCAGCGCCCGCCCAGGTTTTTCCTTCTGCCGTTCCCTTGCTGAAGAACTCGTGAACGTCGCCGGCCACTTCTCCGGCCAGTCGCGTTCCAGACTCAAACAGGCAAAGTACCACCCCGGTGAGCTTCAATTCGGGATTGATTCGCTTAGAAACGATATCCACCGTACGGAGCAATTTGCTCAACCCGTGCAAAGCAAGGAAGTGAGGCTGTAGCGGTAGAAATACTTCGTCAACACAAGCCAGTGCATTGAGAGTCAGAACGCCCAGGCTAGGAGGGCAATCAATGATCAAGTAATCGTATTGCTGGCCGTGAACTTCCATCGCATCACGCAAGATCATCTCGCGACCGACTTCTCCGGCAAGTTCCATCTCAGCGGCGGCTAAATCGAGGTGAGCCGGGATACACCAAATGTTTTCGCCTGCCTGATGACGCACTTCTTCAAGCGATGCTTCGCCCATGAGGACTTGGTAAATCGATTCAGTCCCCGACGCGACGCCAATCCCTAAATGAAGCGAGGCATGGGCCTGAGGATCGAGGTCCAGGACGCAGACTTTATACCCTTTGCGGGCAATGGCGGAAGCGAGGTTGACTGCGGTGGTCGTTTTTCCAACGCCCCCTTTTTGATTCAAAATAGCAATCGACCGCATGACAACCTCCTTGTTGTAAAGCGAAACTTTCCGACAATTCTGGCGCGTGCAGCGGTGCCAGCATTGCGAAGGATTGTAATCAGGACTGCCAATTGAATTCCAGACCGGTTTTCCCTGAATTCCCGCGCACGTTTATATGGTCGTTGCCTTTTCCGCTAAGTGCCGGTGGTCTATGATCGAGGGCTTGATAGCATTAAGTTCTCAAGCCCTAACATGAAGATAGAGGAAACGCCAAGTGCGTGTCATTATCGAACCTTCGGCTGAACACGGAAGTCAACGTGCCGCCGCGATTGTCGCCCAGCTTATTCGCAAGAAACCTCGTGCTATCCTGGGTTTAGCGACCGGCGGAACCCCCCTGAAGCTCTATCAAGAGCTCATCCGTATGCACCAGAGCGAAGGGCTTGATTTTTCGCGGATTACCTCTTTTAACTTGGATGAATATGTAGGCCTGCCACCTACCCACCCGCAAAGCTATCGCCACTTCATGACGGAAAACCTCTTTCGTCACATCAATATCGACATCCGCAATACTCACGTCCCCGACGGGCGGGCCCTCGATTATGAGACCTATGGATCTCAATACGAAACCATGATCGACGAAGCCGGTGGCATAGATTTCCAGATCTTGGGAATTGGTCGGGACGGACATATCGCTTTCAACGAGCCTGGTTCATCGCTTGGAAGTCGTACTCGCCTGAAGACGCTGGCCCCAGAAACGATTCGCGATAATGCGAGATTTTTTGGGACCGCCGAAGATGTGCCTCGCTTGGCCATCACGATGGGGGTGGGTACCATTCTGGAATCGAAGAAGTGTATACTTCTCGCATTCGGCAAGGAAAAGGCCGAAGCAATCGCCGCGACGGTCGAAGGGCCCGTAACGGCACAAGTCACCGGAAGCGCATTGCAGTTCCATCGGGACGTGGTCGTCATTCTCGACGAAGAATCGGCCTCGCAATTGCAGCGGCGTTCCTACTACGATGAAGTAGAGGAAGCGCACCGGCGGCTTCAATCCGGAGAAGTCAAATAACCACAGGTTGTCATGCGCCAAATTGGTAATCTCACTTCCGAAAACCATGCTACCCGCTTTGTCGACTATTTGTTGACGCAAGGCATCCACTCCAAAGCCGATGCAAACTCGCAGGGCGAATGGTCCGTCTGGATCCATGAAGAAAACCAGGTTGATCAAGCACGTACCGAACTAGAGGCGTTTCGCTCTAACCCCGATGATCGTCGGTATCGTACCGCTGGAGAGGAAGCTTCCGGCATACGCAAGATGGAGCAGCTTCGCGAAAAGGAACGTCGCAAGAACGTTCACGAGGTGAAGCATCGTTCTGTTGCCGCTGGCGCCGGGCTTTCCGGAGCCCCCGTCACCAAAGGCATCATGATCATCTGCATCGTGATCGCACTTGCTGGCATGTTTGCCTCCAACTACTCAGCCAAAGACCCCGGCTTGGGTGACCAAATTTATGGGGCTCTCAGCTTTCTTTCCCCTAGTGACTTACAAGCATATGGAATTTCGCCTGAACCCAACTCACTTCGCACGATCGAACGAGGGCAAGTCTGGCGATTGATCACCCCGGCATTTCTCCACGCCCGCAATGGAAGCATGGCTATTTTGCATGTTGGCTTCAACATGTACATGCTTTTCATGTTGGGTCCCATCTTGGAACGAAGGATGGGTAGCGTTCAATTCCTGCTATTGAATCTCGGGTTGGCACTGGCCGGTAATCTAGCCCAAGGCGTCATCCCCATGTACATCGACCTGTATGGCGGCAACTTGGTTCAATACGAACGTTTCTACGGCGGGGTAAATTTCCTAGGCTACTCCGGCGTGGTGTATGGGCTATTCGGATACCTATGGATGCGTTCCAACAATGATCCAACCTTCGGAATCATGATCAACCAGTCGTCTATTATCATTTTAATGATGTGGTTTTTCCTCTGCTGGTTCGGCATGATGGGCGGTGTCGCTAACTTGGCACACACCGGAGGGCTGGTGGCCGGGATGCTTATGGGATTCATCCAATCGATGTCCCGGCGATAGAACGCCGATTGCCTTATCGAGATGCTGTCGAAGTCACATCCTCGAAGAATGTGGTGAGACCGCTGGCCGTCGGTTCTGGTTTAGCGACGAGCACTTTGGGGTGATCGGACAGCCCAAGCAACCCCTTATTGAGATCGAACAGAACAATCGTTGCATCAGTCTTTTCTGGCCATGAAAAGATTACTTCATGCGTCCAATTTGGCTGAGCAGATTCTTCGGTAGTGACTTCTGTGAAACTGGCGTCTTCGATCAATGCCTGGCGAAAATGAACTAATCCGCGTCCCATGGAAATATCGAAGGTTTTGCCGCTAGTCTTCAACTGTACGGCCGGGGCGTAGCGAATATTTTCGCCATTGGCTGCTCCCCAATAGGCAATCGACGCATACCCTTTCGACCAATGATGCCAGACAGTAACGCCTGCCAGAATCGCTGCGATCAGTACCATTGAAGTGACGACCAGCTTGCCTGAGCCAATGCCGAGACGAGAAGTCGAATTCATACGCGAAGGTGCCAACGAGATCTCCTATCGGGAATGTTCGGCGAAGCTCACCTGATTTATACTCGATACGCACAGGATCGTCGTGGCGGCGAACCCAAGTTGCGTGCCTTGACTCTCAAAGGATAGTCAGTTGCCGGACAAATTCGACCCCTACCGCGAATCGTTAATTGTCGAGGAAAAAACCATCTGGTCTGAAGAGCTCGCCGATTTTCCTGTGGAAGAACGCGAGAAGATAGCTCGGTGCCTTCATGCGGATGCCGCCTCGTGCAATCATTTGGAGTACGTTCGCCTGCATACAGGCTTTTGTCGTCAGATTACCGTTACACAGGAAGACGTGGCGCGGCTGGAAGCGAAACCCTAATCAAGCCCAGAATATCCCCGAAGATCTAAATGACACCGACAAACCCTAGTGCTTTCGCATCGCAGACAGTTCACGTTCCTTTGTCAGAGCGTTCTTATGACATTTCCATAGGAACGGGGAATCTGCCAGAAGTGGGCCGTTGGATCACTTCGCTGCGGAGCGTAACCCATGCGGTGCTGATCAGCGACGCAAACGTAGCCAAACACTTTCTTGATCCTGTGAATGAAAGTCTAGAAGCGGAAAATATTCGCGTTACCAAACTAGTCGTTCCTGCGGGCGAACCGAGCAAATCGGTGGCAACTTCCCAAGACCTATGGGAAAAAGCCATAGCCAATCGTGTCGATCGTAAGTCGATTGTGGTGGCCCTGGGGGGAGGCGTGATCGGTGACCTGGCCGGCTTCATTGCCGCAACCATGACCCGCGGACTCGATTTCTTTCAGATTCCGACCACACTACTTGCTCAGGTCGACAGTAGTGTGGGTGGGAAAGTTGGTATCAATCTACCGGCTGCGAAAAATATCGTGGGTTGTTTCTGGCAACCCCAAGGCGTGCTGATCGATACAGCCGTACTGGAGACGCTTCCACGACGCGAGTACCTATCTGGTCTGGCGGAAGTTGTGAAGTACGGAGTGATTTTGGATCCGGAATTTTTCGAGTTTCTCGAAGCGAATGTTCAACCGATTCTTAATCGCAATTCGACCGTGCTCCAGAAGATTGTCGCGCGAAGCTGTGAATTGAAAGCCCAAGTTGTCGCCGAAGATGAACGCGAAACGACTGGACTGCGTGCGATACTTAACTACGGCCACACCTACTGCCATGCGTTGGAAACGGTGTCCGGCTACGGTGAATACCTCCACGGCGAGGCCGTTGCGGTAGGGATGCTGTGCGCATCTCGACTGGGTGAGAAACTTGGCGTGTTCAACTCGGAGGCGACCCAGCGGCAACACAATCTTCTGACCGCACTTGAGTTGCCGGTCGATGTGCCGAAGTTAAATGAAGAAGCCATCTTATCTGTCATGCAGCGCGACAAGAAAGTGGAACACGGCAAGCTAAGATTCATCGTTCCGCACTGTTTTGGAAAAGTCGTGCTCACGTCAGACGTTCCGTCTGCGGTCGCCATGGAAGCCTGGACAGACGGATACGCGAGTTAGTGACGCGATAATCTTCTCGACACCCAGCCAGCACCCCCTATAATGGCGGACTCAAATCCAGTCTCCAAGGTGCCTGCTCGAATGAGTTCCGTCGACGATAATACGCTGCAAGATCCTGAGTTTATAGCCGCTTTACGCCTAGCACTCAGTTCCGGAATTGGTCCTGCAAAAGTTCAGGCACTTCAATCTTATTTCGGGTCGCTTTCTGCTGCGATGGCAGCAACTTCTAGCCAGCTTCAGGCAGTGTCTGGCATTGGTCCTAAAGTTGCTAAAACAATTGTTTCCGCCAGTCAGTTCGATGTGCAGAGCGAACTGGAGCATTGCAGAGACTTCGGCATACAAATTTTGACTCGATCCTCCGATAGCTTCCCAGAGCTTCTTTGTGAAATCGCTGATCCGCCCACTTTGCTGTTTGTCAAAGGTGAGATTCTCCCCTGTGACGAACTGGCCGTGGCCATAGTGGGAACTCGACATGCCACCCACTATGGCAAAAAGCAGGCCGAGCGTTTCGGTTATGAATTGGCAAAAGCCGGCTTCACCATTGTCAGCGGGCTGGCCCGTGGAATCGATGCTGCGGCTCATCGCGGGGCGATCAAGGCCAAAGGACGAACGATTGCTTTTCTAGGAGGGGGTGTCTCGAAAATTTATCCGCCGGAACACGTGGACCTTGCCGAAGAAGTTACCGGCAGCGGAGCAATCGTCAGCGAAGCGGCACCTTTGGTAAGCCCCATCGCCGGAGCATTTCCACAGCGTAATCGCTTGATTACCGGGATGAGTTTAGGAGTCGTCATTATTGAAGCCGCAACGCGAAGTGGAGCATTAATTTCAGCTCGCATGGCAATGGAACAGAATCGCGAGGTCTTCGCATTGCCTGGACAAATTGACAACCCCGTCGCGCGAGGAGTGAATAGCCTGATCCGTGATGGCGCTACGCTTGTTCAGTCGGTCGACGACGTAATTGAGCAACTCGGTCCACTTCAGAAACCGCTACAAATTTCGCAAGCCCAGACCGTTATTCAGCCGGCAGAGCTAAAACTGAACGATCAGGAACAGCAGGTTCTTCAGCACATCGATCTGGCACCGATGTCTTTGGATGCACTCGTGGCGCGATCTAAGTTGCCGGTGCACCGCGTGTTGTCCACGCTTAGCATCTTAGAAATGAAACGACTTATTGTGCGGACTAACGGCACGACCGTGCAGCGAATTGCTTAAACGTGAATCGCTAAGCAAACAAGGCCTTGATGGGTTGGCCGCCATCGGTGATTGGAACAGGGCGATCGCCATTGTAAAGCGACTTCCCATAATCGATGCCCATTGCCGCGTGAATAGTCGCGAAGAAGTCCGGGACTGAAACAGGATCGCTGACAATCTTCTTTGAAAGTTCGTCAGTCTGACCATAGGCACCAGAGTGATTCAGTCCACCGCCAGCCAACACGCACGTAAATGCCGACCCTTGGTGTCCCCGTCCCCCACCACTGTCAAATTCCGGCGGTCGACCGAACTCTGTTGTGATCACAATCAGCGTCTTATCAAGTATCTTCCGTTGTTCAAGATCGAGAATTAACGCCGCTACCGCCCTGTCGAGTTCCTGAATCAACTTGTGCTGCTCAAGAATGCCGCCGTTGTGGACGTCCCAACCGGCGCCATTCAAAAAGTTGAGGTTGTGCGAGACCTCGATGAATCGAACTCCTCGTTCGACCAGACGCCGAGCCAACAAGCACCGCTGACCGAACTCTCCACCGTATCCTTCTCGTAGGTCAGACGCCTCTTGGTTGAGGTCAAAACTGCTTATGAATTCGGGACCACTAAGCTTTCTACTTAGGTCAATGGTTGCCTCGTAATCCTTCAAGACGGTCTCCCTTGTGTCTGGCTGGAGGTCGCGAAGCTTCGACAGGAAACTATCGCGACGCTGCTGACGATCGTGATCCACGCCCAAAGGAGGAGAGAGACCTGCCGGGCCGCGCCCGGTGTCTGTCAGATAGAGATAACTGTGCTGAGCACCCAAGAAGCCAGGCCCGCGTGTCGCATTTGGATATCCGATCAGAACGTAAGCCGGCACACCATCCGATGCGGCACCACGCTCGTGGGAGATAATCGAGCCAAGCGATGGGTAGACTACGGTTCCACTGACCGGCCGACCTACATGCATCCAGTTGGATGCTGCGGCGTGCTCGTCGATGACCGCATGATTTACCGTACGAACAGCGGTCACGCGATCCATGATGGGGGCCATCTTCGAAAGATGCTCGCAAACCTGAACATCATCGACACATGTCGGGATGGCATCGTAATAAGCACCCGGTTTCCGAGATTTTGGATCCCCTTTGGCCTTCGGGTCGAACGTATCGATCTGCCCCATGCCGCCGCCAAGCCATATGGAGATGACGTGTTCGGCTTGGCCACTAACTGGGTTTGCATGAGGCATGGCACCAGCAACGGAGGTAGCCATGGCTGTGGCTGCCGAAGCAGCAAGGAATTGTCGTCGATTGACGCCTGAGTTTTTGTAAATATTGCTCATTTGAATCCGCTTATTATTAGTGGTTTGAATCGCTTGCGAAAACTAAAAGCTGCTAGGGCATCCAAACAAATTCTCGCAAATTGACAACACTCCACACCATGTCTTCATAGACTTCACGCCACTGCGGCTGAAGTCGTGGGTCGCTAGGAGGTCCCACTCTCGCCCGGCGAGCATGTTCCTGCTGGATCGTATTCGCTTCCGACCGCAAATGGTTGGACCAAGTTACTTGAGGAAGTCGCTCAAGGGGTTCCGGATGCTTGATCTGACTTTTGGGAACAAGCCGCTGATCGAAGCCCTGTCGAAGTGCCTCTACAAACAACTCACGTTCCTGGTCACTTGGCAATCGGCTTAGAAACCGCAAGAATACCGAATCGACCAACTGCCCCGGAGACTTCGCATTGACCGCCAAGTCAGCTAGAGGGCTGTCGTGGGAAGCCCTGGTAAGCCAAACGGTCATTGTGCCGTTAGCGATGACTGCCGGTTGAAGAATATTCGGTTCGTCTTCGCGATCGGTGCGTGGAATCTGACGTTCGGCCGACCAGCCAAACGCGACCATTACGTCATCAACGACTGAAACTCGGGGAAGCGTCAGACTTGGCCGGTCACGCTCGTTAGAGATGCTCGCCAGCATCCAGGCTCGCTCAACGCGTCCGAGGTTGTTTCGGTTGCTTGCCGGTCGTCTCCCGTCCGGGTCGAGCGTAAGGGTTTCGACATCTATTTCCTTGCCGGCCGCTGCATGAAACGAGTCAACGATCTGTTCGGCTGTCATCCGGCGACGCTGAGGTGCATTGAACAAGCGTCGCGTGGGATCGGCGGCCTGCTGGTTTCCGGTTGCCTTGCGTTGGTAAAGATTCGAGTTCATGATTAATCGCGTAGTATGCTTGACGCTATATCCATGTGCGACGAAGTCACGGGCCAACCACTTTAGCAGTTCCGGATGGCTAGGCTTGGTTCCTTCCCAGTCGTGCGGTGGCTCTACAATTCCAGCACCAATAAGTCGCCTCCAAATACGATTCACGGAAACCTCGGCAAAGCGTTCATTCTCTGGAGCGGTAACCAACGCTGTTAAGCGCTCGCGGCTATCCTTTTCGTTTTCGAGATAGGTAGCCAAAGCTTCATTGTCTTGAATGCCAGTGACCTCCGAGAACGGCCACTGTGGTTTGACCGCCTGGCCGGGTTTAAGGGTCACTTGAATTAGCGGTTCACGATCCTGGCTCTCGAAGAATGCGACCGGCACAGAGCTTGATTTAGGAACGGAAAGCGGCTTTCTGGCAAACATTGCCGCAAGTGCATATAGATCTTCTTGCGTTGTGCTGTGATACGGAGAGTCATGACAACGGGCACACTGCAGTTCAATTCCCAGGAATGCGTTAGCGACGACATGACCTTTCGCAGCGTAGGGCGAATCATTCTGCGCCGCTTTGGCAAACCCAGCGCTACCACCGTCTTCGGAACTGCCTCGCATCATCATCAATTCGGTGACCATACGGTCAAGCGATTTATCATCGCGCAAGGCATCGTGCAGGAACCAACGAAAAGGGCCGCTGGCATTGAGCGTTGCGTTGATCAGTGTTGGATTCTCGGCCAATACGTCTTGCCAATAGCTTACCCAATGATCGGCCCATCGCGGATCGGCAAGTAGGCGATCGATCAACTTGGCGCGTTTGTTCGGTGAGTCCTCTTCTAGAAAGAGACGAACCTCTTCCTCTGTAGGTATGATTCCCACCGTATCAAGATAAGCCCGGCGAATGAATTTAGCATCGCTGACAATTGGCGAGAACTCCGTTTCCTCAGGAGAAAGTGGTAACTCGGGCCATTTTGCCCCAGCGTTGATCCACGCTTCCAGGGTCTTGATCTGTTCCGGACTGAGCGGTTGGCCTGTTGGGGGCATCCGCATATCGGCATCTTTGTGCTGAATTCGAGCCATCAATTCACTAGAAGTCGCATCGCCAGGCACAATTGCAGGCCCCGAGTTACCACCAAAGACCGCCATCTCGAGTGAATTTAACTGAAGACCGCCGGAATCCTTTTCGCTATGACAACGGAAGCATTCGCTTCGTAAAATTGGAAGAACTTCCGAATGAAAATGCTTCGCTTCTTCCGGTGATGTTCCCTTAGATGCTGACTTGGCATCTTGAATACGATCCGCGACGAATGCGTCGATGGGACTTATCGCTTCCGAGTGCTCAGGAAGATTTGGCCCCGGGTTATTTTGGACCCACTGCTGGGCCAATTGATGGCGTTTTCCCCAAAACCGATCGCGTGAGATGGCAGCCTCGCGGCGAGAATGGTCGTCGTGCGATGACAGTGAAGTCTCGATGCGTGTGAGAGCCCCTTCGAACGCTTCATCCGTCAACGGGAGTGGAGCGTCTGGGCCTTCGGCCGGACCTAGCACGTGGTATAGTTTACCTTCAGGGGAAAGGATCGCGACAGTAAATTCGCCAGGCTCAGCACGAAACTTCTTTCCACCTGCCATCGTCTCGACAACAACACGGTGCATCCCTTTCTTACTAACCAGAAATGTGCCTGTCTGCTCGTGAAGACGATGCTGCTTGATCCGATGACCTGGCAGCGGCGGATCGGCAACCGGAGTGATCGGCTCCTCACCGCTTGGCGATCCTTGCAAGGCGCCAGTCTTTGCGACAAGCTTACCGTCTACCCATAGTCGGCTTAAACCGCGTGCACGGAGCAGTAAGGTTTGTTCTCCTTCGGGCAATGAAACATCGGCGGCCATTCTCACAAGCACTGGTGCCTTCCAACTATCTCGAATTCCCCAACTGTCAAACCGTTGAGGAAGCCTTGGCGTGAGGAACTCGGATGTTTCCCAGCGGGTAATTTCTGCAGGATAATCCTCATCGAAATCGAGCCAGCGCGTGTGGGACGGCATTCCTTCGTGAAAGGTGACCGTCACACGATCCGCAGGTAGCTTCCCGAGTTTCGGCATCGATTCAGGTGGCGGCTCAGGCTTCGGAGCTTCGCCCACCCGACTAAATCGTGCCTTGAGCGTGTTAGCATCTAGTGCAATACGATGAACGGCCACGGCATCGAGATACCCACGGAACGAACTCGAGGCGTTTCCTCTCATGGAAGACCCGATCCAAACGCTGTCGTCGTCAACCACAGGAGCCACCGTCGTAGGTCCGCCCATATCCCAAACGCCGGGGAGTTGCT
Organism: Bremerella alba; assembly: GCF_013618625.1. NCBI lineage: Bacteria > Pseudomonadati > Planctomycetota > Planctomycetia > Pirellulales > Pirellulaceae > Bremerella > Bremerella alba. The sequence goes on along the minus strand of NZ_JABRWO010000006.1, from coordinate 176,984 downwards.
TACCGTCAATCCAACCTTCGATGCTCTCGGGTTTGCCAAACTCATAGGTGACGGCAACGTGATGCCAACCTGTTCGCGGGATAAAACCATCGCTTGTTGTCCATCGATGCCAAGGTGATCCCGATCCTTTACTGGGTGTCGCGAATAGGAAACTAAGGCATGCTTTTCCTTTAACACCTCTGAGTCGAAGAGCCCAGTTCTGATTGTCAGGAGCGAAGCCAGGATTCCCGGTACGACCTTTGCCCACGATGTATAGGTTTTCACCCTCTTTCAGATCGCGAGCATTTACCCAAGCCTCGATAGTTATTGGATCGCCATTGGTAAAGTCAAAAGGACTGAGATGGCCCGGATCGTCATATGAAAAATAAGCACCCCGACCATCAAACTTGACTGCGGTATTCGTTGCATCAAAATCGGGATACGCAGGAGGACGTGGGCCAGGGACATCTCGATGGACGCCCCCATGCGCAATTAGCGGCGTTTCTTCTTCTGTGCCAAAGTCCCACATCACGGCGGGCTCGGATGCCTGAACCGTTACGCCAAGGCAAGCCATCGCCAAGCTTAGAGAAAGTAGGTGGCAGTGAAGAGATCTCATCAGCAGTACCTATTGAGAAGGGGCCGGTTCGCGAGGATACGAAGGGATTTGGCGAATCAACAATCTATGGGCAGGAATTAAGACTTCGCTCGGAAGTGATAGGAGGGAACCTTAAATATCCATAGATTTTTTGCTTTCGTCAAGGTTTCTTGCCTATGCTAGATCGACTCGTCCTATTAAAAAATACTGAAGAGAGCCCACCCAGCTTCATGCATTGCTCATTAATATTTGGCTACTCCAAGCGAAATCCCCTCAATTGCAAGTTTGCTCTGATGGGGATTGGCAGCGTTATCTTCAGTATTTTTACTACGCCAGCGTAGGCGAAAGCCCCAGATTCGCTACAGCCGCTAAGTTTTTTGCTTTTGGTCGCCGGTACTCTCGGATATGCCGAGTTGGCTGCCCAGGAAACGGCTTGGTCATTACGCCACAAATTGCCGCTTTTAATAAAAACGTCGCGCGTTGCACGCAGGTCTCAATTGCAGCCCTTGGCTAGCAGATTATCTCACGGGGAGAACTCCGCTAAGATTCGGCCAGAGGGCGAACGTTATTTTGGCGGCAAAGAAAACGAGTCGCCTTACATGACGAGCACTAGAAAATCGTCGCGGCCAATGGTCTCGATTCACTAAGTAAGTGGCAATTGCTCAAACTCAAAAACGATCCTTCCGAAAAGAATGGTCTCTCGTAGAGTCCCGATCAGCGCCAACAGTTCTCCGATCTAATAAAGAGCTGGAATGCACTCAGCTCTGAGCTGGCCAAGTCCCAGTTTTAGGCAGCGCAGAGGGGAGAACAGAAAGCTGGAAACTCATCGCAGTAAGTATTGTTGTGCCGATCTAAAGGTAGAATATAATACCGCGATGAACCTAGTTGAACTTGCAGAACGAATCCGCTCACTTCGCATCGACCAACGGTTAACGTTGGAGGAAGTAGCATCGCGCACTGGATTAACACGCAGCTGGCTGTCGAAAGTCGAGAACTTTCGTGTCACTCCGTCGTTGCCGGCATTAGCTGAGATTGCCAAGGCGTTGGGTGTTCCTACTTCCAAACTAGTCGAAGGACTCGATGAAAAGCCATCGTTAACGATGGTTCGAAAAAACGAGCGGAAGGTTGTCGAACGAGATCAATCGGACGCAAACACTTCGGTCTACGAATCGCTGGCTCATCGTCGCAAATCCCGCTCGATGGACCCATTCTTGATCACGATCCCCCCAGGGGTTGCCCGGGAAGAGGCTTTGCCCCATCTGGGCGAGGAATTCTTGCTGGTCCAAACGGGGAACGTCGACTTTGAATACGACGGTGATGTCTTCAAGCTACAGTCCGGTGACAGTCTCTACTTCGATGCCAGTGTGCCGCATCGCCTTGTGAACGCTTACAAAAAAACCGCTGTCGTGCTTTGTATCTTCCAGTCGCCGCAAGCCTAATTCTTTCGCTCGGTGAAACTCTTTGCACTTGAGTCGTATTTGAATGCGCTACTTGAATTCATTTGACTGTCTATTCTGAGTGAATCTTAACAGCGACTTCACATCACATTTGTTGACTGCCAGGCAACTCCCAGTAAGAATAGCTCTCGTACGGCACATTTATTGCCCCGAGGGTCACACTCTTGCGATAGCCATTAAATGCGGCTGTCCACCTAGGGAAACGAAGCAAACAATGGCTCATAACTTAAATCGACGCTCGATGCTTGCAGTTTCGGCCGCATCTCTCTTAGCGACATCTGCGGAAGGGAAAAACCCGGCGATTCTGAAAGCCACTGGTCCGATGGTGGGACATGTATCGCATCTTGATGCCAAGGTTTGGTTTCGGCCCAGTGAACCGGGCACGTACACGCTTCACATCCTGAAGGAAGATGGCACCGAAGATCGTGTTATCCACGCCGAGTCCAAGGTCGATAACGACTATTGTTTGACATGGCTTGTCACCGGTATGCAACCGGGACTTAAATATCGATATAAGGTTTCAGGCCCAAACGGGCAGATGATTTCAGGGGAAGATTACTACTTCGAGACGGCTCCCGATCCAGCTGAAGAGAATAGCGTCTGCTTGGCTTTTGGCTCGTGTGCGGCTACTAAGCCCTCCCAGTTGTGGTCGCAGATGGAGCAGCGAGACGTTCAGGGCTTAGTCCTTTTAGGCGATACCCCGTATATCGACTCAACCGATTTAAGTGTCGCCCGACAGCACCATCGGGCGTTTCTTCAGGTCCCACAATTGGCATCCCTCATTAGCCATACGCCTACCTGGGGAACTTGGGACGATCACGATTTCGGACGCAACGATTCTGATGGACGACTTAAAGGAAAAGAGAATACACGACAAGCGTTCATCGAGTATCGAGCGAATCACGATTACGGTCACAAGCAGTCCGGCATCTACACGAAGTTCCAGTATGGTCCGCTTGAGGTCTTCCTGCTTGATACACGATGGTTTGCCCAGACAGAAAAGTCGCCTGTCGATCCTAGTCAGCCGACACTCTTGGGCAAGCAGCAGTGGCAGTGGCTTAAAGAGGAACTGTTGGCTTCCACTGCTCCTTTCAAGCTAATCGCTTGCGGCATGATCTGGGATGACAAAGAGAACACCGAATCGGACGACTGGGGATCTTACACGCATGAACGGAATGCTCTTTTCGAGTTCATTGGTGATAACAACATCTCTGGCGTGGTGTTGATCGGTGGCGATATCCACTGCTCTCGTCACTTAAAGTATGACACAGAGAAAACGGTAGGATATCCGATTCATCAGTTTATCGTTTCGCCGATTCACGATCGCACGATTCCCAAGCTCAACGTGCCTCACCCCAACCTGGTCCGAGGTGAAGCAGTTCCTCACGTCTGGCTGCGTCTGGAAGCCGACAACACACAATCGCCGGCCTTACTACATGCAGAATGGCTACAAATGGAAGGACGTCCCATGTGGGATGTTACCCTCACGACCGACCAATTGTCACACAGTTAACTTGAAATCGAACAGCCAGAATTTCGAGTCACACTTCGTCCACAAAAGGGCCTGAAACTTTGTCGCACCTTGGAAATCAGCAAACGGTTTATCTATCTGCGGGCTCCCTCAAAGAGATTCCACGGATCTGTCGGTTGCATGGCGCAACGCGAACGTTTCTGGTGGTTGACGAAGTCGCATACAATCTCTCAGGAGCTGCGACTCAATTGCGACAATTTTTGCCGCCTGATGCAATCACGCTGTTTAGTGGTTTCGAGCCCAACCCGAAAATCGAAGACGTAGAGCGCGGTGTAGCAAAATGCCGGGCAGCCAATCCTGACTTGGTGCTTGCTCTGGGTGGGGGCACGGCGATCGACCTTGCAAAAATGATTGCGTCGATGACAAAGCATAAGGCGAGTCCTCACGACATTGCTGTCAACGGAATTGCTCTCTCGGAGGGTTCATTACCCTTAATCGCCGTCCCGACAACTGCAGGCACAGGAAGCGAATCGACTCACTTCGCGGTCGTGTACATTGAGGGGAAGAAATACTCCGTTGCCGATCCTTGCTTGTTGCCGTGTGTCGCTGTTGTGGATCCGGAACTAACTTACAGTGTTCCTCCTAAAATGACTGCGGCGACAGGTCTGGACGCATTTTGTCAGGCCATCGAGTCGATCTGGGCAGTGGGGGCTACCGACGAATCTGTCGCGTACGCTACGTCCGCCGCGACTCTGGCTTTCGAGCACTTGCCTACGGCTACCAATGCCCCCACACCAGAAGCCCGTCATGCGATGAGCCTTGCCTCGCACCTCGCCGGAAAAGCAATCAACATCAGCAAGACGACGCTCCCCCACGCTATTTCCTACGCGATTACGGCCGACTATGGAATTCCTCACGGAGCAGCCGTCGCAACGACCTTGAGCTGTGTCCTTGCGTATAACTTCGGTGTATCCACCTCAGACTGCGCCGATCAGCGAGGCGCTGCTCACGTACGGCAGCGGCTATCGCTGATTCTCGACATCTTAAAAGTGGCTTCCGTAGAAGATGCATGCCTACAGGTCGAAGCATTCGTCAGTTCGCTCGGCTGCAGCCCAACTCTCGCCGCCGCAGGTATCCAATCCGAGGAAAGCCTGAGAGTGCTAACGAGCCGTGTAAACGCCGCACGACTTTCCAACAACCCGCGCACGGCCAATCATGAAGATCTGTTATCACTTCTGCAGGGTAGATCGACGATTGCGACCGGAAGTCGACGCAGAACGGAAGCTCCAAAAGCCACAGCCGGGTAACACAACATTTAACGATACCTTACCAATTAGGATTCAATGATCGCACCATACAGCAACATTCAACTTGTCGTATTTGACTGGGCAGGGACGACAATCGATTTCGGTTCATGCGCGCCGGCAACCGCATTTGCCAAAGTGTTTGCGGCTCATGGAGTCCAGGTATCCGATGAAGAAGCTCGTCAACCGATGGGATTGAATAAGATTGAGCATCTCATTGCCATGCTCAGCACCGAAGAGATCTCGAAACGCTGGCACGATTCGAAGGGGACACCCTGGACAGATACCGACGTCTCGCAGATGTACGATCAATTTGTACCTTATCAACTAGAAGCGATCGAACAAAACGGCCAACTCGTGCCGCAACTGAGGGAAGTCATTCATTCGCTACGAGCGAACAACATTAAAGTTGGGAGCACAACAGGCTACTTTCAAGCCGCCGCGAATTTGGTTTATCGCGTTGCAAACGACCAGGGTTTTACACCAGATGCCAATGTCTGTGCTGACAATGTGCCAAAAGGTCGCCCAGCCCCATGGATGCTCTTTCAAGCCATGCAAGCATTGAATGTATTTCCCCCGAAAACCGTCGTCGCTATTGGCGATACCGTCGCGGATATCGAAGCAGGCCGAAATGCTGGTTGTTGGACTGTAGGCATATGCGACAGTAGCAGCATCACAGGACTGAGCTTTGATGACTATTGTCAATTAGACCCCCAGACAAAAACGGAACGCCTTAAAAATACCGCGTCAGTCTTCCAGAATGCAGGAAGCCATTTTGCAATCCCATCGATCGAAGAACTCCCACGAGTGATCCTCCAAATCAATCAACGCCTTGCTGAAGGCGATCGTCCGTAGGTTGTCCAGATTCCATCCCATTTCCATTAACCCTTTGAAGCTTCTGATCCATGAGTTCCGCAACCGTACCGGATCCACCCTCGACGCGATCGGATTCTTTCTGGGCATTCTGGGCCGTCTTCGCCGCGTTTGGAACCTACTTTTGCATGTATGGCTTTCGCAAGCCGTTTACAGTAGCCGAATATTCAGGAACGACTTTTGGCGGTATCGATTTCAAGACCATTGTCGTCTCTATCCAAGTCTTGGGATACATGTTGTCGAAGTTCATTGGCATCAAGATCATTTCCGAGATGCCCCCGAAACATAGGGCAATTGTCCTGCTTGGGCTCATTCTTTCTGCCGAGGCAGCACTTGCCTTGTTCGGCATCATGCCACGCCCATGGAATGCAATTGGGCTGTTTCTTAATGGCTTATCTCTTGGAATGGTATTCGGGTTGGTGCTTGGTTTCCTGGAAGGACGACGAGTTACCGAAGCTCTCGTAGCCGGGCTTTGCACTAGCTTTATACTCGCCGACGGCATTACTAAATCGGTCGGGGCGTGGTTATTGTCCAACGGTGTACGTGAAGACTGGATGCCGTTTACAGCGGGCCTGATCTTTCTGCTCCCTCTTTGCGTGTGCGTCGGAATGTTAGCTAGAATTCCTGCGCCAAGCGAACAAGACATTGCCGCCAGGTCAGCTCGCAATATGATGACACGGCACGATCGATGGTCGTTGTTTAGCCGGTATGCTTTAGGGCTCTCGATATTGGTTGGGATCTATCTTTTGATCACTGTCATACGTAGCATCCGGGCCGACTTTGCCTCAGAGTTGTGGGGGGATCTGGGTCAAGAAACGCCCCCGTCGATCTTCACTCGATCTGAAATGTGGGTTGCATTAGGTGTGATGTTCGTGAACGGTCTTTCGATTCTCGTCCGAAATAATCGACTGGCCTTCTTTCTTTCTCTAGGTATCTGCGCCTTTGGTTTTGTCGTGGTGGCCTTGGCTTTGATTGGTCAACAGACCCAATCGATTGGCGCGTTTCAATTCATGGTGCTCGTAGGCTTTGGCCTCTATTTGCCGTATGTAGCCATTCATACCACGGTCTTCGAACGCTTGCTGGCAATGACACGAGAGCGAGGAAATCTCGGCTTCCTGATGTATCTTGCAGATGCGTTCGGATATCTCGGTTATGTCGTGCTTATGTTTTCGCGTAACTTATTTCTTGGTCGCGAGAACTTCCTTAACTTTTTTATCTCTGCATGCTGGGTTGCTCTAGGAGCATCTCTCTTGGCACTCGCTGTCGCTGCTATTTACTTCGCCAACCAAGGTCGGCAGCCTGTGATATCTTCCGCGATTGCAGAACACGGTTAATTCAATAATCCACTCCTGATTTTGTTGAGCAAAGCAGGAATAGTTCCGGGTACTTACGAGGCCTGTCAGGCAAAGACAATAATTCGCCGCAAACGCCATCGCAAAACAACCGAGAAGTCAATCGATTACTAATCGTTGAGAAGTGTCTTTCGAAAGTTTCGCGGCGTGGTTTTGAATTTCTTTCGAAAGGCAATGCCGAATCGTGTCGCATTGCTAAAACCAGAGCTTAACGCGACTTCAGTAATGGACAGGTCGCGATTCAAAAGCAATTCTTTCGCACGCTCTAGTTGCACGCGACGGATTTCTTCAGCCGGCGTCCGCCCCAGGTAGGACCTAAACTGAATCTCTAAGCTGCGGCGTGAGAGGGGAACTTCCCGCAGGATATCATCTACACCAATTGCATGTTGGCTATGATTCTGAATGAATCGTAAGGCGCGTACGATCAATGGATCATCGATCGCCAGAAAATCCGTTGATTGACGGCTAGTGACGCCATGCGGAGGAACAAGCACCGGTTCAATCGGAGCGTTCTTGCCTTCGATCATCTGATGAAGCATTGCAGCTGCTTCGTAACCTATTTGCTCGCAAGCAAGCGAGACGGCCGACAAAGGAGGCGTCGACACCTCGCACAGGAGGTCGTCCGAATCGCCTGCCAAGATCGCGAAGTCGTCTGGTACGCGAATCGATGAAAAGTGACAAACCTCTGCCAATTGTCGAGCGTGATGAGCGTCGACCGCAAGAATCGCGATTGGCCTCGGAAGCGAAAGAAGCCACCGATTGACGCGGCGCTGTTGCTCTCCCCAAGACATCTTTCGCCCCGCTCGGTAACCGGGGCGATACGTATGGCATTCGTACCCTCGCATGGTTACCGTCTGCTGGAAGGCTTCGCCTCGGTTGTTAGAATAGCGATGGCTCGGTGGTGCAAAGTAAGCAAACTGCTTGAAGCCTTTCGACAATAAATGTTCGATGGCCAATTCGGCGCGGGCGGCTTCGTCCGTGATTACCCGACCAATTTTGGGGATCGAGGGCCCGATATCATCGACGTCAACTGCCGGAATCTTACGCTGTTGAATTTGATCGATCTGCTGTCGGGACGACAGCCTGGCGATCACGCCGTGTCCTCGCCATCCGTCTGGTAATGCCGACCGATGTTCATGGTCGCGAGGGTCGATTAATAAATGCCAAAGGCCGTGTTTTTCTGAATAGTGTGCTATTCCTCGAATAATTCGACGCCCCCAACTCGTCTCCGTTTCGATCATCACTGCCACGACCTGGACCAGTGGCTTTTCGTCAGATGGTTTTGCTATGTTCGTCATCAACGGGTATCTAGTCACTTGACTGCTTGAGAGATTGTCCCCCTATTCTACCTTGCTTGGCCACCTCAATTGCGCAGAAGCGATAAATATTTGTCAAATTGCTCATGGCAGTTTGCTGGGGGCTTTATTCAACGGAACAGAGGAGTAAGCTGAATCACAGGTCTCACTTCCATTGCTAAGACTCTACCCTCTCAAGGGTAGAAAACGATTGCCCTAGGGTACCCATGAGCGAGAGTCCGCAGCATCGTCATCGTCGCACTGTTATTGGATTAATGAGTGGCAGTTCTGCCAAGGGTGTCGATGCCGCAGCCATTTCGACTGACGGTGAGAATTTCGTCGAGTTCCACAAAGGACTGCGGCATCCTTACGACGACGAACTTCGATCTCGCATTCTCGAGGCGTCGCAACACAATGTCCGTTTGGACGAACTGCTATTGTTGGAAAACGAAATCACGCTGCATCATGCAGAAGCCGTTACCGTCCTTAAACAACAGCTGGGCCCCATCGCGAACTCTGCGAAGCTAATTGGGTTTCACGGGCACACGGTGCGGCATTTGCCTGGCGATGGGGTCACGATGCAGCTAGGCAATCCGTGGCTTCTTGCTGAGAAGACCGGTTTGCAAGTCGTCTCGGATTTTCGACGCCGAGACATGGCCCGTGGAGGCCGTGGCGCTCCGTTGGCATCCTTTTTTCACCAAGCGCTTTTTCACGATGAGAACCATTCCGTTGGTGTTCTCAATCTAGGAGGCATTGCCAATCTCACCTGGCTTGGTTCTGACGGATCCATTGTCGCTGCAGATACCGGGCCCGGTTGCGGCCTCTTAGACGAGTGGGCCCAGGAAATGGCTGGTCTTAGTCACGACATTGATGGCCAATTGGCCAAGCGCGGAACGGTTCAACATTCGCTCGTCGATGATTTTCTTTCAACAACCTATTTTAAGCAACCACTTCCGAAGTCTGCAGATCGTTTTGAGTTCGATCACATCGACGTTTCGGGATTGAGCGTCGAAGATGGTGCGGCCACGCTATGTGCCGTAACTGTAGGTGCCGTGGAAGCTGCAATCGATATGATGCCAGGACCGCTAGGAGTTCTTTGGGTAACCGGTGGCGGCGCGCAACATCCTGTAATTATGAAAAGCCTTCGTACTCGTTTTCCCATGGTGCGAACAATCGATCAGCGAAATCTAAGCCCGGACACATTGGAAGCAGAGTGTTTTGCTTGGCTGGCAGTTCGTAGTTTACGCAATTTTCCGTTAACAATCCCAGAAACCACTGGCTGTTCGAAGCCGACGACCGGTGGGTTTGTAACGCCGTAGTCCCTACCGAAGCACCTCGAACGTTCTTGGCAACTCAGGTTGGGCAAGCATGTTTAGAATGGGAAGAACTGGATCGTCAATCCGTTCGATATTGGCTCGGATTCCGCGAGCGAGGAGTTCCCTGGAGAGCTGGATTGTGAGTAGAGACTGTGCTTGCAAGATTCCACCGGATAACACGATGCACATCTCTTCACACGGAATTTGCAAACGGGAGTGAAGAGACTGGACCATCTCACCTAAGTCTGCAGCGGCTCTCGTAATGATAGCCACACAAAGTGGATCTGTCTCATTTGATTCCGATAAGACAATGGGAGCGAGAGAAGCCACCAGTTCGCGCAGGTCGTCAGTGCCCGCGATTACTGATTTTAAGTCATGCGATGTGCATGCCCTTAACGCCTCACAGACTTGCTCGACTAGCCCGATGGTAGTCGCCCCAGATTCAAGAGCTCTCAACGTTGCACGGAGTGCAGCCCTGCCGATCGCGAACCCACTTCCATCGTCACCCAGCAACGGCCCCCAGCCTCCAGAGATGGCATATCTCCCCAGCGAATCCCGGCCGATAGCTACCGAGCCGGTTCCGGCGATCAAACCAATCGATCCTGCATAGCCACTGGCGGCAACCAGGGGGATAAGATCGGGAACGACGATACACTCTTCTGCCAGTTCCAACTCCGTCAGATGCCGACAGAGGTCGTTCCTTATCGGCTCGTAAAGGGTCCCGGCAACCGCGAATAGTGCTCGATGACAGGGAAAACTATCTAGCCCAGCTTCCGCTTGGGCCAATTTTACGGACTCGGTAATCGCCCTAACAGATGCTTCGACGCCAATCACTCGTGGATTGCCACCTGACGCACGACCAGTACCCAGAATAGTCCATTGCTTTTCCGCACCCATGCGAGCTAAGGTGCATAAAGTTTTAGTACCGCCGCTATCGACGGCTAGAACAAATTCACCCTCAGTTCGATCTCGGTGAGGCAAGCCGCTCGTCATATTTTCGGAAATTAGCATTAGCGACTAAGTTCCCCCGGTCATTCTCTCGATGGCCTGACGCAGGTGACCGTTGGCGTCGTTCAGCAAGCTTCGAGCTCGCTGAGCCGTTTCACCTGTATGATGGACCATGATGGCCGTTTTTACTTCGCCATCGCATTCAAGCAGCACACGGGAAGCAGCATCGTCAGAGAGTTTAGTGGCTGCCTTGACGATTCGCTTGGCTCGCTGGTTAAGCTTCGAGTTCGTCGCTCGCAGATCCACCATTAGATTCCCGAAGGTTTTCCCTTGCCGGATCATCGCGCCGGTGCTCAACATGTTGAGCACCATTTTAGTCGCTGTGCCTGCCTTCATCCGTGTCGAACCGCTGATAATTTCTGGACCAACAACTGGCGCAATTACTAAATCACAATGCGAGTGCAGTTCGGAATTGTCATTGCAGGTCAATCCGATTGCGTAGGCTCCCATTTCCCGGGCATAGTCCAGCCCGCCAATCACATACGGCGTCCGCCCACTGGTAGCGATTCCGACAACAACATCCTCGGCGGAAAGTCCGAGCGATTGCAAGTCCTTCGCTCCGAGTTCCGGATTATCTTCCGCCCCTTCCACTGCATTGGTCATAGCAGATGGTCCACCGGCGATTAAGCCAATGACTTGACTGGGATCGGAACTGAATGTTGGCGGACATTCGGCCGCGTCTAAAACGCCTAGCCGACCCGATGTCCCAGCTCCGAAGTAGATCAAGCGTCCCGACTGAAGAAGTCGACTTGAAATGGCATCGATCGCGGAGGCAATCTGAACCGATTGCTTACCAACGGCAATAGCCACACCGGCGTCCTGATCATTGATCAGATTCACCAAGTCCAAAGTCGACAATTCGTCGAGGTCTTCGGAAGCTGGATTACTAGCTTCGGTCGTCAAATGATCGAGCATGATAGCACAGCGAACATAATGCAGCCGGAAAGGCAAAGTGGGAAGCGAGTCTTTCCGCTAAGTTTAAACTGGAAAATTTCACCTTCATAGCTTCTCTGCGCAAATGCGAGATTATTTTGCGCTTGCTCGTCTAGCGAAAGCCACGACTCCAGCTAGACTGAAAATGATCCGTCGCAGCTTCGTTGCCCATCTTTCCTCATTCCAAGAACCGGTTCGCCTGCATGATACTCCTGGCGACTATGGCGATTCATCCGATCGACGTAGCAATCATTGCCGTGTACATCGTTGGGACGACTCTTCTGGGAATTTGGTTGGGGAAAGGTGAAGATTCAACAAGGGATTTCTTTCTTGGTTCCAAGAACCTACCTACCTGGGCCCTATTGCTTTCGATTGTGGCGACTGAAACGAGCACCGTTACGTTTCTAAGCGTGCCTGGTCTTGCGTTTAAGGAAGGGGGCAACTTTGGTTTTCTCCAATTGGCACTCGGCTACATTGTTGGACGTGTTTTAGTGCTCGTATTTCTGCTTCCACTCTACTTCCAGAACGAAAACTCGACCGCGTACGAAGTCTTTCAGAGAAATTTCGGTAGTTCCACTCGCCGCCTAGCGTCGCTGTTTTTTCTTATTGCCCGCACGCTGGGAGACGGCTTACGTCTGTTTCTCACGGCGCTTGCCCTGCAACAAGTAATGCAGTTGCCGTTCGAGGTCAGTGTTGCCATCCTTGCGGTTGCCACGGCTATCTACGCCTTGTTTGGTGGTGTTCGTTCGGTGGTATGGAATGACTGCCTCCAGTTTGGAGTCTATATGGCCGGTGCGGTGCTCGCCTTGGCGGTTATCTTAGTGCGCCTTCCTGGAGGTACCGAGCAATACATTCAATTTGCTTCAGAAACTGGACGCCTGAGACTGTTCGATCTTGAACTGTTTCCCGCTCAAGGCCATTTAACGTTATGGGCGGGACTCTTGGGCGGGGCCATGCTTAGCCTAGCGACGCATGGGGCCGACCAATTGATCGTTCAAAGATACCTATGTGCCAAAGATCAACGCTCGGCCGGATTGGCGCTCGTTTGGAGCGGCCCAATTGTGTTTGCTCAATTCGCATTGTTTCTGGCGATCGGTGCCGGTCTGGCGTGTTATTTCACCGAATTTGATCCAACCAAAGTCAACATTCCTGGCGATCAGGCCTTGGCAACATTTATCGTGGGTGAACTTCCTCTCGGTATCCGGGGGATCATCTTGGCTGCTGTTTTCGCTGCGGCCATGTCGACCCTTTCCAGCTCTGTCAATTCGTCTTCCAGTTCGCTTCTTCAAGACTTCGGACGTCAGGCATGGAGTGACTTACCAGAAGAGCGGCGGCTTCGCCTTGCACGCGGTTTTACTGTGCTATTTACACTGTCTCAAGCCGTTGTCGCAATTGTCGCTTTCCGAGGCCACTTTGCCGAGACCGTCGTCAATCAGGCCTTAGCCATTGCTGGTTTTTCGGCGGGATTGCTGCTCGGTTTATTCTTCGTTGCCCTGGTGATCGGCCGCGTCTCAAGTGTTCTGGCAAATATCGGGCTGCTGACAGGTGCCGTAGTTATTACATTGATTGCTTTTCAAACGAATATCAGCGGTTACTGGTATTCCTTAATTTGTTGTGGGACTTCATTCGGAGTCACCGTCTTACTCGGTTATCTGTGCTCGTGGCGTGGCGAAAATTCTCGCGTTGCTTCCTGGGAGGAAGATTGATGAGTCTGCGCAGTTGTATTGTCGTGATGCTATTTCTGGTTTGGTCGCTCCGAGCCAATGCTGATCTATATGCTGTCCCACCCGAGATAACTGGCATGGCAAATGATATCACCACAAAAATTGACCAGGCAATCGATAACGCGCTATCCGAAAACAAGATGCCGGGATGTGTGGTCGTTGTCGCTTGCGGTGGAAAGGTCATCTACAAAAAAGCACATGGAAACCGCCGGGTCGAACCCTCCGTCGAGCCGATGACAATCGATACGGTTTTCGACATGGCTTCGCTCACCAAACCAATCGTAACCGCGACTAGTATCCTGCAGTTGGTCGAATCGGGCCAAGTTGACCTCAATGCGCCAGTTGCCAACTATTTGCCTGAGTTTCGCGGTCATGACAAAGAAACAATCACTATCAAGCAGTTGCTAATCCACACCAGCGGCTTAACTCCTGATAATGCCCTGTCCGACTATGAAAACGGCTGGCCTGATGCCTACGGGAAAATTTGCAACCTCAAATTGCTATCCGTTCCAGGAGATCGTTTCCGCTATTCCGACGTCGGTTTTATTCTGTTGGGGGAAGTGGTCGCGCGAGTTTCAGGAAAGCCGCTGGACCTCTACGCTGCCGAACAGATCTTTAAGCCGCTGGGCATGAGTGAATCGGGCTTTAACCCGAACGCCAGCCTAGCCAGACGTGCGGTCACCACCACGAAAGTTAACGGAGAGTGGTTGAAAGGTACCGTTCATGATCCGCGAGCACGTTACTGCGATGGAGTCGCCGGCCATGCAGGCCTATTCAGCACGGCGGATGATCTGCTGCTCTTCGCCCAAGCCATGCTCGACGCACGCACCCCAGGGCCCAACCATCTGTTTAAGCCACAAACGCTGACCGCTTTGACCAATTCATACAACGCCGCTGGAAGCCTTCGCGGGCTGGGCTGGGACAAACAAAGTGGCTACTCAAGCAATCGCGGTAAGTCGATGAGTTCGTCTGCGTACGGTCATGGTGGATTCACTGGAACTGCATTGTGGATTGACCCGCAGCTAGAACTGGCTGTGATCTTCCTTTCGAATCGCGTTCATCCCAACGAGAAAGGTTCCGTCAACGCGCTCGCAGGTCGTATCGGAACGATTGCCGCTGATGCTTGCTTAAAAGCCCAGAAGACTTCGGCGCTTATGCAAACAAAACTAGGCGTCGATGTACTCGCGGATCGTCAGTTTGATCTGCTTAAAGGGAAAAAGGTTGGCTTAATTGCGAACCACACAAGTCGCAACAAATCAGGCAAGCCCACTCACTTGCTGTTTGACGAATCACCTGAAGTGGACCTGGTAGCTTTATTTAGTCCTGAACATGGTTTCGCTGGCAGTCTCGATCAATCCCATATTGGCGATATGGTCGATCCGGAGACAGGCATTGCCATAAAAAGTCTGTATGGCGAAACCCGCAAACCAACACCCAAGCAGTTGGAAGGCATCGACATCCTCGTCTTCGACATCCAGGACATTGGCTGCCGCTTCTACACTTACATTTCCACCATGGGCCTTGCCATGGAAGCGGCGGCAGAGCAGGGCATTCCGTTTATGGTGCTAGATCGCCCAAATCCGCTCGGCGGCGATACAATCGAAGGCCCACTGCTTGATCGAAAAACAAAGTCATTCGTCGCATTCCACTCTATCCCAGTTCGACACGGCATGACGATCGGCGAATTGGCGAAGATGATGAATCAAGAGCGTGGCTGGAAGACCGACTTAACGGTCGTCCCACTCACCGGATGGGGGCGAGGCCAATTGCTGTTCGACACAGGTCTACCTTGGAGAAACACGTCGCCCAACATGCGGAACCTGACGCAAGCCATGATCTACCCTGGGGTAGGCTTGCTAGAAACAACCAACGTCTCCGTGGGTCGTGGTACCGACACACCGTTTGAGGTGCTAGGAGCACCATGGATTGACGGTCCGAAACTAGCTACTCTGATCAACTCCCATAACTTGCCTGGGGTCAAAGTCATAGGCGTCGAGTTTACCCCAGCTTCCAGCAAGTATGCAGAACAACAGTGTGGCGGCGTAAACTTCATCATCACCAATTGGGAGGCCTTTCGGCCACTAGATCTCGGATGGGCGACAGCTTCCAGTCTGCACGCCCTTTACCCCAAAACCTGGGAAACAGAACGCTTGCATGTTTTGCTGAGCAATGACGCCGTTAAGACAAGTATCCTACAGACCAAGTCTCCGCAGGAGATCTCTGCATCGTACGAGAAAAACGTCGATGAATTCGCCAAACGACGTGAACCATTCCTGATATACCCATAAGAATGAGCTGCCAAGTCGACTGCCCCTTTTATTAGATACAAGCAGGGCTAATTCAGTTCAATCAACAGGTCGGTCTTACCAGCTTCAGGCACTTCTACCACAATCCCAGACCGCTTCGGGTCATTAAACTTTGCGGGAATCTTGAATTTCGGTGGTGGAATGGGATCGAAATTAGTAACTCCGTAATCGGGCGGAGGTGGTGGACCAACATAAGTCACCGCTACGCGATGCGAGCCGCTGGGTGCTCCATCGCCAACATCATTCGTACCGAGCGTAAAATTGCCGTTCTCATCTGTAATCCCTGCAGCTGGCCTACCTTCTTCGGGTATGAACTGAATTTGATAGTATTCCAACGGCTTGCCTTGATATTTGGCCACACCGGCAGCTGGCGAGGTTGGTACGATGTCTCCCGTAGGAACATCGCTGCATCCCAGCGTGAATACAGCTAAGCTCAATGTCCCCAAGTAGACAAGCTTGGGCGAAAAGCATGGCTGACGCTTGCTAATCACTTGAAACCTCATTTCAATCATAATCAAAGTTAAAAGAGACCATGCATCGCCATCGCTAGTTGCGCGATACGACTTCGCCGCCTGCCATGGTTCCAAGGGCTCGCCAAGTGATGTCGTCTATAGTGTCCGGCATAAACGAAACCGAACCATCGGCGAATGCCGTTTGCGCACCGCCGGGATGATAACTTCGAGCCGCCAAGTGCCCGCGTGATCCATGCGAACCGTCAACGCAGTCACGTTTTCGAGCATTCGGCGTCAAGGTATGCGTGTAGAACGTTGTTACCACTAGTCCGCGATAGTATTGAAGTCCGCGGTAATTCCAAGCAGACGTACTACGGGTCTCACATACAGAAGGAGGCGTTTCAGCATCGGCATTCCAGAAGCCTGCGGTAACCGAAGTAGCGACCCGAAAATCGTTCGGATCCCCTGCAGCGACAACCGTCTTGGTCGAAGAGCCACTCGGTCCTTTCTTGATTTCAGCAAACAAAGCTGTATTTGAAGTTCCATCGGAAATGTCTGCGAACTTGGTCGCCGAGTTACGATGAAACGGCCCCCCTAGCTGTGAGTCAATTTCGGATGATATGACGGTCGCAGTGGCACCTAAGCTTTGCATGTAACTGGAGCCACCGTACACGGTACCGCTGCCTGCGATCGAATTGCCCGCCGGCTGGATATCAGAGGGGCATTGATAAGGCGTTATCAACTGCTTGGTGGCTTCCGAATTAACCGAACTTCCGTTGATTGAGAACGAAAAATCAAACAATTTATAGCTGTTACCTTGCTCTAAGAACGGGAGGATAAAAGCATGAGTAGAAGCATCGGGCGCACCGTTGGTATCTCGGCATTGTCCCGGAGGAAACACACGATGCGTGTTTTCGTAGTTGTGAAGGGCCAAACCAATTTGCTTGAGATTGTTGCTGCACTGCATCCGTCTGGCTGCTTCCCGGGCTTGCTGAACCGCCGGTAGAAGAAGTGCGATTAAAACACCGATAATGGCAATCACCACCAATAACTCGACGAGCGTGAAGCCCCTAACCTGATGCGAGCGTTCCATAGCGAATCCTCTTAAGAAAAGAAATAGTCGACGCCCAAACGCTTCCAAGAAGCATCAGGTCGACCAAGGAAAATGAATACGACCCACCTATCCAAGAATTCTAGCAAGGAAGATCTCATAAATTCTCTACGATATATGACTAAACTTTCTTTGTTTTGCGCACGCCTTGCCGATAACCTGTTTGACCTTGTCAAAGTTGAATAGAGCACCTTTCAGTTCGCTAGCTATTTTTTCCGGATGGCACTTCAATATTGGCTTGCAGTTTATTGGCGTTGGCTGTCCACGGAAAAGATGCCGCCCTAACTTCCAAACATGCTTGAGCGATAGGCAAATGGAAAGACTGATCGCAATCTGGAAAAGTTGTGCTGCAACAGAAAACATTGACGAAATCGCCATAACGTTCTAAAACGTGGTTATGTAAAGATTTGTTGTCCCGCCTATTGCCCACCATCGATATCGTTGTACCCACCTGGATTCCATCGTCTCGACCTTGTTCGTGACAGCTTCCAACGCAACTCCAAGTAAGCAGTCCTGCCTTTTCTGCGTTTTTCTTGGACTAATGCGATCAGGTACAGCGTTATATCGCTTACCACTGGCGTGCCCGCTGAACCAACCACGGGAGCCGGGAACCTTCCCCCGGTGAAGCTGAACATGTATCGCGTTTTATTTTCGCTATCTGCATACTGTTGCGGTGCCATAGCCCTGGCGTTGCTTGGTCAATCAATCGCATTAGGACAAGCGGAGGTCACTCCTGTCGAGCCTGTGGCACCTGCGATTGTGCCCACTCCAAGTGTCGATTCAGACGCCGAAGTATCACTGCCGGAAAAGGACGGTAAACTACGATTCTCATTCCGTGGTGCTTCATGGCACGAGGTGTTGGATTGGATCGCTGAAGCTGGAAATCTTTCCCTATATGTAGACGACGTCCCAACTGGCAGTTTTACCTACTCAGATAGCCAGCATTTCACGATCGATGATGCTGTAACTCGCTTGAATCTTTTTCTTTTGCCTCGTGGTTACACCTTGGTCCGAAAAGGACAGTTGCTATCTGTAATTAACCTGGGCGATCCTCGTGGTCTTCAACAGTTGGACGCCATGGCCCGCGTGGTTTCGTTCGAAGAACTCGCTCAGTTGAACGACCATGAAGTAGTCAAATACTTCGCTAAACTAGGGGATATCATCCCTACGGAAGCGATCAACGAAATGGAACCTCTCTCTCTAATGACCACTCCGGTCGTACTTCCCAAATCCAATCAACTTATCATCACCGATACAGCGAAGAACCTTCGTAGTGCCCTACAAATTCTAGAATCAATGCAGGAGCCTCAAGGGGAAGAGGCCACGATTCGTCGATTCGACCTGAAGCACGCCGATGCGGCCACGGTGCTGTTAGTCGCTGCAACTCATTTAGGCATTCCGGAGAATGAAACGAGTGGGATCGACATAACGATTACCACCGATACCACAGGCAAACGACTCTATGCAGTAGGCTCCGAAGAGAAGCTCAAGCGACTCGATTCACTCATTCAAGTCGTCGACGTCCCTGAGAACACGGAAGAAACTTCGATCGAAAAGACACTCGTATCACACTCCCTCAAGGGAGACAACCTGCAAGTGGTTTACGATGTCCTTCAAACGATCCTCGCTGATAAATCTCTCCGACTTTCCATGCAGGAAAAGAGTAACTCAATCGTTGCCTTGGCGGACGCTGACTCGCACCAACTTATCCGCGATACCATCGAGGAATTACAAGCTCCTTCGGTAGAGTTTTCTGTCGTCGAATTGAACTCGGTTGATCCCTATTTTGCAGTCTCGCTCGTGGCAGAAATGTTCGGCGACTCAGACGAAGATGATCGTGACGACAATGAAAATCGCGTGTTGCCCCCCAAGGTGGATGCCGACCCAGGTAATCGACGCCTGTTCGTACGTGGGACCGCCGAACAAATTCAACAAATAGAGCAGCTAGTGCAGCGACTTGATTCGCGCGAAAGCAGTGGAACAGACCTGCGATTTGTTCCCCTTACAGGCCCCATGCGACAGAACCTACTGCAGACGGCGAAGAAATCTTGGGGAGGCGATAACTGTCTCCAGATCCTACCAGCCGAGGAAGCCAAGCAGCAACTCTTTATTGAGCGTTCGCTCCATTCCGAAGACGTGCCGAGTGACGATAAGACGCAAACGGTCGTCCCCACGAACTCACCCCCGGAAGACCTTCCTCCCATGCGTTTAGATGAGGGTGCGGAGAACAATTTCGTCTCTCTGCCTGAAGGAGGCAAGACAATCAATACATCGGCGGCTGTCAGAAATGTCAATGCGCCCATTCGTAGCCAATTGGTCCCCAACGGCATCCTACTCCAATCGGATGATATCGACGCATTAGATCGCTTTGAAGAGCATCTCCGGTTGCTTTCAGCACAGGATAAGAACGCGATCTCACCCACGGTGATCTACTACTTGAAGTACGTTTCGGCAGAGGAAGCCGTTAAGATGGTCGCCGATTTACTGGATGGCGGTAGCGCCCTGAATGATTCACCCACGGATACTCTTGTTCGTGGTTCCGTTGGCAGCTTGGGTAGCTATTACGGTAGCCTTCTTTTCGAGCGGGACGGCATGACAACCGTTACTGCAGGCACCGCTACGATTGTTTCCGATGCACGATTAAATCGCTTGATTGTACAAGGGACCAGAGAAGATATCGCGACGATCGAAAGCTACATGAAGATCATCGACAAGGACTCTAGCATCACCGATATAGAGACTTCAGGACGTTCGCGAGTTATCGAATTGAAACATGCTCGTGCTACGGAAGTAGCTGAGATGATTCGTGAAGCATTTCCTGATCGCGTCGACATGTCCACGCAGCGAAATGCGCAGTCTCGTCAAGCAAGTCCTGGCCAAAGTAACAATCGTGGAAATAATAACGACCGACGGGACGAGAACGAGCAGCGGGGGTTTCAGGAAAAACCCACGCGCGGCAGCAAGCCGACCATGGCCGTCGCCGTACACGAAGCGAGCAACTCACTGGTCGTAACTGCACCCGATGCGCTCTTTTCTGAAGTTGAGCAATTGGTTGCATCGGTCGACCAGCGCAGCGAGCGTGCGGTTCGTGTGATTACCGCAACCAACGGCATCAATCTGGAAATGATCGAACAGGTTTTAGCAGAGCAGGCAGGAAATCCGGCCCGGTCAAGCTCTTCCGCTCGTACGCGTTCGTCCTCATCGTCAAGTTCTAATCGTTCGCGAGGACGTTAAATGATTCCCACAAGGTTGGCCCTTCGCTACCTGATTACATTTATCATGGTCTCCCTATTCACCGGGGTAAGTTTAGGCCAGGGTGAGTGGATCCGTCGAATCGACGACGACAACAACGGTTACATAGAGCCAGACGAGATTTCCGATCGAGGACGGCGATATCTTGAAGAGTTCGCAATTCCTTATGGACTGAGTCTTTCTCGCCCAAATTCCGTAAGGAAACTCGAGCAGGCGGCTCGCCTACACGCAGCGAGCCGTGATCGAGATGGTACTTCCACTTTGCCTCCGGCAGCTGAAGCCACAGGCATGAAGGGTTTCGGTGTCGATCCCGCGAAGCCATTGGTTCCCGGTTTTGGTCTTCGCGAAGTGAAGTACCCCTACACACAAGCAGATTTGGATGAAACTACAAAGCTCCTGCGTAAATGGGATCGCAATGACGACGACAAGTTGGATGCCCAGGAAATAGAGAGGGCACGTTGGACTGGACGCGATCCAATGGAAAGCGACTTCAACAAAGATGGAATTCTCACCAAGATGGAACTTCACCAGAGATACGCTCAGCGCCGTATTGAGTCGCAACGCGAAATCATGTCCGTCGGCTCCTTACAGGAAGGTGCCTCTGGTCGAAATGATCGTCAAGATGATCGCGACCGCCGTGATCGGATGCGGGCAGGCAGTTCTCGGGGTGGGGACCGAGGCAGTGCATCGCTGGCCAATAGCATCCTTGAGCGTTATGACTTCAACCGCAACGATCAACTCGATCCCCAAGAGATGTCGAGCGTCGGAATTTCGATTGCCAAGGTTGACTACGATCGGAATGGAGCAGTCGATGAAAACGAGTTTGCCCAGTACTTAAATGAAGCATTGGAGCGTAAGGCCAACGCCAGCCAGGAAGCGATACCGACTTGGTTCTTCGAACAAGATAGAGATGGCGACAATCAGGTATTAATGTCTGAGTTTACCCAGCAGTGGGACGAGTCAAAGCTCGAAGAATTCGCTTCCTACGACCATAATCGCGACGGGATGATCACCATCAATGAAGTACTGACTTCGCAAACCGTTGTTGGCGGCAAGTTCTCCAACTCCCAGGCTTTCTTACTACTACCAAGATCGACGATTGTCTCTGAGATCGAAGTCGCTGATGACTATTTAATCGGTGATTTAAATATTCAGCTTTCGATTACCCATACCTATACCGAGCAACTCGATGGATACTTGATCGGCCCCGATGGTCAACGAATCGAACTCTTCACAGGCGTTGGGGGAAGCGACGATCACTTTGACAAGACGATATTTGACGACGACAACGGCGAACGAATCACGCGTTCCAGGGCTCCGTTTCGCGGAACATTTCAGCCTGAAGCCTTAGAAAAACGTCAGCCAGGACTGAACCAATTTCAAGGAAAGAACCTGAAAGGGACCTGGCAGTTAATGATTCGTGCTAGCCGGAGCGAGAGGTCAGGCGTACTGCATGGCTGGTCGCTTCTTGTCCAACCAGACCGTGAAGCGATTGACAATCCTGATTCCGTTGCCGAGCGATTGAATCCAATGGAAAACGAAACGGACGACGAACCCTTGCCGTCCGAGGATACAAGCGCGACTACGCACCAACCATGATTGCAGTAGGAGGCGTCGCTACTCCTTCGTCTCTTTTTCGGTGACCTCTGAGTATGCTTTGGCATAACGCTTTCCGAACTCGCGATAAGACTCGGCATTAAAGTGGACCTTGTCACCTTTGTGGGTAAGTCCATCGGATTCTACGAACTCAACTTTCTTATCGGACTTCGCGATATTTTTGTGAGCCTGATCGACCTTTGCTTTGGCCTCGTTCCAAGGATTTTCTTCAAATTGGCCTAACTGGCCGATGATAAACGGCACGTCATTTCCGCCTAGCTCCTTACGAAACCGTGCGATCAATTCACGAAGTTTTTGTTCATAGACCTTCGCTCTCTCGGGCCGCGAATCAGATTCCCCTTGGTGCCAAAGTATCCCCGCTAACTGGCCTGACTTGAGAGCCTCGTTTGCACGTTTCATGGCATCATCGTAGGGGTGCGATTTCGTCGGGGCATCCCAAGCTCCGGGTTCCCAGGACTCGATTGGCGAGCCCCCCACAGCACATGGAATAAGACCAATTGTGATATCTGGGTTGCTCTGTGAAACCTCCATCCCGAAAGTACGTCCAAGCCCTACGCCCACCACCCTTGGTTTATCGAAGTGCAGCGGATCGACCGCTGGCACCCACTTGCCTTGTTGATTGAGCATCAATACTTTGGGATTCTCTTGCTGGTCGTCAGGCGTTACCTTTCCTCGTCCGGCCATGTTGGACTGACCAACCAAGAGAAACAGATGAAACTTATCCTTGGCTGGCAGTTCTACTTCTTCACTTCTTCCAGTAACCACAAAGGATGCCGTGAAGAGTAATGCGACGAGAGCTATAAGGGGGAATTTATTCCGCATGATGAGCATCATTTGATCACGTAAAGAGGTTTTAAGGTCAGAAGCAGAGGAAATAGTCACTGAAGAGCAAGTCCTTACTTTAACCCATCGCGGACTGAATTTATACTTCCAAACTCGGCCTGCGCGTTTTCACATGTCGATGACTTACCCTTGGTTCTAGATTCTCGATGATCGATCCCTTAGCCATCCTCGCAAACAGTCGCGTTACGACTCCGCTGGTTCCAATCCTCCTCCAGGAACACGGAGTGCCCATCTGGTGCAAACTAGAATATTTGAATCCGAGTGGGTCGACGAAAGATCGAATTGCGCGCTACATCTTATCAAAAGCGATGCGCAGCCAGCGGATTCAACCTGGCGATCAGGTGGTCGAAGCGTCGAGTGGTTCAACGAGTATTGCGTTCGCGCTCGCATCGGCCCAGTTAGGACTTCAATTTACCGCCGTGATGCCAGAGAATGTGAGCCCTGAACGGATCAAGATAATCCGAGCGTATGGTGCAAATGTCGAGTTGACTAAAGCTGAAGACGGAATTGATGCTTCCATTCGCTTGGCTCAGCAAATCTCTGAAGAGCAGAGAGCCTTCTGGCCTCAGCAATTTTCAAACCCTGATAACGCAAAGGCCCACTGTGATGAAACGGCTGCCGAAGTGCTTTGCCAGATTCCCAGTGGCAAGGTCGATATGTTCGTGAGCGGTGTGGGAACGGGAGGTACCCTAGTCGGCGTCACTCAGGGACTTGCCTCTGCGGGATGTAAGGTCATGCCGGTCTTGGCTCGTCCCGTCAGCAACCGACTGATATCCGATGTCGAGTGCTGTAGTTTCAGCACTCGCATTCCTGGAGTAGTTGATGGCCTTTCAGCTATCTTTCGCGAAGCCCACCTGCCAAACCTGAAACAATTTGAGATTTCAGATGAAGAAGCAATCGACACAACCAGGCAGCTAATTCGTGCCGGATTTCCGGTTGGCCCCAGCTCTGGTCTTAATTACTTAGCTGCTGTCCAGGCATACCGAGAGCAGAGTGGCGATCCAATTTGCTTGACCGTCTTTCCCGATCGCATGGAACGGTATTTCTCGACGGACCTTTTTGCATGACACCGGTTCACTCAAGTGAATGCCTAAACATTAGTTTCGGTTTAGACGAGTTGCTAACTGTTCGCTGAGTGTCTGCCGAGCAGCCTGATAGGGCGACTCATTTGCCACGTTGGCCGATTCTTGGGGATCTCGCTTGTGATCGTAGAGTTCGACGGCATTTATCTTGCCGGTCTTAAAGTCGCGCCATTCGGTATACCGGAAATCACTTGTGCGTAGCGAGTAGCCCATGACCTCTGGTTTACCTCGGTAATATGCCGGACGTGGGTGTTGCGTCAAAGCGCCGTTTCGCACCACAGCTTTGTGGTTTTCAATAATCGGCACCAAAGTCTTACCTTCGACCGACGGCGGGGGAGAGATTCCGCATAGCTGCAAAAGCGTGGGATAGAGATCAACCAATTCGACTAATGAATTGCTTTGCTTGCCTGATGTAGTCATTCCGGGTTGGGATATGATCAGAGGAACTCGGGCATCCAACTCAAAATTGCTTGTCTTACACCACAGGTCATGCTCGCCTAGATGCAATCCATGGTCGGACCAAAGCACAACGATCGTGTCTTTAGCGAGACCTTCCTTCTCCAATTCATCGAGCACTTTTCCAATCTGAGCATCGAGAAAAGAAATGGCCGCGTAATAGCCGTGATTCAGTCTTAGATTGACCTCTCGAGAGATATCTCCCTTCCTCGGAATATCTGTGTAGCCGCGAACTTCACGACTATCATGGAGAGCAATCTCGGGAGCATCCGAGGTTGGTAGAGTCTTGGTCTGCTGTGCTATCTCTTCGAAATCGTACAGGTCCCAATATTTCTGCGGAGCATTAAAAGGAAGGTGGGGCTTCCAGAAACCGACTGCCAGAAAAAATGGTCGATTGTCCTGTGCCCGCTGTTGGATTGCCTCAACAGCAGCATTCGCGATACGGCCATCAAGATACGCCTCGTCAGGCACATCTACCTTTTGGATGGATGGCCCCTTGGGCACCTGATGCATTTCAAAAGGCTCCCCATCGACGTACCAATCGTTGGAATGGGCACCCCAGTCGTATTTTGCCGGAACGCTCCACGACTGCTCGTCGTTCTGAATTTCCTGGCGATAGTTGTGAAACACTTTACCAATATTTTGCGTAAAGTATCCTTCCCGTTTGAAACGCTCTGGCAATGTGACCACATTCGGATGGGTTTCCCGAAAATGCGTTGCCAGGTTCCAGATTCCCAAAGAATCGGGATATCTCCCGGTCATAACCGAAGCACGTGAGGGATTACACAATGCCTGTTGGCAAAAAGCTTGTCGAAACAACATGCCGCGAGCTGCTAGAGCGTCGATATTGGGCGTATCGGCTATCGAATCACCATAACACCCCAACTGCACGCGAAGATCATCGACGACGATGAACAACACGTTTGGTTTACCTGGTACAGACTGAGCGGATTCATTTGACTTGCGTTCAGGGGTGGGAGGTAACAAGAGAATCCCCCCGGTCCAGGTCAGCTGAGGTATCGCGATTCGATCTCCGGTCGACAAGTCACACTCGTAAATTCGCATTTTTGTGCTTCCGCCATCGGTGTAGTGAAACACTGCCCCCTCAACCAGCTTCCATTCAGGCAGCTCGGAAGGTTTGACCGACGCCGAGATAGCTAAGTAAACGGTCGCGTTCTCCGTGGCGGTCACGAACGCAGGTTCAGATTCTCCGCCATTGCCGCGCAGGAACTGCCACCCCTGAAAACGCTTGGGCACAGACTCCCAAACATAAGGTCGGTTTCCGTACGCTTTTGAACCATTGTCAAATGGATGAAGAGAAATCTTCCTTCGTTCGACTTCCACAGAGCCTACCTTCTTAGCCTCGTATGGCTTCCAGTTATTCTCCAGAAGGTAAAAGTGGCCATCCTCCGCACCAACAAACAGGTCGGGGCGATTGTCTTGATTCCAATCAACAATGGTGGGACTTGTTGTATGCCCTGCAAGGCGATGCGGATGAACTTGAACAGGAGCATCAAACGCCCAGGGCTTATCCTGTGTAGATACATTACGCATCAGGTCAATGCTGCGACTGTTGAGGAGCAAGTCTAATTTGCCGTCACCATCCCAATCGGCAAAACAGATTTTACGTCGGCCGCTTCCCCCAGCATTTTTTGCGTTTAGTCGTAGCGGCTCACCTCTCCGATTGGTGAAAATCCGCTTACCAGGGCGCAAGACCAATTGATCGCCAGCCTTTTCCCGTTGAAACCACGCCAAGTAACCTTCATGATCCAAACAGACCAAATCATTCAAACCATCCTTATCTAGGTCGATAACAACCGGCGTTGTGCGCCACTGGGTAGCCAATTGCTTGCCGTCAGGCTTCCACCAATTCCACGCAGGATGAGGCGGAGTTCCTGTCCACTCAACTTCTACCGGCTTTGCTTCTGCCAATTCATCGACCGAGCCAGTGTTACGATACCACTGGATCTTTCCCCAGATTGAATTGACCATCAGGTCATCCTTGCCGTCATGATCCCAGTCAGCAACGCTTAACGTGGTGTATCCCCATTTCGCCTCGGCTGGTCCTTGAATCGATCCATTAGGTCCGGCCTGGGGGCGGATAGGTTTACCACCAACTTTCAGCAGTTTCGCATCGGCCCACTTCGGCGGGTTTCCACCATCTAAGTTCTCGAAGAAGGCAATATTCCCGGCCGAGTTTCCCGTGATGATGTCGTCGTCACCATCACGGTCCCAGTCAACACTAACTGGTGTCGCCAGTGCACCGAACTTTAGTGCATCGGCTTCTTGCTGGAAGTATTTCGGTGGAAGGAATTGTGGGAGACCATCAATGACTTGGCCGGTATTCTCAACCAGCGCGACTCGACCATCTTCATCACCCACGATAAGATCCCAGTCTCCGTCCTGATCCCAATCAAATGCAGTGGGCGTAATCATTTGTAGGTCCATCGCCAGCGGATGTCCCTCAAAATTGAGACGCTTGCCGGTCGCGAACTTCGGTCGCTCTCGGGTACCAATATTCTGGAAATACGTGAAGCCGTCTAGGAACTCACCGCAAAGCAGATCCAAATCCCCGTCCCCGTCGAAATCAGCCAAATTCGGGGAAGGCATTCCAAAGACATCCACTGGTTGTCCATCTGCCTCAAGTCTCGTTGGTTTGGCATAGGTTGGCTTGTCGGTCGTTCCGGTATTGCGAACCAGATAGACATAACCATGCAGCGGCCCGCGAGTCCAATTCCCTTCGTCATCGAACGCATCGTCCCAACCATATTCCTTCCAATCGCCTACGCCAATCAACAAGTCGGTTGCCCCATCGTTGTCATAGTCGACGTAGCGCCATTGGTTGGCACGCACACGATTGGGGTGAACATTTTTGGTGGGATAGATCGACTTGGTTTCTCGGAATTCTTTGCCCAGAAAGTTCACCCATTCAGTACCAGGAGAAAGGACCCGAGGTTTTCCATCGACGTATGAGACATGCACGGAATGCATACCGGGACCGATTTTGACTGGCGGCTTAAATGTTGGCGACTTGCCGTCGTCGCCGGGGTTCTCGAATAGATACATTCCGTTGAAAGGAACGTCGGGACACGACACCACCAAGTCCGTATCTCCGTCTCCATCCCAGTCCATGGGCATAGGCCAGGCCCATAGCCCCACCCCTAAATCAACTTTCAAT
This sequence comes from Bremerella alba, assembly GCF_013618625.1. NCBI lineage: Bacteria > Pseudomonadati > Planctomycetota > Planctomycetia > Pirellulales > Pirellulaceae > Bremerella > Bremerella alba. The sequence goes on along the minus strand of NZ_JABRWO010000006.1, from coordinate 149,380 downwards.
CCGGGATTTCGGTATTTCACCGTCGCTAAATCATCATCCGCATTGACTTGCGACTCACCACAGCAGACAGCGAGCAGCAATAACGCAAAGGCGGTCGTGCGTTTTAGCAGTAAAGTGGGTTCTTCAAGCATGGAAAGGCATTCTTAGGGAGGGAAAACGAAATTCAACTTTGACAACACTATTGCGAAACCGTCAGTACTAATTGCGGTTTGTTTCCTTCAGTCACAACCACTGCTTTCAGATTGGCAGATTTCTCGGGCAAGTCGATCTCAGCCATCAAGGAACCGAATAATGGCCGACCTTCTTCAATTTTCATTTCGCGGCCTTCGTACTCTATGCCGTCGAAGGCGCGAAGTTCGACACGGTGAGGCCCACCGACAACGCCACGACCGTTGTTTTCCGTCGAGAACTTACCATCTTGAATCCGTGCTTTGCCTTGCGGGCCCTTGTTTCCACGACCAGTATCTGGCGTAAATATCAACTCGCCGGTAGGGATAGGCTTTCCATCGTACGTGGCATCACCAGATAACACAAAACGATCCGAAGTTTCCGTCTGGCATGCGAGCGACGAAAGGCAACCCATTACCAACAAGCAGATAAGGTAAGCCAATTTGTTCGCAGGCAGCCCTGAAAAGATGGCGTTCATAATAATGAGTTCTCGCAGTTGTGTTTTTAGTCGCGATAGGAATCTCAGGGAATGAATCTTCGTTAAGGCTTGGAAATCGGCTCGTTACCACTTCGACTAGCCATTGAGAGCAATACATCGAAGTCTGTCGTCTCCGGCAGAAACGAAACCGATCCATCTCCTAAGGCGAACTGGGCACCGCCGGGATGATTGCTGGAAAACGGCCGTGAGTTGCCATAGGAACCACAAGATTCATTGGGGCCGCAGAAATTAACGCTGTATTCGAGATTCTTAAAGGCCGCCGCATCGCATGGCCACCCAATCGTGTTGCTGGTCCCGGCAATCCAACTCGTCTCTCCTTCAAAGCGTTCGCCAATAACTAGCGTATTCGAACTGCCGTCAGTAATGTCGCCGAATCGGACCTTGGAATCGACATACAACGTTCCTCCGGTGGCCATGCCGCGGCGTTCGCTGGCGCCAGTACAAGCGGAGTGGTAAGCATTTCCGATAAGAACGGGGTAGCTTTGACCGGTCTGCGGATTGGTCCCGATGGGCCCGGCGACGCCATTGTAATGCTGCGTATATGTATTCTGGCCACTCACTTGGCCGCTCCCCCAGACGCCCCGTTGTTTGTCACTTACGTTACTAGGGCAATGGAAAGTATCAGGAACGATATCGAGCGTAAGTGGCTTGTTTGCAGGATAGCCAGATGCGGTCCACACGATCTGATCCTCGATGGCCGATTGCTCGATGAACGACAAGATACGAGCATGCCAACTCAGTTGATTTCCATCCTTATATCCACCAGGCGGGAATGCACCGAAGGTGTCGTGGTAATTATGCAGTGCCAAGCTCAATTGCTTCAAATGATTGCTACACTGCATACGCCGAGCCGCTTCCCGGGCTGCCTGGACTGCCGGCAATAACAAGGCAATCAGAACTCCAATAATCGCGATCACTACCAACAACTCGACCAACGTAAAACCGTGGGGCCTTCGACCATTCTTTGGATGGAAATCGGTCATGAGAGAATCCTTGCGATGTAAGGAAGTCGTTTAACGAATAGAAATCATGAAAAGAAAATGCAGTGTGCGGGTTTTGATCTCTCGCAATTGAATCCAGTTGCTCCGGAAACAACCGGAGCGTTATTGACGATTAATTAGCAGGCGATTTGACTCATACGGGGAGCACAGACGATAATAGCATCCCGCTGGGATCCCAAGATATGGCACAGCCAAAATGAAATCAAGTTTTTTCTTACCGCTTGTTGCCAATTTTTCCAGGCTAGCTCGACTTGTCCGCTGGAAGTGATCGCATAGTCGATTGAGACGTCTTGATCCTTTCCACACTACGTCTTACTTGTTTAACGATTGCTAAGCACTTTTCAGTCTTCCGAACCAACGAGTTCTAAATTGTTTCGAGGCTTTTACTTTTGGAGCGTCCCATGATCTCTCCGCGAATATTTCCGCTCCTGACTCTCATCATGTTTTTATGGATGCCAATACAAATCATTGCGGCGGAACCACCTCAACCCAATGTCGTCTTTATTCTTGCCGATGACTTGGCATGGTCGGATCTGGGCTGCTACGGCCACCCCTGGCATCGAACTCCCAATATCGATCGACTGTCGAGGGCCGGTATTCGATTCACCAATGCTTATGCGTCGGCACCAATCTGTTCGGCCTCACGAGCTAGCCTGATGACAGGGAAAACAACGGCCCGTCTAGGTTTCGAATTCGTAACAAAGAATGCCGCCGGCGGGCAAAACTTAGATGTCCCAACGGCCCTAATAGCACCTCCACTCACGCTCAACCTTCCCCTTGTTGAACGGACGATCGCTGAGAGACTAAGCGATTTGGGCTATGACACCGCGTTCTATGGAAAGTGGCATTTGAACCAACATCACCGGCGATATCTGGGGTGGAGCCCCACACATGGTCCCAAGCAGCAAGGGTTTCAAGTCGCCGAAGAAGATTTTGGGGCGCACCCATATTCGTGGAATCGCAATCTGCCAGCAGAAATCGACCAAAAGGGAACCTTCATTGCGGACTCGATGGTAGAGAAAGTCTGCCGATATATTCGAAAGCCACATAACAAGCCATACTTTGTCATGGCTTCGTCGTTCTACGTTCACACGCCTGTGAGAACACCACTAAGGTGGCTGACTAATCACTATGAAAAGACCATTCCTCTAGACTCTAAGAACCGAGCCAATCGCATTAAGTACGCGGCTTTTCTAGAGACACTCGATCACCATGTTGGCCAGATCATGCAAGCTGTGGAGGATAGTGGCCAAGAGGACAATACGCTATTTGTCTTCTTTTCCGACAATGGAGGGCACCCGGAATTTACGGCTAATGGGCCGCTCCGTGGATCCAAATGGAATCTCTACGAAGGAGGAATCCGTGTACCGCTCATCGTGCGTTGGCACGGTTATGGAGAGCCCGGTTCTGAGAATGATACCCCCACAATTGGATATGACCTTCCTTCCACCATCGTTCAGGCAGCCGGCGGCCGAATCGATGAAGTAGACGGCCGAGCAATTAATATAAGCGGAGATTCCTCGCAGCAAGCTACTATGAGGGACCTCATTTGGCACTTTCCCTATTACCATCCAGAGCGTGGCTACGGCACGGCCAAACCGACCATAGGTATCGACGATTTCGCGGTTAGCAAAACCACGCCCCAGTCTGCGATCCGTCGAGGTAATTACAAGTTGCTTTGGTTTGCCGAAAACGATCACGTCGAGCTTTTTAATCTTTCCAGTGACCCGTCCGAACAAATGAACCTCAGCGAAATAGAGACAGAGAAGTCGGCAGAATTGAAAGAGTCGCTTCACCGATATCTGCAAGCTCATCAGGCCAGAATGGCAACTCCGCGTTAAGTTTCACCAGATTCAATCTGATTGATTTCTTCCAGTAAATCCTGAGGCAAGGCGAGTGGCAGAGCATTCCTCGCGTCCCCCATTGCCTGATGACGATCGAACGATTCGAGTGCCAAGCGTCGGCTCTCACGAATATGTTCCCGCATCCAGTAACGAGCCTTTTCCCCGTTTGCACGCTTCAAAGCTCGCAATATGCGACGATGGTAGCGATAGACGCTTGTTACAATTTCCAAATCGTGCGGCTCCCGTTTCGCAGTGAAAATGCGAGAAAGCACGCGAAGATCCGAAACTATCTTCATCATCCGGCGGTTTCCGCTGGCTCGCAATATCACCATATGGAACCCCATATCCGCCGCTAAAAACTTCTGCATCAGCTCTGGACTGAATGTCTTCTCCTTGCTGTCACGCAATTCCCGGCCAAGTATCAATATTTTTTTGCAGAGAAGCGAAAGGATCTGCTTGTCTTCACTGGTGATATTTCCGGCGATCGAATCCGCAGCGTGACTTTCCAAAGCCTCGCGAACTTCATAGAGTTCGGCCATTTCCGAGCGATCTAACGAATGCACGATCGTTCCGAACCGCGGCACTTGACGCACCAACCCTTCAACTTCCAACTGCCGAATCGCTTCTCGGATTGGCATTCGGCTCATGCCGATTTCTTTGGCGAGCATAAGTTCGGAAATCTGTGTGCCGGCAGGTAGGTCGCCCGACAAGATCCGCTGCTGAATATATTGATAGGCTTGCTTACGCCGCGGAGTCTTTTCCATAAGTTCCAAGTTGAGCAAAGGGCCAGGTAACCGCCTAGAGCAAATGCACTTAGACAAACACGTAAATCTGCTGTCCCAAGTGGCATTCTAACAAAACAACGCCCCAGACGCATGACTCAACTGTTGCAATCAACTTTAAGAAGCTTTGATTCGTCTTCGCAGCGTGGCCAATCAACTGCCAAAATGCTCACGTCCACAGAACCAACTATGATTGATCGCGTCCGTTCCCATCGCTGTCTTCAAAGAGCAAAGACTTTGTGTCGTATCGTTGTTTTGCATCGGAACCAATAAATGCCACAAACGCAAACGCTGCACGAAAGGACTTGCACGACTGTCTCATGGCGTCCATACTCTGGGATACCAGTGGTATTCCAATGCATTCGGATCGACGTTTACTTGTAATACGCACCGAATTCGAACGAGGCTTTTCCTGTGCATCAATTTGCTATCGCCGATATCGTCGTGCTCGTGACATACCTTCTTGGCGTGGTCGGGCTTGGCGTGTGGTTCTTTCGCAAAAACCGCAACCCAGAAGGGTACATGGCCGCCGGTCGCTCGATGCCAGGCTGGGTAGTCGGACTCTCAATATTCGGAACGTACGTTAGTAGCATCAGTTTTTTGGCATTACCAGGCAAGGCTTTTTCAAGTAATTGGAATGCCTTGGCATTCAGTGTTTCCCTACCTCTGGCGGCCTGGGTCGCTACGACCTGGTTCGTGCCGTACTACCGAAAAGGTGATGCGGTTTCAGCTTATCAACACTTGGAACAGCGATTTGGAGTGTGGGCCCGCACCTACGCCGCAACTTGCTACCTTTTAACCCAGGTCGCACGCATGGGGTCGGTAATGTACCTCTTAGCGCTGCCGCTTCACCAACTGTTAGGCTGGAATGTGCCAGCGTTGATCTTGATAACTGGTGGTCTCACGACGCTTTACACACTTCTAGGCGGGATCGAAGGTGTCATCTGGACCGATGCTCTGCAAAGCGTTGTACTAGCAATAGGCGCCGTTGCATGTGCGATTATTCTTCCCATGAGCATGCCAGAGGGAGCGTCGCAGATGCTGGAGATCGCGACTACCCACAACAAGTTCAGCCTTGGCTTGTTGGGACTAAGTCTTTCCCAGCCTACGTTTTGGATCGTCTTAATCTATGGGATGTTTATCAACCTGCAAAACTTCGGCATTGATCAAAGCTATGTGCAGCGCTATATTGCCGCAAAATCGGATCGTGATGCCCGGACGTCGGTCTGGATCGGGGCATTGGTCTATGTGCCGATCTCCATTATCTTTTTGTGGATTGGTACTGCACTTTTTGCCTACTACAACGCTCAGCCTGATCTTCTGCCGGAATCCCTCAAGGCTCAAGTCGCCGAGGGCAAGGGAGACGGCGTGTTTCCTTATTTCATCGTCGATGGACTTCCCACCGGTATCTCTGGACTGCTTGTCGCCGCAATCTTTGCCGCTGCGATGAGTACGCTCTCTACAAGCTTGAATGGGGCAGCGACCTTGACGCTGACTGATTTCTACCGCCGCTTTATCCGCCCCGAGGCTAGCGAGCGCGAGTCGATGATCGTCCTCTACATTAGCACCATGGCATGGGGTGTAATCGGCACGACAACCGCAATCGCCATGATGGAAGTTCAAAGCATTCTGGATGCCTGGTGGCAGTTGGCCGGGATCTTCAGCGGAGGCATGCTTGGCTTATTCCTCCTGGGAATGACCTCGCGGAAAGCGGGGAATCGAGCTGCCGTTGTTGGTGTTGTGCTCGGCGTGCTGGTCATTCTTTGGATGACCCTTTCTCGCACAGAAGCCTGGCCCGCAGGATGGGCCACGGTGGCTAGTCCCTTTAATAACTATCTCGTCATTGTCTTTGGGACACTTACGATATTGCTGACTGGCTGGCTCCTAACAACATTTTTCAGTCGATCCGTGCCATTGGACGCTACCGGCGAGACTGATACACCACCCAACGATAACTCCTGATACTAAGTGCCACAATTGTCATCGCGAACCCTTTCTCTTCAAGGTAACGACTTAGTGAATTCGCTCAGCAAACCGTTTCACGGAATCATTCCGCCTCTTGTGACACCGTTGACCGGACGGGACCAATTGGACCATGACGGCTTACAGCGATTGATCGAACATACGATCACAGGAGGCGTACACGGACTGTTCATCCTGGGTAGCACCGGGGAAGCTCCCAGTTTAAGTTACCGACTGCGACGAGAGCTGGTCGATGCAGTCTGCAGGCAAGTCGGCGATCGTACTCCAGTGTTAGTAGGTATTACCGACACGGCCTTCGTTGAATCGGTATCCCTGGCTCAGCATGCAGCCGACGCTGGGGCTGCAGCAGTCGTCTTAACAACGCCATATTACTTCCCCGCAGGCCAGACTGAACTGATTAGCTACGTTCGAAACATTACGCCAAAGCTACCTTTGCCGCTGATGTTGTACAACATGCCACAGCTTACCAAAGTGTGGTTCGAAATTGAGTCGTTGAAACAACTTGCCGACCTCGACGGCATAGTGGGACTCAAGGATAGCAGCGGTGACATGACGTACTTCGAAGAGGCTGCCAAGCTTAAAACCATTCGTCCTGACTGGTCGGTTATGATTGGACCGGAAGCCAAATTACCAGAGGCGATGCGTCTCGGAGGCGATGGCGCTGTCGCCGGTGGGGCGAACGTATTGCCAAGATTGTTTGTTGATTGCTACGAAGCAAAGCTTGCCAACAACAATGTTGAGCTGGCAGAATTACACGATCGCATCAACGAATTCCAGCGTATCTATGAGATTGGCAAGTACGCATCTAAATATATTAAGGCCACCAAGTGTTGCCTTTCATTGATGGGGATTTGCAACGATTTCATGGCCGAGCCCTTCCATAGTTTTCACGTGCCACAGCGGCAGCAAGTCGCTGACATTTTGAATCAGCTCGATATCCCTGTCACCCAAAGCTAAGCTTATGTCCACTCAGCGTCCCCCTGTTCAATTGGTCGCCAGCGGCGACTCTCGTCTTTCCGCAAATCAGAAATGTTGGCCCGCCCAGAATGCCTTAGAAGAAGCACTGAATAACGCTGTCGAAAAACTAGGCTACAGCGTCCAGCGTGCTCATCTGGTAACAGACCAGGGGCACGGATTCATCGACAGTCAAAAGCGAGGCATGGAAGTATTTCGCACGATTGCTCCTGACGCTCCGCTGATCGTAGCGGAAGCCGTCTGGCAGTATTCGCATCATGTCTTGGCTGGACTTCTCAGCCATCAAGGGCCCATTCTTACCGTAGCCAACTGGTCCGGACAGTGGCCAGGGCTGGTAGGGATGCTCAACCTGAACGGTTCGCTTACGAAAGCCGGCGCTGAGTATTCTACGCTTTGGAGCGAGGATTTTACCGATGACTTTTTCCTGGGACATCTGAAGACTTGGCTGGAAACCGGTACGGTTCACCACACGACCGACCACGTCGCCTCGCTTGAGCCGAAATGGATTCCGCAGTTGGCCTCGCAAACGGGCAAACGACTGGCAGACGAACTACGCCAGGACAAAGCAATAATGGGAGTCTTCGACGAAGGCTGCATGGGCATGTTCAACGCGATCATTCCCGACCATCTTCTCCATCCTCTCGGTGTCTTCAAAGAACGTCTTAGTCAATCGGCACTGTATGCAGAAATGCGCGAAGTTAGTGACGATGATACCAACAAGGCTTTCCAGTGGTACCGAGACCAAGGCATGAAATTCCACTTTGGGGAAAGCGACGTCGAAGATTTGACGCCCAATCAAGTGCTCGAACAATGCCGTATGTACATCGCGGCCGTTCGTCTGGCCGATCAATTTGGCTGTGAAACGATCGGCATTCAATATCAGCAAGGCTTAAAGGACCTCACGCCGGCAAGTGACTTGGTTGAAGGAACGCTCAACAGCACCAGCCGCCCTCCGGTTTTCGACCGACATGGATCCAAGGAACTCTACGCGGGACAAGCGATTCCTCATTTCAATGAAGTCGACGAATGCGCTGGCCTCGATGCCATGATGATTCATCGTATTCATCGCATTTTGCGACAACCGGTAGAGACAACACTTCATGACCTTCGTTGGGGATCTCCCGATCAGTCGGGAACCACGACACAGTATGTCTGGGTCTTTGAGATCTCCGGCTCAGCACCTGCGGAACATCTTGGAGGATGGAACCAATGTCACGGGTACCGCCAACCGCCGATGTATTTTCCTAAAGGGGGTTCAACGCTCTCGGGAGTATCTCGCCCCGGTGAAATCATCTGGTCACGTATTTACATTGCCGATAACGCGCTTTATATGGATCTCGGTCGCGGCGAGTCGCTTGCACTTCCTCCTGAGGAAACGAAACGACGTTTAGAGGGTACCACCGCAGTCTGGCCTATTATGCATGGCGTCACCTACGGCGTTTCTCGTGATCAAATGATGGCCAAACACAAGGCGAATCACGTCCAGGTGGCTTATGCCGAGGACGTAGCAGCGGCGGATCAAGCTTTTTGGACCCGGGCCGCAATGGCCACAGCATTGGGAATCCGGGTCAATCTATGTGGTACCCAGAAAGATGGTTCAAGTTGGCATAAGAAGGGTTAACCGCATGAGTGATAGCCATTTCATTGGAGTAGATGTGGGCACCGGAAGTGCTCGAGCAGGCGTTTTCAATGGCCAAGGAACAATGCTCGCTTCGGCCGTCTATCCGATCGAGACTTTCCGTCCACAGGCCGACTTTGTCGAACAGTCCTCTAACAACATTTGGCAATCCCTTTGCCAGTGTGTTCGCGAGGCGGTTTCTGATGCCGCAATTGACGTTGCCACGGTTCGTGGTGTTGGGTTCGATGCAACGTGCTCTCTGGTTGCGACCGACGAAAATGGGCAGCCTGTCACGGTCAGTCCTGATGGCAACGATGATCAGAATGTGATTGTCTGGATGGACCACCGGGCGACTGCTCAAGCCGCTCGAATCAATGAAGGGGCCTACGATGTCTTGAAGTATGTCGGGAATGTAATCTCGCCCGAAATGGAAACCCCAAAACTACTCTGGCTTAAAGAGAACCTTCCCCAATCTTGGCAGCGTGCCAAGAAGTTTTTCGATCTACCTGATTACCTGACTTATCGCGCAACCGGGAACGAAACTCGCTCACTTTGCAGTACCGTTTGTAAGTGGACTTACTTGGGACACGAGAGTACAAGCGACGAAACCGGACGTTGGGATGCCTCGTACTTTGAATCGATCGGGTTGGGCGACTTGGTAGAAGAGGATTTTACCCGTATCGGATCGTGTATTCGGCCGATGGGAGAGGCCATCGGTAATGGCCTCTCGCGTGAAGCTGCCGTCGAATTAGGTCTGCTACAAGGTACAGCAGTCGGAGTTTCCATTATTGATGCCCACGCTGGCGGAATCGGAATGATTGGAGCAGCGCTCGAAGGAGTCTCTCCGGATGCCAAAGAACTCGATCATCGACTGGCACTGATTGGTGGAACATCCAGTTGCCACATGGCCGCATCACAAGATGCTCGCTTTATTTCAGGAATTTGGGGGCCTTATTATTCGGCCATGATTCCCGGAATGTGGCTCACCGAAGGAGGTCAGTCAGCGACCGGGGCATTGATCGATTTCGTGATCAACAATCATGGAGCAACTGCCGAGTTGCATCGACTTGCTGAGACGACCAATCAGAGCATATATGATCTCTTAAACGAGCGACTGAAATGCCTATCTCGAGATCGCCAGATACCTGCATCGCTCGCCCGGGACCTTCATGTTGGTCCGTACTTTCATGGAAATCGTTCCCCATGGGCAGATCCAACTCTGCGTGGAATGATATCTGGACTCTCGCTTTCAGCAACTTTGGACGACCTGGCCGTGCTCTACCTGGCGACGATTCAGTCGATTGCGTACGGAACACGGCACATCATCGAAGTGATGAACAACGCCGGATACCACATCGATACAATCTTTGCTTGTGGCGGTGGTACTAAGAACGACGTTTTTCTTCGAGAGCACGCAGATATCACTGGTTGCCGTGTTGTATTACCCCAGCAGTCAGAATCCGTACTACTGGGAAGCGCAATGCTAGGAGCCGTCGCCTCCGGCGAAAAGAAAGACCTTTTACAAGCAATGGCGACAATGAGCTCTGCGGAAAGAATACTTGAACCTAAGAAAGAGGCGACTTCACGGTTTCATCAAGCGAAATACCAAGTCTTCCGCCGTATGCACGACGATCAATTGGCCTACCGCAAGCTGATGTCTTCCGACTGAATCCATCACGCATACTCGTCTAAGTAAATAATCCAAGCCCCGGAACTGGCAATCAGCTTCGGGGCTTTTTCTGTAAGTGTTCCGGAAACGCCTGTAACTTAATTTTGGTAATTTACGATTTTCCTTGCGTGTTTGTTATGTCAAACGATATACTACCAGTCAAACATGGGTATTTTTAATTAGTTCGATGACGGCAAAAGGTATCTGGCCATGATTTCAAAGAACGACACGCTCGACCAGCGGTACCATGTTCCCAGTCTGGTTCGAGCTCTTCAGATCTTCGAGTTTCTAGCTTCCGAACCGGAAAGCCTTGGGATCTCTGAGATCTCAACCCGGCTGTCGCTCCCCAAAAACAGCGTTTTTCGTATTCTGACGACGCTTGCCGACTATGGCTATTTAAATCGCGAACCAGTTCAGAAGCGTTACGTGCTCTCTCGAAAACTACTTGCGCTCGGATATGCCGCAATTGATGAAGCGAATTTGGTAGAGAGGTCGCTCGGACCGATGCGTAATCTGCGAGACGTCACTCAAGAGAGCGTACTCATCGGAACGCTCAGTAATCATCGTGGTGTTGTCTTAGAACAGCTTCCTAGTCCCCAGCCAATCAAGGTGATGGTAGAAATCGGCCATTCGTTTCCACTTCATTCTGCCGCCCCAGGAAAAGCAATCTTGGCTTACTTGGAAGAAACGCATCGAAAGGCAATTGTCGATTCCATAACCTTCGAAAAGCTTACCAATCGGACGATCACTAAGAAGTCGGATTATTACAAAGAACTTGCCCTGGTCGCACGACAGGGTTTCGCGCTTGATCAGGGAGAAGAAGTTGATGAGATCCACTGCATTGCTGCGCCGATCTTTAATCGTCGCTGCGAGCCTATTGCTTCGATCTGGGTGACAGGACCGAAAACGCGCCTGACAAAGAATCGATTTCCAAAGGTTCGATCCGCCGTGATGGAACAAGCACAAGTAATCTCTAAGCGACTTGGTTGGGACACGGTCGCACCCGCTATTACTTAATAGTTCTCATCTTCAGAAGTGTAAGTCACACATTTATCCTCGTCCGTTTCTAATCTTTCGCAATCCTTTTCAAAATCCCCAGGCAAGGACCCTCGGCCATGAAACGAAACGCTTTTACACTCGTTGAGCTACTCGTAGTCATTGCGATCATAGGAGTTTTAATCGCGTTGCTGCTGCCTGCCGTACAACAGGCACGCGAGGCGGCGCGACGAATGCAGTGCTCCAATAACCTGAAGCAATTGGGACTGGCACTGCATAACTATAGCGACACATATGGCTCATTTCCGCCTGCTGGCATCACCACAAACCAGTTGAGCTGGAACGTCTTCATTCTGCCCTTTATGGAAAATGGAAACCTCCACGATCTGGCCAATTTTTCCCAAGGAACCTTGCAAGATCCAGGCAAGAAAGAAGTGGGCGCAAACCGAGTCGATGGTTTTCTTTGTCCCAGCGGCGTCGACCAATACACTGGGTGGAAGCATGCCAACGCTCAAGTTCCCAGCGGCAGTGGAATTGAGCCCTACACGACCCACTACTATGGCGTCATGGGTCCTAGTGGAACCAACCCGGAGTCGGGAGGCATCTACAGCGTGACGGCTTTGAACGTTGGGCACTATGGTGGTTACGGCCAGCAAGGTGCATTTACCTTTCCCCAGCCCGCCGCCTTTCGAGACTTTGTGGATGGTACATCCAACACATACGCGGTAGGTGAAATTTCTTGGAGTACGGCTACCCTGCCAAATACCACAGCCCGCAATTGGGTTTTCGGAGCCAACGGCAGTTTCGATCAGACGGTAGAAAATCGAGCATTTCCAACAGCCAAAAACATTTATTATCCCATCAACACCAACATCATAAGTACCTTCAACAATACGTCTTTCGGTAGTCTTCACCCGGGTGGAGCCATGTTCGCCAGAGCAGATGGCTCGGTGCGATTCGTGCCAGAAACAATCGATTTTGATGCCTTCCTAGCCACTGCCAGCCGTGACGGGGGCGAGGTCCCAACCGAGAATTAAATGCGTTTCCATAAGGTGGAACCATGGATCCCTATCAACGACATCAACGATTTCATTGTATCTGGCAGTTGCTTTTGATCGCTGCAGCTGGATGTGGTGCTGCCCAATCAGACACCTATAGAGTCTCGGGGCAAGTTAACTTCGACGGTCAGCCGGTCCCTGCCGGAACTATCCTGTTTCAGCCCGACAAGTCCCAGGGAGCAAGCGGTCAAGCAGGGCTGGCCATTATTCGAGATGGTCAATTCGATACGGCAGCGGAAGGAGGACGTGGCACTTCCGGAGGAGCTCAACGAGTCCGCATCATCGGTCTCGATGGAAAGCCCGTAGAGATGGGTCCCAATGGCGTCCCTTTGTTCTCCGACCATACGGAAAAGGTCAGCCTTCCCCAAGCAGACTCTACGCACAACTTTGATATCCCCAAGAGGACGCGAAGACGTTAGTTCCTCGCCATACCCCATCCCCATACTCCCCTCATTGAGTTTAAAACGATGCGACAAGTTATCGACCTATTCTGTGTTGTTGCTCTGCTCTTTTCGATTGCACTCCCGACCCTTGGGCATGCTGAAGAGATCGAAGCCGATCTGTTAGTGGTCGGCGGAACAGAATCTGGCTGCGCAGCCGCCGTTCAAGCGGCGCGCATGGGTGTCAAGCGAATCGTACTGGTCAACGACATCGAGTGGTTGGGCGGGCAGTTTAGTGCCGAGGCACTCGGAGCGATCGACGAAAACCGCGGGCACGGGTACAACGGGACCGTGCCCATTCCGCGAAGTGGAATTTTTCGGGACGTCATCGATGCTATTGAAACAAAGAATGCCGAGCTATACGGGGGCGTACGCCGTCCAGGCAATACTCGCGTCATCACCACCAGCCGCCCCGTCGTGTCCGAACAGATTTTCCGTGAACTGCTGGCTCCGTATGAGGCCTCAGGGAAGATCCACCGCTATTCGAACTACGTCGTTGAATCGGTACTTATGGAAAGTGATCGCGTCGGTGGCGTTGTGTTTCAATCCTCCAGTGGCAAGCCCAAACTGACCGTCCGCGCTAAGATGACAATAGACGCCAGTGATTGGGGGGATGTCATCCAAAAATCGGCGGCGAAGTGGGATGTCGGGCTCGATGCTCGTGACGAATATGACGAAGCGAGTGCTCCGGAATCTGGCGAACCAGCAACCGACGTCAACCCCATCACGTGGTGCCTGATTGTCGAAGAGAAAACGGAAGACAGTCTTATTCCTCAACCCGAAGGCTACGACGAACGTTACTTTACAGGCAAGTGGGGATGGATTGACGAGAAGTTTGCTTACACCACACGGCGTTTAGTCGACGGAAACGGGTACGACCAGATTGATCACCCGGATGTCTTGCTCATTAATACGCCTCCCATCGATTACCCCTTGGACGTTTTTCCGGCCAATGTAGCCAAGGCATTAGAAGAGACAGAGCAGGGCTCATCTCAAAAATCTTTGGCGGCCATGACGCCGGATCAGCGGGCCATCGTTTTTGCCGATGCCCAGAACCATTCGCTTAAATTCCTTTACTACCTTCAGCAAAAGTTTCCGAAGTTTAGAAAGATGGGGCTAAGCTCCGAGTTTGGGACGGCCAATCAACTGCCACCTAAGCCGTACATTCGCGAGAGTATCCGTCTGAAGGCTGAGCACGTACTTCGCGAACAGGAAGTGCTGGGCTTCGAAGCACGTTCGAACTACGCCACGACGATGTTTCCCGATGCCGTGTTCTCCTGGCAGTTCGAGCTCGACTTTCATCCAACGAAACGCTCTTGGCGAACTGATAAGTTGGACGACGGCCCCTGGGAAGCTAGTTTTCGCGGAAATCGACGCTTTGGACGTGAAGGGACCGGTCGAGCTGTCTTTCCGCTGCGAGCCCTAGTTCCTTCCGGAGTTGAAGGTCTGCTCGGGGCGCAAAAGAATCTCGGCTATACCAGCATCGTCAGTTCTTCCTGTCGCTTGCACGATCAATCGATTCATGCCGGACAGGCCAGTGGAGCTGTCGCGGCCGTTTCACTTCGGCATGGCACGAATCCTTCTCAACTTTCCTGGCAACGAGAAAGATTGGCCGAGATCTGGGATGGTTTGCTCGACGGCCAGGATGGCGCCCCCTTAGTCGTTTGGCCGTTCGCGGATGTCGATCCTTTTGAACCAGGATTCGCCGCAATTCAGCAGCTGGCCTTGCGGCGTTTACTGGAGCTAGGGCCTGCTGACGTAACATTTCGAGCCGACGACCCCGCTGCAGATAGCTGGTACGCACAAGTTATCTCTAATGCTGCCAAGCAAGGGTATGATGTGTCGGCTCTCAGTGAAAAACCTGTTCCAGCGACACGTCGAGAGGCTGCTCGACAAATTTGGGCAGTTCTCGCCAAGCAATCGACGCCGAATTGGAATCGACTTGATTCCCACGATGCTGATGTAGATGGAGTACCTGACGAGAATGATCCCTTGCCGTACACACCGGGATGGAAATCATGGAAGCACGATTCCACACGCGATGGAATTCCAGATCACGAAGGGGAGCTCGCAAGTAACGCAATTGGCATCAACTTCACTTCCGCGAACAGTCCCGATGTACCTGGGTTTCAGAAAGATATCGGGCTTCCTTATCAGGCCAATGCGAGATACGGCTGGCATCAGGATCTGACAAAGAACATCCGCGACCGCGGAACGCACGAGACACCGCTTGCCACAGCGTTTGTCTTCACGCGGGTCGAAGATGTCTGGGAGTACACTTTACCCAATGGACGCTACCGGGTTTCGGTCTGCCTTGGCGATGCTGGGCACGAGCAGCTTGGGCAGAACTTACAGATTGAAGGGAAAGTGGTCGCAGAGAACTTCGATACGCAATCAGGTAGCTTCATCGAGATTACCTCGGACGTCGCAATCGAAGACGGCAGATTGACGCTCACACTTGGGAAGCCCAAGGGTGGCAGCAATACCTGTATAAATTGGTTGGTTATTGAACCAATACAGCAGTAGCCATAACAGAACCTAGCGTTGGCTAGATCAAGCAGGCTGCCGGCAATGCTATGCTAGAATATCCCTGATCACGTGCCCATGAACATCCGTCAGTCGGAAATCGCGGCCTTGGAAGCGATACGTAAACCGCTCGTGATCGATGCCTAATAGATGTAATATCGTCGCCTGCAGGTCATGCACATGCACCGGGTCTATCACAGCATTGTGACCGAATTCATCGGACTGGCCATGAGAAACCCCTCGCTTAACACCACCGCCGGACATCCATAGCGAGAAGGCGTAAGGATGATGGTCACGTCCCCAGGTTTTCGTTTCCGATATCGCGCCTTGTAGAAACGGCGTCCTACCGAATTCTCCGCCCCAAATGACCAGCGTATCTTCAAGGAGACCTCGCTGTTGAAGATCTTTAACAAGAGCCGCACTTGGGGCGTCGGTATCGTTACATTGGATCTTCAACTGCGAGTTGAGATTGCGGTGCTGATCCCAGCCTGCATGCATCAATTGAATAAAGCGGACACCACGCTCGGCAAGTCTCCGTGCCATTAGGCAGTTGTACGCGTAAGACCCTTTCCGCTGCACATCCGGTCCATACATGTCTAGGATGTATTGCGGCTCTTTGGAAAAGTCAGTTAATTCAGGAACCGAAGCCTGCATCTTGTAGGCCATTTCATACTGAGCCACACGTGTGGCAATCTCTGGATCACCTGTCCTTTCCGCAGCAAGCTCGTTTAATTGAGCCAGGTCATCCAACAGTCCGCGGCGCATTTCCCGACTAATTCCACTTGGATTCGAGAGGTAAAGCACCGGATCGCCCGCCCCACGAAACTTCACGCCTTGAAATTTGCTGGGCAAAAAGCCGCTTCCCCAATAGAAGTCATAGAAGATCTGTCCACACGAGGCCTCTTTGTCTCGGCTGGTCATCACCACATACGAGGGAAGCTCTTGGGTCTCAGAACCAAGCCCGTAGGTCAGCCATGCCCCCATGCTGGGACGACCAGCCATTTCGGCCCCCGTAAGAAAAAACGTAATTGCCGGGGCATGATTTACCTGGGTCGTGTGCATCGACTTCAAAAAGCACAACTCATCGACAATTTCCGCCGTGCGTGGCAAAAAGTCTTCAGCGATCCAGGTTCTACTCTTCCCCCGCTGAGCAAACTTGGTGATCGGTGCGAGACAAGGACGAGCTGACTGACCGCCGGTCATCGTACTGAAACGCTTACCACCAACGACCTGGTCAGGGATCTGCGTACCATGCATTTCCTGAAGCTTCGGCTTATAGTCGAATAGGTCGACGTGCGACGGTGCTCCATTCTGAAACAGATAGATGACCCGCTTCACCTTTGGGGGAAAGTGTGGCAAAGTGAATCCGTTACGGGGTACAGCGGCCGACGAATCACTACCTAACAGCGAGCCCAACGCAACGCTACCAAGACCAATTCCAGTGCGGCCCAACAATTGGCGGCGTGTTATCGCAATCGCATGATCTTTTTGAGGACTAGATATTTCATGCGTACTCATGGTCGATTGAGGACCTCGTCTAAGTTCATAAGAGCATTACAAAGCGCGGTATAAGCCGCCAACTGTACCACGGAAATTGAACTATCTGGCTTGGACTGTCCAATCGTTAGAAGCTGCCTGGCCTTGGCCAGGTCACCATTAAATTCGGATTCCAGAAGCTTCAGTCGGTGACGAACGATACTCAATTCTTCCTCGCTGGGTGGCCGGGACATCAGGTATAAGTAGATTCGACGGATACGATCTTCCGGTTCTTCGACTTCCTTGATGACGCGGGTGGCCAGCATTCGTGCCGCTTCGACGTAGGAGATGTCATTGAGCGTAGTCAAAGCGTGCAATGGTGTATTGGTGGTCGCTGTTTGCACGGAACACGTTTGCCGATTCGCCACATCGAAAAACATGGTCGGACCAACGATGCGCCGCCAAAACACATACAAACTGCGTCGGTAAATTGCGTCTCCTTGATCCTGCTTGTATTTCTTTTTACCAAACGTCGCTTCAGCCCATATTCCCTCAGGTTGGTACGGCTTGACCGGTGGGCCACCCAGTTCGAGCGATGCCAACCCACTAACGTGCAGTGCTTGATCGCGAATCATCCACGATGGCAAACGGAATCGGTTCTGCCTTGCTAAAAGCGCATTCTCCGGATCGCGTTCACGCAGGTGCTGCGTTTGCAGGGCACTTTGGCGATAGGTTCCACTGGTAACAATCAAACGATGCATGGCCTTTACGTCCCATCCACTCGATTGAAATTTTACTGCCAGCCAGTCAAGTAAATCGGGATGAGTAGGGAGTTTACCCTGCGTACCAAAGTCTTCTGGCGTCGTCACCAGACCTTTTCCAAAGAAGAGTTGCCAGTAGCGGTTTACAATGACACGCGACGTTAACGGATTATCAGTTTCGACCAACCACTTTGCCAAATCCAAGCGATTTAGCGGAGCATTGGTTGGCAGCAGCGACGGAAGGGCTTCAGGCACACCAGGGGTGATCACATCACCGACGGGTTTGTCATATAGTCCTTTTTCAAGAATCCGCGTTTCACGTCTCTTTGCCAAACTATCCATGACCATTACTTTGGTCTTGTCGAGCGATTCTCGAAGCTTAGTGCGATCTGATTCCGCTTGTTGAATCTGTCGAGAAAGTCCCTGATAGGCATCTCCGTTAGGAGTCTTTCCCGAATAGATTTTGCTGCGAAAGAGCCGACGAAGCTCGTTCGTCTCTTTGTCCGACCGCGTCTCCACAGTTTTTCTAAGAATTTGCTGCGCCTCTAGCGGAACCGGCTCCTTACCATCCCAAGTTCCGATGGAAAGTCGTACACGGGCCAAAGTATGTGCGGGGTACTTGGACTCGCAGCGCAACACAAAGCGAATTTCAGTGCCGCCGTCGAATCCAAAAGGCTGACTCGTATTGAATATGGCCGTGTTGCTTTGCTTGCGGCGGAAACCTTCTGTCGCCCAACCACCTCCTCCGGTCGTTTGGCCATCGAAGGCGGCTTCAATCGGATGGCCGCTTTGGGCATGATCTGCCTTACCACTTGAAATCGTTAATTGCACTTCACTTTCGTCTGTTCCGTTCAATGGTCTAACGAAGACCTCGAACTCACTTAGTACCGCATTACCGTTGTCAGCTCTGCCGGTACTGCCAGCTGGTGAAGAAACATCATCCTCGATCGCCTCTAATCGAATTGATTTCAGGTTTTGGTGATCCGTTTGAGCAACAATCGTAATAACATCCTGATCGGGGCGAGCACCTTCCGCCCTGAACGAACCATCTTCGAGTTTGACTAATTTCGACCTTCCGCTTGTCTGAAAATGAACCAGGGTGGGTATTATCCACGGCTGTGCAGACTGCTGCTCGGCTTCCCATCTTGCCTGTGCCGAATCTGCGGCAGTATCATCCTGTAAAATCGCTTTGTTCAAACGGGCAATCTGTTGATCGTACTGGTTTAATTTTTTGCGATTTTCTCCACTGACGTAGGCAATGGCCGGGGGAATCGCACCACCGCGAATTCCCCCCGCTTCTGAAGTTTGATTGAAAAAATCATAAAGCGCGAAATAGTCCGTGTGGGTAATCGGGTCGAACTTATGGGTGTGACACCGACAGCATGTGTAGGTTAGACCTAGCCATACGGTTGCCGTCGTTTCCGTTCGATCAAATACATTTTCAACACGAGTCTCTTCAGCGATTCGTCCCCCTTCGCCATTGTGCATATGATTCCGATTAAAGCCGGACGCAATTACCTGGGCATGCGTGGCGTGGGGCCTTTGGTCTCCTGCCAATTGATCGAGAGTAAATTGATCGAACGGCATGTTTTCGTTTAGAGCATTGATCACCCAATCTCGCCAGGGCCACATCGTACGTTCGGGATCTCCCTGGTAGCCATTGGTGTCGGCGTAGCGGGCCGCATCGAGCCATGGCCACGCCATTCGTTCTCCGTAGTGAGGAGAGGCTAGAAGCCGGTCGACCACTTTGTCATACGCATCCGACGAGTCATCATCGAGAAATTCCCCAATCTCCTCAGGCGTGGGTGGCAGGCCAATTAGATCGAGTGTTACACGCCGAATGAGCGTTCGTTTGTCGGCTTCCGCTGAAAGAGTTAAGCCTTCGTTCTGTAACCGAGACAGAATAAATTGATCGATGGGATTGCGAGCCTGATGCGATTTCTCAACCGCCGGCAGTTCTGGCCGTTTCGGAGCAACGAAAGACCAATGGGGCGACCAAAGAGCTCCTTGCTGAATCCATGTCCTGAGGAGGCTTGCTTCTTGTTCTGACAGATGAGGTTTATTCGCCTTCGGCGGGGGCATCTGCATCGACTCGTCGTCGGTCAACACACGTAATAGAAGTTCGCTCTCGTCAGGCCTACCGGGAACGATAGGAATACTTCCCGAATCGGCCTCCTGGATTGCACCTTCACGGACATCAAGCCGAAAGCCACCATAGCGTTCCTCTTCATCAGGACCATGACACTGAAAACAGCGATCCGAAAGAATGGGTCGGATTTGTCGATTGAAATCGACAGGCTCATCAGCCGATGCCGTCACGCATAATAGCGCAACCACCGGCAGTGTGCAGTATAGGCGATGCCACATAGCTGAATCGGGCAGGTTGAGGTAGGAGTAACGAAGGAGATGACTCTGGGATCGTAATTTAAAGCGTTTGAGCAAACAACTTTAATCTTAGCAGATCAGGCAAGTTTAGGCCTACGGAAATTTCTACTTTCTATTCCTAGCATTTGCTCACCAAAGATCGACCGTTCATTCGTCACAGCTTAATCGGAAACATGGGACGCCTCCGGCAACATAAGCAATGCCCCTAAACAGAAGCAAATCGCCCCTTGCAGTGTAAAAGCCACCGAAAGCGTGATCCGAAGAGGGGATGCCGGAACTGGTAACCCAATCGCAAGGACTGCCGAGATCATAAACCCAACACACCCTAGAAAGTTCGTAAAGGTAATCCACCAAGAAAGATCCCTCGGCTTCCACGCCCAATAGGCATGCCCCACTTCGATGAAAGCCAGGTAACCAGAGACCAAGAACAGAATCGAACCTACGATATTGGGAATCCACACCAGCAGATCTTGTTCAAACCAAGACAGCAATGGCAGCATCGCATCGAACGTATTGATATTGAAAAGCACAGTGCCCACAAACTGGAAAGCACAACTTAACCAACCGATGTCGCGGGGCTTCCAACCTAGATAGGAGCGGTAGTTTCCAACAACCTTTCCGTTAGAAGGCAACGGGTCGGCATTGGCTGCTTGGTAGAGTTGAAGATACGCCGCGAAAGTGAACGGAATCGAACCGAGGAAATAGATAACATTCACCGCGTCAACGGCGATATCAAGCAGACTAAGAATGCTTGCGATGCTAAAGAGCGCAGCTCCGATGGCAAACACCACGCCTATCCACCAATTCAAGTCCCGAGGAAGCCATACCCCATGGGATATCAAGCGTGCGAGCAGTTTCGTCCCCAGCGGCACGTGACGGAGAATCTTTTTACGATGATGGCGTGAATGCCAATCCTCGAGTTTTCCGCTTGGATGTCGGAAAACTCGATGGGTCAAGAAAGGAAATGGCCCGTTTGCCGCAATGCAATTGGGCATTTTCCCTGTTTCTTTAACTCGATCCATGCTCATCGATCAATGATGGAATCCCGACGCCTCGTCTTCAGTGAGTGGCGACTGGATGGGGTGCAACTCGAAGTATTCCAGCGATCGCTTCATGTCTTCCAGCAGTAAGTACGCCAAATCGCGACTAACACCGTGACGCACTAAGATTCGTTGAATCGCCAGATCTTGGCGATTCGCCGGTAATGAATACGCGGGGACTTGCCAACCTCGGGCACGTAGTCGATCGGCCAGATCGTAAAGCGTGAATCCAGGGCTGACTCCCTCACGGATTCGCCAACACAACGCGGGAATCCCTTCATTCATGCCGCCACCGTAGATAATCTCAAATGGCCCCAGCTTCGCAATCTCTTCCGCTAAATACTGGGCGGTCTCATAGCATGCCGTATGAATGCGTCGGTAGCCTTCCTTGCCAAGTCGCAAAAAGTTGTAGTATTGGCAGACGATCTGGCCACCTGGTCTCGAGAAATTAAGCGCGATGTCACGCATGTTTCCACCCAAATAGTTGACCCAAAAAATGAGTTCCTCGGGCAGGTCCGATTCCTCGCGCCAGATGATCCAGCCGGCACCTAGTGGAGCGAGTCCGAACTTGTGCCCGGAACTGTTAATCGATTTCACTCGCGACAGTCGGAAGTCCCAAACCAAGTCAGGGGCACAAAATGGAGCTAGAAACCCACCACTTGCTCCATCGACATGGATGGGAATGTCGATCCCGGTGTCTTTCTCGTATTGATCGAGAGCTTCCGAAACCGCCTGGACCGGCTCAAACTCACAGGTAAATGTCACACCGAGGGTCGGTACAACGCCAATCGTATTTTCATCGCAACGCTTCATGACTTCTTCAGCGGTCATGATGAAACGATCTCCCTCCAAGGGAATTTCACGTAGCTCGATATCCCAGTATCGAGCAAACTTATGCCAGCAAATCTGCACCGGCCCCGTAATAAGATTAGGTTTATCGATCGGCTTGCCGGCCTTCTTACGCTTGGCTTCCCAACGACGTTTCATTGCCATTCCGCCCAACATGGCCGCCTCGCTTGAGCCTGTCGTCGAGCATCCAACGGTGTCCGCCCCGTGCGGTGAGTTCCAAAGATCGGCTAGCATGTGAACACAGCGTGCTTCGATCTCGGCCGTTTGAGGATACTCGTCCTTATCAACCATGTTCTTGTCGATGCACTCATCCATGAGCTTATGGACTTCAGGCTCGACCCATGTCTGACAGAAAGTTGCTAGGTTTTGCCGCGAATTGCCATCGAGCATTAGTTCGTCGTGAACAATCGAATAGACGTGCCGCGGATCACTTTCGTCTGTCGGAAATTTGTACTTGGGAACCTGAATCGACAGATCGTTCGATGCATAGATGTCATCGTCCAGCATTTCTCGTACGGCCTTCTTGGCATGTAGCGACATCGTCTCAATCTCCTTGTTAAACATCGATGATCGTGAATCCCAGGCAAGCGTTCAGCGCGGCTCTATCATACACAATCGGTACAAACCTGTTGTGAATCTAAATGCTTTACTCATTAAGATTTTAGCGATGCAGGCGTCTTTCGTTCATACGCTCGGGAAATTGGTTTCCCAAAAACATGAGAAATGTAATTCACATTTCGCGAAAGACCTTCTAAACTCGATGCAGTGCTAATTTTCGCACTTTCATTCGCAACTCGTCCCACCCCTCGCAATCTGCGATCTTTCTCACTTGTTTCCTTCCAACTGACCGTCTTGCCATCATGATACCACGTTATATCCTGCCAGCACTGCTTACTTTTTGGGCTGGCAGTCTCTGCCTACTTCTGTCGATTCCGTGCGTTGCAGAAGAACGTGACTATCAAGACCAATTGCAGCCGGTTCTCCCAAAGGAAACGCCGGAGGCCTTGAAGTCGTTTCAGGTTGCCGATGGCTTTCAAATCGAGTTGGCTGCCGCTGAACCAAACGTCGTTGACCCTGTCGCCATGGCATTCGATGCCGATGGTCGTTTATTTGTCATCGAGATGCGTGGCTATTCCGAAGACGACGGTGAAATCCTCGGTCGCGTGCGACTGCTCGAAGATATCGACGATGATGGCACTTACGAGAAGAGCACCGTTTTCGCCGATGGCTTTTCCTGGCCAACCGCCATCTGCTGCACTCGGGAGGGCATCTTGGTTGGTGCTGCACCCGATATCTTTTGGCTGAAAGATTCCGATGGTGATGGCAAGGCAGACGAGCGCCGCGTCGTCTTTACTGGCTTCAACAAATCTAACGTGCAAGGCTTGCTCAATACGTTTCAGTGGGGACTCAATAACCGCATTCACGGTGTCACAAGTTCAAGCGGAGGAAACGTACAAAGCGTTACCGATGGAGACGTAGCAGGCAAACCAATCCCTTTGCGCGGGAGAGATTTTTCGATCGATCCTCTCACCATGGATATCGTCGCGATAAGTGGCGGCGGACAACATGGCATGAGCATGAACAGTTGGGGAGAAAAGTTTACGTGCAGCAATAGCGACCATTTGCAACAGATCGTATTCGAAGATCACTATTTGGCCCGAAATCCATATTTAAGCGTACCATCGGTCCGGCGGAGTATTGCACAAGATGGCCCTCAGGCCGAAGTCTATCGAACAAGTCGTGTTGAAGCATGGCGAGTTATTCGAACAAAGCTTCGCGCTGCGAAAGTCGTCCCTGGTGTTGTCGAAGGAGGTGGGCGACCGGCCGGTTACTTCACCGGAGCTACCGGAGTAACCGTATTCCGCGGAGATGCGTGGCCAAAGCAATTTCAAGGCTTGGCCATCATAGGTGATGTTGGCAGTAACCTGATCCACCGTAAAAAGCTAATCGACCAAGGAGTTGTCTACCAAGGCAAGCGGATTGATGAAGGCGAGGAGTTTGTCTCTTCGAGCGACATCTGGTTTCGCCCGGTCCAATATGCGAACGCCCCGGATGGATCCCTCTATGTGGCGGACATGTACCGTGAAGTGATCGAACACCCCAAGTCTCTTCCGCCTATGATCAAGAAGCACCTTGACCTGACCAATGGTCGGGACCGGGGGCGAATCTACCGTATTATCGGCAACAACATTCAGCGACGCGCAACACCCCGATTAACGCAGATACCGACAGATGAATTGGTTTCGTTCCTCGACCATCCCAATGCGTGGCATCGTGAAACGGCTGCGCGGATTATCTATGAACGACAAGACACTAGCGTCTTGCCGCTGCTTGAAACAATCACCACCGAAGCATCCATGCCCGAGGGGCGCATAATGGCGATCTCGGCTCTAGCAGGGCTTCAGGGACTGTCGTCGGACGTATTGCGATCCGCCATGCAGGATGAACATCCTCGCGTTCGACAACATGCCATCCGTCTCTCAGAACCACTGCTCCCAACATCCCTTGAACTTCAGCAACACCTCACCAGCATTACGGACGATGCCAGTGTGCATGTTCGCTTCCAATTAGCATTTTCCGCAGGTTACCTTCCAACTGAAAACAAAGTCTCTGTGCTCAAGCAACTTGCCATTTCAGATGGAGCAAATCCCATTTTCCGCGTCGCCATACAAAGCTCACTAGCAACGAGTGCAGGCCAATTGCTGGCAGAGTTAGCAACGCACGGCGATGCTCCGAAGGAGTTGCTATCATCCCTCGCTCGCCAGATTGGCAAACAGCAGCGTCCCGGAGACGTTGCGACCCTTACCAGGTTGCTTTCAAATTTAACTAGCAATCACCCCGAATTATTTGAATTGATCGTGACTCATTTAGACGCGACTCCAGGCAGTTCGTTAGCTCGACAAATGGCCAATGCAACCCAAGGAGAATCCGAGGCAGTCATCCAGAGGATGGTCGATCAAGCCAAGCTCACATTGAGCAATCGGGACACCCCGATAGGAGCCCGTGTTGGGGCGATCGACGTGCTTCCATTTGGAAAATTTGATGCAGCCACCTTTGAAGAATTACTTGAGCCCTCCCAGCCGTTGGTAATCCAAGAGGCAGCACTGCAAGCGATGCGTCGATTCAAGGATCCTCAAGTAGCAACGCTGATCGTTGCTCGCTGGCCAAGCATGGCCCCTGGATTGCGAGCCAAGGCCACGCACCTTCTCAGCTCACGAGCAACCTGGGTTAGCGTTCTTCTTGATGCTATCAACGAGCAAACGATTCGGCCTGCCGATGTAGACATTTCTCAACTAGCCGAGTTGAAGCCAATCCTGTCTGCAGAACAAGGTCAACAAATCGACTTACTGTTGAATCGTCCATCGCGATCCGATCGAGCTGAAATCATTAAAACGTATCGTTCTACGCTTACCATGGATGGAAACAAAGACCGAGGCCGGAAGGTATTTGAAAAGCAATGTACGGCGTGCCATCAGTTGAATGGAGAAGGTTACCCCATCGGTCCTAATTTGGCGGCCATGAAGAACCGTGGGGCAGAAGCAATTCTTGTCAACATTTTAAATCCCAACGCGGAAGTCAATCCACAGTACATGAACTATATCTGCCTAACCCATGACGGTCGCACTGTTTCAGGGGTCATTACCAACGAAACGGCGACAAGTATTACACTTGTTCAGGCAGACAATAAGTCAGAGACAATTCTTCGGATTGATATCGACCAGCTACAAAGCACTGGCGTCTCGCTAATGCCGGAAGGGCTGGAAAAGGTGATCAACCCACAAGCCATGTCCGACCTGTTGAACTACATCTCACAGTCCCAATAAGCCTCCATGAATTCAACGTACAACGCACTAACTTCGGTCTGTCTACCTAAGAGGGATTTTTCCATGAGACTCGCTGGATATTCTTCATCATTCTTAATTCTCCTGTTGTCTATCGGTATTGCCAGCAGCTATTCGTCAACCCTTCAAGCCGATGCGTTGAAGATCGCGACCTTCGAGGTTGATGCATCGCCGCCAATCGGAAGCCCCCTAGCATATGACCCGACCAAGGGGATTCAGGAACCGCTTTCTTTCCGCGGAATCATCATTCAAGGACACGATACGTACGTCCTCTGTTGCGTTGATTGGCTTGGGGTTTCTAGCGATTCTCAGAAGGGCTTTAAACGAGCGATTGCCGAAGCAGTCGATACCGATCCCAAGCATGTGGTAATACATGCGATTCATCAGCACGACGCTCCTCGCTGCGATGCGACCACCCAGAGAGTCTTCGCTGAGTTTGACCTAGACTACGACATGTACGACTTGAAGTTCATCGCGGACGTACAAGAGAAGGCTGCCGCCGCTGCCAAGCAGTCACTGAAGTCCTTGGAAACCGTTACGCACATCGGTACCGGGGAAGCGGAAATTGAAAAGGTTGCTTCGAACCGCAGAATCTTAGGCCCAGACGGCAAGGTGAAGTATGTCCGATACACGGCTACCAAAGATCCCGTCGTTCGCGCTCAGCCGACCGGGACGATCGATCCAATGTGCAAGTCGATCAGTTTTTGGAATGCGGATCGCCCTATAGCGATGATGACCTACTATGCAACCCACCCGCAAAGCTACTACCGAACAGGTCTCGCCAATCCCGACTTCCCAGGCATGGCTCGCAATGCCCGCGAAGAGGAAACGAAGACATTCCACATCCATTTCAACGGTGCCGGCGGCAACATCGGGGCAGGGAAGTGGAACGATGGTGCGAAGGAGAATCGTGCGGTTTTGGCAAAGCGTGTCGAAGACGGCATGCAACGTGCTTGGGAGGCCACCCAGAAGCAATCGATCAAAGCAGGAGATGTCACTATGAAGTCTGTTGACGTTCTACTTCCACTTTCTCCCTTTATTCAAAAAGAGGATGCCGTCGCTGAACTCAAGAACAAAAAGCTGGACCGCTTGACCCATTTCCGTGCTGCCCGCGAACTTGCCTGGCTACGCCGCCACGAAGCAGGCGACGCGATCTCAATTGAATGCCTGACGATTGGGGATGTCAGAATCCTTCATTTGCCTGGAGAATTATTCGTCGAGTATCAACTCGCGGCGCAAAAGCTTCGTCCTGATCTGTTCGTAGCATTGGCTGCGTACGGCGATTATGCCCCCGGCTACATTGGTACCGAGAAATCTTACAGCGAAGGAGGCTATGAAACGAGCCGGCCTGCTTCTCGTGTTTCCGCACGAACGGAACAGGTCTTGATCGGCGCCATGGCCAAATTGCTGCAAGATGATTCCGCTAATTGACTAAGCGAGATCTTTCAAAGGCCCAGTGCTGTCTCCAAACGCTTCCACTTCAACTCCCATGCGTTCGAGCATCGCATGGTATAAATTACAGAGCGGCACCTGGCCATCGGCCGGCAAGTGACGGCCTGAGTTCAAGGATCGTCCTCCGCTCCCTCCCAATAGAATTGGCAGATTATCAGGATCATGCCGATTGCCGTCCGACATACTCGACCCGCACAGGATCATACAATTGTCCAGCAGAGTTCCATCCCCTTCTTTGATGCTTCGCAGCTTGGTTAACATCTGTGCGAACTGTTCGACGTGCCATCGATTAATACGCTGATACTGCTCGATCTTTTCCTTCTTGTTTTCATGGTGCGATAGCTCGTGGTGGCCGCCACTTACACCATCCAGAAAAGAGAAGTTCCTGCCCGAAACGTCGTTAGCGAACATCAAAGATGCCACCCGCGTCGAATCAGTTTGAAACGCCAGCACGATCAGATCCAACATGATCCCGATGTGCTGACGAAAGTCGCCGGGAACGCCCGGTCGGGCCGCTGCAAGCACATGATCTTCAACGTCCGGTTGCCAGTCTCCGTGCTCTCCCTTGGTCGCAAATTCTATTCGCTTCTCAACAGCCCGAACCGAATCCAAGTATTCGTCCATCTTGAATTGATCGTCGCGACCAAGCTGCGGTCTTAAACGCCGAGCATCCTCGAGCACGAAGTCTAGCAAGTTACGATAAGACTCCGCCTTCTCGGAATCAGGAGTAAGCGTCTTACCGAACAGACGTTCATACACAAGACGCGGGTTGATCTCTTTAGCCACCGGGCGGGTAGGAGACTGCCACGAAATGTGCGAACCGTACAGTCTCGTATAACCAACATTACTGTCGATTCCACTAATGACCGGTTCGGTCCCCAGTTCCAACGAAGGCAGGGGAGTAAATTGCCCTGAATGTTGAGCCATCAACTGATCGACCGAAATTCCGCCGCTGCTGATATCCTTCCCAGTTGTTTTGGTCACCGGCATCCCGGTCAAAAAATTTGCGGTCTTAGCATAGTGACCATCCCCGCCATGACTATGCTTCTTATCAAGACCTGTCAGCACAAGCACATCGTCGCGCACTTCAGCCAGCGGGGCCAGTGATGGCGTCAATTGATAGTCTTCTCCTGACGCTTCCGGAATCCAATCCTTCTCCCAGACGCCGTTGGGAAAGTAAAGAAAGGCGGAACGAACCGGGGGCCTGCCGACTTCAGTCGCCTTAGCAATTCTCGGAGAAAGTGACGGCATCCATGGCAAGCTTAGTGCTACGCCACATCCTTGCAAAAAGCGGCGACGCGAAAGGGCACTTGCGGAGCGGTTTCGTCTTTTCATGGCAGCAGTTCCGGTCAATATATTCTTGACTTGTGTTATTCCGACTTGAAGTAGCGATGCTGAAATGGATAGGAGAGGGCGATCTCTTCAATCAGGACAGCAGCCTTTAAATCGCTTTCTTTCAGCCTCTTCATACACTGATCAACAACGCAGTTGTCGAATTTATTGAGTTTTCGACCGTAGGCAAAACCAATCAGCTTACGCACGAAGTGTTTCTGGAACTCGCCGCTCCGCTTAAGGATCACGGTCTTGAGTTCTTCTGGTCCGCTAAACTGGTCTCCGGAAGGAAGCTTGCCCTCCGAGTCGATTGGCTGTCCATTGTCACTTTCCCGCCAACGACCGATGCCGTCGAAATTCTCTAAGCCGAATCCCAGTGGATCCATCCTGTTATGACAACTGGCACATTCGGCTTTTTGTCGATGCACCTCAAGTCGCTCGCGGAGCGTCAGATTCTTACCTGACTCATGCGACTCTTCGAGCGCAGGCACATTGGGCGGCGGAGGAGGAACCCGAGATCCTAACACTTCTTCAAGGATCCACCTTCCTCGCAGAACGGGGCTGGTGCGACGCGGGTATGAAGCTGTCGTCAATACACTGGCCATCGTCATCACGCCACCCCTTTGCCGGTTTGGCAACTCTACTCGCTGCCAATCCGCTCCTTCTTCGATCTCCAGTCCGTAGTACGAGGCTAAACGGTCATTTGCGTAGATGTATTGGGCATCGATCAAACGGGTCAAGGGCTCATCTTCTCGAAAGACATTTGCGACGGTCAGGATCGCCTCTTCCCGCATATCCGCTGCCAGCGCGTCATTGAACAGAGGAAAGACCTCCGAATCTGGTCGAGGCCCGTTACCAAACTCTCTAAGCCCAAGCCACTGTAATCCGAAGTTCTCTCCCAACGCAACGGCTTTAGGGTCGGCCAGCATCCGCCGAACTTCCTGACGTAATACGGTCTCTTCAAAGAGCTTTTCCTGCTCGGCTAGTTCCAGCAGCCGAGCATCGGGAATCGACGACCAAATCAACAAAGCCAAGCGTGTTGCCAATTGATACGACGTGATTCTTTGCACGCCTCCGCCGGCAGGCTCCGACTCCACTACAAATAGAAAGTGAGGCGATACGAGGACCGCTTTGAGCGGTTCGCGAAGAGCAGCCAGAAACACATAGCCCCTACCGAGAGCAGCGTCATAAATGCTCAGCAATCGATCCACTTCTTCATCCGTCACCGGTCGACGCCATGCACGCTTCGCGAATCGCTCTATACACTGCTGTGCTGCTTTCCGATTGTCTTCAACCCTTTTAGGGTCATGGGTGACGGGAATCCCGGTAAGAATTGAATCTCTCGCAGCATTTATGTCCGAGGACGCGGCGTCGTAAGCATCTGGGAGAGCCGTTTCAATGATTCGATCGGCAACGGTTAAATATGCTTCCATATGAATTGGGGACGTAAACAAGGCATCCCCGACGGTGTCAAAGCCTTCACCACCAGCGCCATCGGAAGGCGGCAACTCGTGCGGTTCTAATTTTAGACCGACCAGGTCCTCTATCGCGTTGCGGTATTCGGTTCGCGTCAATCGGCGGCTCATCACATGGCCACGGTACCAGGCCTGCGTTTCATCAGATGCCAGCTGATTGCAAAGATCTTGATCGGGTCGCGAATCGAGCCAACCATTAAACGCTCCCTTCTGTGGATCGTTCAGACCAGGGCTTCCCTGAGGGGGCATTTCGTTCTGCCGAATCCGGCGGGCAACACGTTCCCAGATATCGCCGGCTTTAGCAGCAATGTCGCCGGATGAGAAACGACTTAGATCGAATTCCCCATCCGCATCCTTTCCACTATGACACTCAATGCATCGTGACTGGATGATTGGCAAGATATCCTTTGTATAGCGATCGCCCCAGCGAGACATTTCCGGCGAAAGCTCGTCTGCGAGACATGCTGGATACTCCCACAACACGAACAGACTCATCAGTACTAAACTGCACAGTACATATCGCGAATCGCTTGCGCGCTTAAAGAGTCGGTGCATCGGCAGGGGCCTGGGGCAGGGAAAATTCGAGGTGGGACACTTAATCGTATCTCACGGATTGAATTTAAACCAGATCGCTTTGCAAGTCCCTACTAGTGATCACCTTGCGTCGATCTCGGGATAGGAGCTAACCCTCGTGCAGCGACTACGAGCTATTCGCGGGAGATCCAACTTTCTACACAATGCCGAACTGTTCTGGAATATTGCCGGTATCTACTGCACGCAATTGGCACCTAAGTGATACTGGCCAGCCATTTCATTTTACTATTTCATGTCGTTATTTTGGGTGCGTACTTGACTCACCTATTCCTTCGATTGCTCGTATTTTTGCTGGTACTTCTCGTAAAGCATCGTCTGCTTATTGCTCAGATCGACAGGCTTTCCGGCGATCCATGCGGCTTGAGTTTGGGTAGCAGTTTCTAACGGATCACCATCACAAAGAAACAGCGTCGCGTCTTTCCCTTTTTCTAAGCTTCCAACCCGCTTTGCGACCCCCAAAATTTCAGCAGGGGATAGTGTGATTGCGCGAATGGCGTCTTCTTTGCTCAAACCAAACGCTACGGCCGTGGCGGCATGGTAGGGGAGATTACGTGCATTCCACGAGTTCGATCGTTCGTAACCGGAAATACAAAAGCGAATTCCAGAATCTTGGAGACGTTTTGCCAGCGTATACGCCGCGTCGTACGGGTCGTCACGTTGACGGGGTTTACGATGGACGGCCGAAATGATGACGGGGATATCGTACTTCTTCATCAACTCTTGACATTGCGGGGCGTCGTATCCGCCAAAAATAATGAGTTTCACTTTTTGCTCATTCGCGAAAGATATCGCCCTGTTAATGGTCTTCGCGCCGTTGGCGGAAATAATGATTGGCTGATCGCCGCTGACAACTTTATCCATGGACTCTAATCGAGCATCGTGCAGAATGGTCGACTTCGCCTCTTGTTGAGCCTGACGATATCGGCGTGCTTCATCAAAGAAGGCTTCGAGGCGTTCTCTCTCAACTTCGCTGTCCAAAGAAACGATCATACCGGCGCGGGGAAGAAGGGTCATGTCTTCGCTGGTCCAACCATCGAGTTGAAGCACAGCACTTTGCCCAGAAATCAAGCCACCAGTCGGAGTCGTCATCGTGAGCAGCACGCCGTTGGACCGGGTTACCGGGATAATTTCACCATCCGGGTCGACACTAACATGGGCGGTCACATTTGGATTCAGCCTGCCGGGCTCGCGATAGTCATTGGTCGCCCTAACTGACGATATTTCCGTAAGGCCGATACGTGAATAGGGCTCGAACAGTCCTGGGTAGACATGCTTACCAGCGGCCTTGATAACGTGAGCGTTCTTTGGAATCTTAACCTTCTCGCCAACCGATGTGATCTTACCTTGCTCG
Organism: Bremerella alba; assembly: GCF_013618625.1. Classification (NCBI taxonomy): domain Bacteria; kingdom Pseudomonadati; phylum Planctomycetota; class Planctomycetia; order Pirellulales; family Pirellulaceae; genus Bremerella; species Bremerella alba. The sequence goes on along the minus strand of NZ_JABRWO010000006.1, from coordinate 117,264 downwards.
AAAATCAAGACACCTTTCTTGATCGCCGGTCCTGAGACGGGATGAATCGTCGCTCCTACAATCGCAACCGGCCCCGCGGGCATCGCACCGGGGATTTGATCGGAAGCAGGGGCAACGCCCACTACGCAGGCAATGGCAATGATTGTTAGTAGTCGGATAGAAAAAGGCATCGGGCAAGTCTTTTCAGAAGCTGCGAAGTAAAGCGTGTTAAAACGTCGTGGTCGCGATTTAATGTTCGTGGCCATGTTCGTGTTCGTCGTGCGAATGACAGAACTCGTCGTGCCGGGGCCAAAGCTGAGATCCATCTTCCAAGAATTCCCCTTTTTCCATCATTGGGGCCCTGGCATCTAAGATCTTCTGAACCAGGGAATTCTTCATCTCTGCTAACCTTTTGCGTTGCTGTTGCTCTTCCTGACGATCGAAATACTTACTGCCATCGATCCAGGTTTGCTCGCAGGTACTGAAATTAGAAAGTGGTGGGCCTGACCAGATAGCAAGGTCGGCGTGTTTGCCAGGCTCGATCGTCCCGACATACTTGTCGATCCTAAGCTGAATTGCCGGATTGATCGTAATGAACTTGAGTGCTTCTTCCGGAGATAAGTTGCCGTATTTGACAGCCTTGGCGGCCTCTTGATTCATGCGTCGACCAAGTTCCCCGTCGTCTGAGTTAAAGGAGACAACGATCCCTTGATTGTGCATCATCGCACCGTTGTAGGGGATCGCGTCCTTCACTTCGACCTTGTAAGCCCACCAATCTGAAAACGTGGACCCGGTCGCACCGTGCTTCTGCATGGCATCGGCGACCTTGTACCCTTCGAGAATGTGTTGCAGCGAACCAATCGTGATGTCGTATTCATCCAGAACACGAATCAGGGCCAAAATCTCATCTTGCCGATAGCTATGGCAGTGGATCCAACGTGTTCCATTAAGGATTTCGACGATCGCATCGAGTTCAAGATCGCGGCGAGGAGGAAGGCCTCGTTTGTTCTTAGCGTAGTTGCGATGGGCCTGTTGGTACTGTTGGGCCTCGCGGAACTCGTCGCGAAAAATCTGCTCGACTCCCATTCGCGTTTGCGGGTAGCGGCTATTGAAGTCATCGCCCCAATTGCTCTGCTTCACATTTTCGCCCAAGGCGAACTTGATTCCGGCCGGCGCCTCATGGAACCTCAGTTGATCAAAGCTCGATCCCCAACGCATTTTGATAACTTGGTTCTGACCACCGATTGGATTTGCCGAACCATGTAAAACGTTGGTGGTCGTCAAGCCGCCAGCGAGTTGCCAGTAGATCGAAATGTCGTCTGCATCCACGAAGTCCGCGATCCGAACTTCGGCTGAGATAGCCTGGCCACTTTCATTGATCCCACCATCGGTCGCGATATGCGAGTGACAGTCGATTAGCCCAGGCGTGATATGCTTACCGGTTGCATCCACGACAAGGGCTTTTTTGGGAATAGCAACTTTTTTGCCAACCTTTACAATTTTACCATTCTTAACCAGGACGGTTCCCTTGTCGATTTTTCCTTGAGGTCCACTCGTCCAGATCGTGGCACCAGTGAATACGACGATCGATTCCTGCTTGACGGGTTCTTCGCGACCATAAGCACCAAGTGGATATTGAACCGGAAAACTAGCCATGCGGAGTCGTTTGTTTTTCTCTTCGTCCTCGTTCTTCTTTTTCTCCTCCTCGTCAGATTTGACATCGGATTGTTTCTTATCCGCGTCGTCGACCTTGGTCTGCATGCCGGACGAGGACATTGTTACCGTTGAAACCGATCCGTCTGGCCAGCGGAGCGATCCGTGCCGCACTTCGACGTCATCCTGAAACACAATCGAGAGCATGGCGACGCCGTGGCTTCCGAAGCTATCGGCGATGAACTGCGCCGTGAGTTCGACGTCTTCAAACTTGATCGATTTAAGTTCGACCTTATCCTTAAATTTCGGCGTCGTTTCGGCAGGTCGGATGGTGCCTTTTAGCTTCGTTTCCCCTTCGATGTTGATCAACAACACCTTGTCCGTCTTTCCAGGGGACTTTTGGATCGAAAGCTCCCAATCGCCAGCAAGTCCCTCAGGCAGTTCATCTTGATGTTCATAGCGGTGACCATTGACCCACGTTTCAACGACTTCCGACTTCTCCTCAAACCACGGTTTTGAAGTCACCACCAAGCTGGCCAGTTTTCCCTCATCAATGGTACCTAGTTGCTTATCGATGCCCAAGCGTTTAGCAGGCACAGTGGTCATCGCGGCCAACGCATCAACCTCGTCTAAACCACGATGCACGGCAATTCGCAGATTCTTTAGAAACAGGGATGGAGACTCTAATCGATGCGTCGTCAGCATGACTTCGACCTTACGATCGACCAGTCGGGCAATGTTTTCCGGAGCATGATCCCAGTGCATCAGAGCTTGTAATGTGGCATCGTCAGCGGCCTCGGGTGTCGCTACGTTGGGTGCCTTGGCGAAATCAATGGGAACGATCAGGGGCCTTTTCGTTCTTGCTATAGCGTCCAGCTGGCGATACTCGCGACCACTTCCAATGGCGATCAAGTCGAGGCCGAACTCCTGGGCAAATTGGTCGGCACGCAGCAGGAATTGATCGTTTCTCGTTTCGATTAGAACCGGCAGCTCGCCATTGATATATGGCTGCATGGTGGCCAGGGTAACGTTCTTCTCAGGCCGAGGAAGTTCGGCGTCGGCACGAGCGATCCGGTGCGCGTCACGATACCACTGTGCGTCATAGAATGCTTGACGTGCTAAGGCAACGGCCCCCATCGGAGATTTTGGATAACTGCCACGTCTGCGAGAGAGTGTCAATTCGCCAACCAGAGCAAACTGCTCTCGTAATACTGATTGTGAAATCTCGTCTTCGCCTAACGCATAAATTGCCGAACGACCTTTTATAATTCCATCTTGCGGAGCAATTAACTGTGCCACAAATCCCTGTTTTCGCAGTTCGGACGCTGACAAGTCACTTTTAGTTAACGCACTTCCAATATCGAAGTCGGATCGGATGTTCTCATTCCAATAACTGGTCGGCGGCCGGTTGCTGGCTTCGCTTAACGATACTTCCGAGTAGCTATCGATGAAGCCTGGGTAAACGTACTTGCCCTCCAGATCAATAACCTTTGCTTCCGCAGGAATATTGACATCCTTACCGATGGCAATAATCTTGGCATCGCGAATCACAATCGTAACCGGTTCGGGCTCTTTCCCAGGCGAACGGATCACTTTACCACCTGTGAGCGCGAAGACGCTCAGCGGATGGCGATGCAAGCCTTCGTCGTGACGCGACGTTGGCGGAAAGGTCTGGGCGGAAGCAGAAAGAGTTAGAACGACCAGTAGTAGGACGGCAATTGGAAACGAAAATTTCATCAAAGAGACTCTAGCGAGTTAATTTCGGTCAGTGTTATCGAGAAATTAAGGGTACCTAAGCTGGCATTGTCATATCTAAGATAGTCCGAAAACCTATTGGGGCCTTTATCATTTTGCGCAATTTTTGTGACATTGGCTCCTCAGATTGCAATCACTCTTGGGATGGTTAAGCCTTTGTCTAAGTTTAATTCCCAAATCGTGTCAAATTATGAATCGAAGTGTCAGGATTTTTAGTTTCCTGCGTATTCTCTTGCACCAGAATGACTAAGGGGAGTCTTCTTCGCTTTTTCAGGAATTGAGTTTACGGGCCGCATCGACATTTCAACGCCTCATGCCGATCCGCGAATACCCTATTTGATTTCAAGAAACTGAAACCATTTGTTAGCTTGGATCATAGGTCAGTACTGCTAGATCGACTCCTACTCTCATCCCATCAACAATATCGGTCTCCGGCAACCCCACACGATGCAGGTCTTCGGAATGATCCTTCCTCTTCCTTCCCCAACGCGGACGACCGCATGGCTTCCTGTCGCAATGTCATTCATTGTGGCAATGATGTTTATCAATTTGCTTCAGGCCCAAACACCTGGGTCACCGGACCAAGCCCATCGTTCCTCGAAGAAAATCCGTCCTTTCCTCAAGACCTATTGTTTTGATTGCCACGGTCCTGAAACTCAAGAGTCAGATCTACGACTCGATACGCTCGAAGAAGACTTCAACAAATCGACCTCGGCTAGTTCATGGATCGAGGTAATGGACAAGATGAACCTGGGAGAAATGCCCCCAGACAATTCCCCTTCGCCGACTACAGCCGAACTTGCCGAGGTCACCCACTGGATCGCCGCCGAGTTGCGAAAAGCCGAACGCAATAGCTTTGGCAACGAGGGACGCGTTATCTTGCGTCGGATGAATCGTGCCGAATATACCAACACGGTGCGCGATCTCCTGCATCTCAGATTCTTACCTGGCGAAAGCCCTGAGAGCGTTCTTCCGCCCGATGGAACCGCAGAAGGTTTTGACAAAGTTTCTGTCGCACTCATGCTCGATCCGTCTCTGTTAGATAAGTACTTTGAGGTTGCCCTAGGCGTTGCTAACAAGGCGATCGTGGATGGACCACCCCCGTTCGCAACCGAGACGATACGACTGGAAATGGAGGATATCGCCGAGAATCGGGCAATCGATTACCTATGCGCAACACCAGGTATCGAATGTCAGGAAAAGGCAATCGTCTTGATGCAAGGCTCAACGCGGTCGTTTGGCGTGATGAAGTATCCCGGGACCCGGGACGAAATACCCGTCAACGGCATGTATCGTATACGCGTCCGTGCGTGGGGCCAGCGTGGTGCCGACGGCAAGCCAGTCATCATGCGTCTACGGCAGGGGCATCCGAGTGCCGATCAGCAACTGCTGCTGGAAACGGAAGTGACTGATGAGCCGAAGATTTACGAGATTGTCGTCCCTCGCGATCCGAAATGTGGTGAATACAACGTTTCGATCGTGAACCAGACCGGCTTTCAAATCACAAGCCGTGCAGGAAACGAGATTCGTAGACAACAGCAGCAGGCCGGAACGTCCAAAGATTACGAGAAAGTGATGCGACTTCAATCGCGTCAGCAATTAGAGAATTTAACCTGGGGAAAGCCAAATCCAGATGCAGCTGACACCAGCAAACTACGCAAGCTGGTCGTCGATTGGTTGGAATGTGAAGGCCCGCTGTACGATCAGTGGCCACCTAAAAGCCACGAAACGCTCTTCTTTCAAGGTGATGACGCTACCGAAAATGAAGATTACCTGCGAGAAATCTTTGCGCAGTTCCTACCCCAGGCATTCCGGCGGCCGGTTACCCAGGAAGAGATCGAGAAGGTTGTAACCCTTTGTCTTTCAGAGTTGGCCGCTGGCGAGACCTATCACAATGCCGTCCGTACCGGGCTCATTTCTATCCTGTGTTCCCCTAAGTTTCTATATATTATCGAACCCTCTTCAACCGATCAGAAGCGTCCCTTAGATGACTGGGAGCTTGCCTCGCGGCTGAGCTATTTCCTATGGTCTAGTATGCCTGACGAAGAACTGTTTCGGCTCGCTGCAAGTGGGCAACTTCGTCAGCCAGGCATCCTTTCGGCTCAAGTCGACCGAATGCTGGCCAACCCAAAGAGTCACGGTTTCGTGCTGGGTTTCGGAGCCCAATGGTTAAAGACCGACGAGTTTCGCAACTTTATGCCCGATACCCGATTGTATAAGGAGTATGATGACGAGCTAGGAGAAGCGATGGTTGGGGAAGTGATCGCCTTCTTCAGTGAAGTCCTCCACCAAGATGAATCCGCTTTGTCGTTCTTCAACGCCGACTGGACCATGCTCAATGAGCGGCTGGCGAGGTTCTACGGAATCGACGGCATCAAAGGAAACGAGTTCCGACGCGTGAACCTGCCTGAAGACTCCCCTCGTGGTGGTCTCCTGGCCATGGCCGGCGTCGCCATGCGAGGCTCAGATGGAAACCGCACGAAACCGGTTAATCGCGGCGTCTATGTGCGGGACGTGCTATTCAATGATCCTCCGAATCCGCCACCACCAAATGCCGGTGAAGTCGAACCCAATATCAAGGGAGAGAAGCTAACGGTTCGCGAGCGACTAATACAGCACCAACAGATTCCCTCGTGTGCTGCCTGTCACCGGACGATCGACTCCTATGGATTGGCCCTGGAAAGCTTCAACGCGATCGGCGCATGGCGAACACATCAGGATGGGGAAGACTTTCGCAGTCGAAATACGCCACCGATTGACGCCTCTGGGGTACTTCCCAATGGAAAGCCATTCGAGGACTTCGTTGAATTCAGACTCCTATTGCTCGACCAAAAGGATCGATTCGCCCATGGCTTGGCAGAAAAGATGCTGACCTATGCTTTGGGTCGCCCCATCGAACCCACCGACCGTCCTTTGGTAGATCGACTTGCCGAACAGATGCGGAACAGCAACTACACGCTCTCATCCTTGATTCATGGTGTCGTTGCCAGCCAGGCGTTTCATACAAAGTAACTCATGCCCAATTCACAGGATGGAATCCTAATGCCCAGCCCCAAGAAGACTTGGATTTCGCGCCGCACGTTCCTGCGAGGAACTGGAGTCGTCATGGCACTTCCTTACCTCGAAGCGATGATGCCATCGAGCGTGCTAGCGGCACCCATGCCGAAAGCACCTGCGCGCATGGGCATGTTTTACCTCGGGACAGGCATGAACATGCGTCAGTTCTGGCCAGATCAGCAGGGACTTGATTACCAGGCCTCACGTATCTTGAAGCCGCTTGATAAACACCGCGGACAATTTACGGCAATCAACGGAACGTTCCTTAAAGAGGGCGGAGGCCATGACGGTGCATACCCTTTCAGTACTTCCATCGCGAAAGGGGAACGGCAACGGCAAAGCCCCGACCAGCTTGCCGCACAAACGATTGGTTCCGATACCCGCTTCTCATCGCTTCAGTTGTCGGTCGATCGCGGAACAAATTACGGAAGCCAGGCACTCGCGACGATCTCCTGGAACGAACAGGGCGTGCCACTGGCAGCCGAGAACGACCCAAAAGTGCTTTTTGACAAACTCTTTCGACCTGACACACAAACGCAAAAAGCAGAGGAAAAGAACGAGTTTCGCCGCCGTCATTCCATTCTCGATCTTGTTCGAGATGATGCTAAGCAATTAGCAAGCAGTCTTGGCAAGACCGACCGCGAGCAATTGGATCAATACTACACTTCGGTTCGAGAGCTTGAAAAGTCGCTGGCTCGTAGAGTCGAATGGGCCGACACGCCGAAACCGCCCGTGGAAACGGATGACCTTCACGGAACTTACCAGAGTAAAATGGCAGGCCCCGAAGGAAACGGCGAATATCTATACGACGACTATGCCAAGTTGATGTACGATCTGATTGCGTTGGCATTTCAAACCGACTCGACGCGAGTTATATCGTACGTCGTGCGAAAAGAACTCGCCGGAGGAGTTTATCCTGAGTTCAACGTATCCAAGGGGTATCACGCGCTGTCGCATCACGGCAATGACCCGCAAAGCCTGGAGGAGTTAGCTCGCGTCGATGCAATTTATATGAACCACTGGGCCTACTTCCTGGATCGCCTGGCGTCGATCCAGGAAGCGGACGGAACACTTCTCGATCGAACGGTACTGGGGTTATCTAGCGGCATGGGTTTCGAGCATAGCAAGAACGACTTGCCGACGATCGTTAGCGGAGGGTCCGCGCTAGGCATCAAGCATCACGGCCATCTAAAGCTAACCTCCGAGATCCCGCTTGCATCTGTGTGGCACACAATGCTAGACCGGGTTGGCGTCGACGTCGGAAATCTGTTTCAAGATAGCACAGGCCCTGTTCAAGCGTTGGTTAGTTAAATGGCAAATCGAGCATTAGTCGTTAGCTTCATCCTCCTACAAGTCGTTAGCTGGCTTGCGTGTTTGCATGGCAAAGAGACAGTGGCATCACACAACTCCATTGGCATGACAATGGTCCCTCTTTCGCAAGGCGAATTCGAGATGGGCATGCTCGACGAGCACCGCTTGAAGCTGGAGCATAAAGGGAGCGCCTATCAGCGCGAGATCCATGACTACGTCGAAAGGCCCTCTTTTCCAGTACGGCTACCCCGGGACTTTTCGATTGGTGAAACGGAGGTTACCGTTTCGCAGTTTCGCGTCTTTGTAGAGGCCACAGGCTACCAAACCGACGCAGAAAAGACAGGCGAGGCCTGGGGGTTTCGGCCAAACGCAGAAGATCCGCTCAATCGATTCTCACTGATCCAAGGCGCTAATTGGCGAAACCCTGGCTTTGAACAATCCGACAAGCATCCGGTAACCTGCATCAGTTGGCACGACGCCCAGGCATTTTGTCGATGGCTTAGTGAGCAAGAAGGAGTGACATACCGCTTACCTACCGAAGCCGAGTGGGAATACGCTTGTCGCGCCGGCACACGCAGTTCTTACTTCAGCGGCGACAAGCCCGATAGCGTTTACGAGGTGGGCAACGTGGCCGATGCAAGTTTGTATGCGCTGCACCCAGAAGACGTTCTACGCCAGCGCACGGTGGGTCTGGAACTGGCGACCGGGGATGGCTTCGTGTTTACTGCACCGGCCAAGTCATTCCGAGCCAATGCATGGGGCATTTACGATACGCATGGCAATGTATGGGAATGGTGTCACGACAAGTATTCCGACCGCTATTACGACGATATGCTTACCCAGGCTCGTCAAAACGGTTCACGAACCAAACCAGAACCAATCGTCAATCCACAAGGCCCTGAGGATACGCCCAAGCATCAACATGGAGATTGGCGTTCGCTACGCGGGGGCTCATGGTACGTTGCGCCTCTGCAATGCCGATCGTCGGTGCGTGCGTTTGCCGAAGCTCATGATGCGTTCAGCTATATTGGTTTTCGCGTTGTTCGTCAGGAAAAGTGAGACAACGCTGAGGCTCGGGTATTCATCCCAATTTGCCTTCTCCAACGCGAGAAGAACCGCTTACTTCGAAGCGTCCGAAGAGGGCAGGGCACGACTGAACAGAGTTCCGTAACGTTGGTAGTCATTATAGTCCACGGCCTGACTCTTCCACTTTGCCAGCTCTTGATCGTAGCGTTTCCGCATGTCTGACAGGACTGCCTCGCTGTTGGTTTTTCCCGCCAGGTTCGTCATCTCGTGTGGATCGTTTTTAGTGTCGAACAGTTCCTCGACTGGCTCGATGCTGCCTTCGGAGTACCACCAATACGTATACTTATGTTGCGGCGTCAGACAACTCAGGTGACCTGCTTCCCTTTTCTGTACCAATCTAAAGGAGAAAATCCAGAATCTTCATCTGGCCAGGCTAGCCTGGCCAGATGAAGCGAATTCCCTGGGGGCCAGGTTGCCCAGGGCGCTGTGTGGGCGGTGTTCGTTGTAGTCACGACGCCAAGATTCTATCTTCTCTTGGGCGTCCTCCAGTGACAAGAACCAATTTTCGTTCAGGCACTCGGCCCTCACGCTGCCGTTGAATGATTCGATGAAGGCGTTATCCGTTGGCTTTCCAGGCCGACTGAAGTCGAGCACGACCTGGTTCGCGTAGGCCCATTGATCCAGTGCCTTCGACGTAAACTCGGGACCGTTGTCGACGCGGATCGTTTTGGGCAGCGTTCGCTCCATCGCCAGACTCTCACGAGTAAAGTGATCGACTATCGTTAACAGCCGAATGGCACGGCCGTCGAACAACTCGTCGGACATGAAATCCATAGCCCAGCAGTCGTTAATGCGAGAAGCTTCCGGCCGATCGACACGCGCTCGACAGCTGACTCGACGCTTCGGCGTTTTCCTGCATAAACTCAACTGCTCCTAGCGGTAAAGACGATAGATTCGCTTCCCGTTCACCTCCCAACCCTCGCTGACTCGATAGCATCGCTTGGCACCCTCCACGCATTCCCGAAGGCGAGCAGGCTTCAAAGCTTTTTTGACAGCACGTCCTGCAAGATCTGCTTATCTAAGCTCAGGTCCGCAACCAGCGACTTCAAACGCTTGTTCTCTTCTTCCAACTGCTTCAAACGCCGCAGTTCCTCCACGCCCAGTCCGGCGAACTTCTTCTTCCAGCGATAGAAGGTCTGCTGGCTGACACCCAGCTTACGGCAGACCTCATCGACCGGCGTCCCTGTCTCTGCCTGCTTCAGCGCGAACGCGATCTGCTGATCCGTAAATTTCGACTTCTTCATGGTCATCATCTCCTCGAAAATGATGGCCAGATTTTACTCTAAATTTCTCACTTGCATTGGGTCAGTTTTTGGGTTGCAGGTCAACATCGCGTTTCCAACCAAATTGCTTTACCGATACGATTCATCGCCTGTCTCGCATCTGAAACGACGGCGTTGGGCTGGCTCTGGTTCGAGGTCGTAACGATTCCGAAGGACCGGGCGAACGAAGGGATCTCCGCCTGCCAGCCAGTAAGCGAACCGATTTCTTTCAATTTGAATTGCTTGAGGCCTCTTCTGCCGGCAACCGCCAGCAGAGCGAAGTGGGTCTTTCTCAATATTTGGAGTAACATGACAAGCCTACTCGGCAAATGTCACTGACATGCTTTCGATGATCGGTTTCGATTTATTCTCGGTCGAATCTGTCAGCCGCAGTTCGACTTGAAATCCGTAGCCTGCAGGTAGCGGTGAAAGATCCAGCTGCGCTGGTGTTCTGGCGATTTGCTTCGAGAAACCCGGAATGTAGTCATAACTTTCTTTAAGCTCGGTCCAATCGGTCCACTGGTCGCTCTTGCCATCTTTATCGGTATCGACTCCGACACGAGCTTCGACGGTTTCTACCCATGGCCCTGGACTGACGAAGTCGGTCTTTTGCTGGGTTGCGAGATAGAATTGGCCCTCAGCAAACGCTACGTCCGGATCGGGATGCCCGTTCCCGATGTGATCGCACCATTTGAACGGCTTGTCAATGGAAGAGGATGTGAACCAGCCGACGCTCATTTGATGTCCGCCAACAGGATCGTAATCACCAAAGAGGTAGTACTGACCACCGATACAGATCTCTGCCCAGTCGCCATAAGCTTCCTGCTCTGGCTCATGTACGTTGTATTCGGCAACGTTTGTTTTGTAATTCTTCGGATCTTCCTTGGCCCAGTGAGGGTGTTTGTAAGTGGCGGTTTCTCCGGTTGGAGTCGTACGCATATCAACTGGAGGTTGACGAAATTCGAATCCGTCAATTCCATTCGGGCTCACTGCGTGACCGGCTAGAGGCGAATCCCACGAACACTTGCTGGCATTAATCGGACTCCAATCCTCGATAATGACATGCATATTGCCTTCAAGGTCGCGAATGAAGCCAGCATCCGAACCATGCGACGGATCGCGGACGGCAATGCCCATGTTCTTGCCCGGCTTACCGTCAAACAGGTCTTCATCCACATAAACATGAGGATCTTGGTCATTTGGAAAGTCGTAGTAGATCAATGCCTTGCCGTCGACCCATTCGGCGCTAGTAACCCACTTCGAGAATCCTTCCGTAACAGGGCCATGATGGACCCAATTTTTCATGTCACGACTCTGCCAAGCGTGATACCCACCTTTGCCAGGCTTCAGGCCTCCAGATGCATTAAACTGATTGGGGAATGGCGTGCTTTGCAGCGGAATGTCGAACCCTTCCAGCGTTACTACTTCCGGTTGAAACTTTGAGTTCTGGTTCTTCCTGTTGCCATAACGCCCGAACATCCAGTAATTATTCGGTCCGACCGTAAGCAGTACTGGCGCGTCGGCGAGATTAACTGGACCAAGATTTTCAATCGGATTCCAGTTCTGCCAGATAGGCGACTGCGTTAAAGTGAACGACTTAGCGGAACGCTTCTCATTCGATACGTGAACTTTAGTTGTGATGGTCGCTGTCATTGCTTTGGGCGAAACCGAGCCTTCAGCGACGATGGCCCCTTCGGACGATTCGATATTCTGTTTCCAATCGTCCGCGCTGTCGATCGTCCATTCGTAGGCCTGCACCTGGGTAACGGCAAGCAACGAAGCCATGAGTAAGAGTGATTGATACTTCATGCGTCTCTCGAATAATGTTAGGAGTGTCATGTTTGCATTTATTATCGAAGCTTAAAACACGGTACCATCTACTGCGGAAGATAGTCGACAAAGAATTGAATGGTTCGATGGACGATCGCCTCTCGTGAAGGATCGATGTCCGCGCCGACTTTTCGCCAGTTATGACCAGCGTTGTTGATGATCATAATCTCAACTGGTGCCTTAACGGCCTCTGCCTTTTTCTTCATGTAGTAGGCATGCTTTACGGGGATGGTCACATCCTTGTCCCCTTGGATCATCAATAGCGGCGGATTGTCTTTACTCAGATAATTTACCGGGCTCACTTCCCGGTACCGTTCCCGTTTGCTCTCCAAGTCTAAATCGGTTCCTAGAATGCGAGGTCCGAATCGATCCCGAAAGTCGTCTCGATCATCATGATTAAAGAGATCGGTCTTCTCGAAATCACATGGTCCGTACCACGACACGCCTGCCAGAATCTTATAAGAGACCGCTGCCAGCTTTTTGTCTCCTGGCATAGATTCCGGTGCAGAGAGTAGCAGCATCTGCGCCAACTGCCCTCCGGCGGAATCGCCCATGACGAAGAACCGGGCAGGATCCAACCTAAGCGTGTCGCTGTTCATTGATAGGTAACGAACAGCGTCCTTGCAATCGATCACACAATCCCGCATGGTGTTCCTGCTATTGGATCGGCAAAGACGATAATTGACCGAGGCCACGGCAAACCCACGATCGAGAAGCTTCTGAAAAACTTCCTTAAACAAACCTTTGGCAATACCCTGCTTGCTGCCTGCCGCCCATCCACCTCCATGCGTGTACACAACAACAGGATACGGAGATCCTTTTTTCATGGTCTCTTGATGGGGATAATAAAGATCCAAGAGCATGTCTTGTTGAGCCGCGGTTTTATAGACGATGTCAAGTTTTCGCTCTCCGCTCGTTTCGAGATAGGATAACCTTAGCTTACGAAGTTCATCGATCGAGATCACTTCATCACGATTCGTATCCAGCTTTCGATAGCGTCGCCAGGCCGCAGCGTCCTCGTTCTTTTCGAATGCGCCATTACCGTTCGCGTCGATCTTGCGCATCTCTTGCGTAGCGCGAACAAGCGAATCGCGGGCGCTTTCTGCGACGAGAACGTTGGTTTCCTCAGCAAAAGTTGGGCTTGTCGATATTAGGAACGTCAACGAAATTAGGCTTAGGTAACCGCGATGTTTGGTCATATGACAATTCCTCGGAGGGTGCTCCTCTCTAACTGCCTTCCCGTCCGGCAAGGTAGTAGCCGCGAGGTGGCGGGATAATGTTAGCCCTGATGTTATTTTTGCACCGAATATTCAACTTACGAATGATTCCCTGACCCAGCCCAGGACTGGGGCAAACGAGGTGAAACAAACGTATTGGTTTCATCTCGGCGACACTCGAAGTTTGGAATAATTCTTAGCGTCTGGCTTCGCAGGCAGGCTGTCTTTCCACTCCGCAAGCACTTTTAACAGCTGCGAGGATACACCCGGCTTCAAATCGTTCAAATCTTCTTCCTCGTAGGGATCATGAACTATGTCATACAGTTCGACATAGCCAAAGTCTTTCGAGGCGAGTAGCTTCCAATTATTGTGAGCAACGCAGTAAGACACCCAGTGATATGATTCAGAGCGGCCTCCCCGTCCGTGGCCAGACATCTTCCAAAACAGAGGTTTACTACGTCCCGTCATTGACTTTCCTTGGAGTTGAACAACTTGACTGACGCCATCGGCTTGATAGCCGTCAGGCAACTTTGCACCGGCTATCTCGCAAAAGGTCGGCAGGAGATCGACGGCTGAGATCATTAGTTGGTCATCGACTTTTCCGGCCGCAACCTTGTTGGGCCAGCGAACAACGAATGGAACATTGATTCCCCCTTCGAACAAGGAAGCCTTATATCCTTTTCTGCCTGCGGTAATTCCCTTCGCTGCGGCTATTCCGAAGCCTGCGCCGGTAGCCGTATCGTAGGTGAGTTCGAGTTCCGCTTCTGGTTTGGCTCTTGCAGGTCCATTGTCAGAGCTGAAGATCACGAGCGTGTTGTCGGCGACATCAAATTGCTCCAATGCATCGAGAACCTCACCAATTCTCTCGTCAGCGTGCATCAGTACCGATGCATAGATTTCATCGTTCTCCTCAAGGCCTTCATCTCGCAATTGCCATCGATACTTGGGAACAACGTGAAATGGCGTGTGAGGCTCGTGGATCCACAAGTTAATAAAGAACGGTTTCCCATCTTTCGCGTTTTGTTCGATGAACTGGATCGCATTGGTGGCGTCTTCATGGACTGGCATCTGCTCTCCGGAGCAGTTAAATGCTCCGTATGTGTCGTAGCCATAAACCCCTGGAGAAGGCGAGTCGGGAATCATGTCGTTTGCCAGGTGCCACTTTCCATAATGGGCTGTGGCATAGCCGGCCGATTGAAGTAATTTGGGAATCGTTACAACATCTTTATCCAACCAATCAGGCATGTTGCGGCGGGCATTGCTAGGCACCCAGGCAAAATGTCCGTCGATGTTGTACCTCGCCGGAAAATGTCCCGTCATGACCGCCGCGCGACTCGGCGAACAGACACCGCTTGCCACTGTAAAGCGATGGAAGTCGGTGCCTTCACTCGCCAGGCGATCGATATTAGGGGTCTTCACATAGGGATGTCCGTGACAGCCTAAGTCACCCCATCCCCAGTCATCGGCAAAGATAAATACAATATTAGGCTTCGCGGAGTCCTCCTCAGCCGCACACGCCACCGTGTGACATAGTCCCACCACGATTGCGGCAATCAAGACAAGTCCAATTCGCATGAGGATTCCGCCTTTTTTTATCGTCCAAGATCCCGTTCATTGAAATGGAATCCGTTTGAATCCAATTTCAAGTAATAGCACACTGGAATGTCATTTCAGCTGGAACGCAGCGCGAAGTTCATCGATCACCGTTTGCGGCATCGATGAAACCTTCCCAATCGAGGTTGCGTTGATAACGGCTTCCGAAGTTGCCTCAAGAACTTCCAAACGATCGAATGCATCAAGCACGCTGGAGCCTGTGACAAGCACGCCGTCGTTCTCTAGTAAAGCAGCAGGCGAACTTGCGGAAATGTGTTCAGCGATTTGGCTATTGTTGTGATATTGGACCCCGTAGGGAACGCGTCCGACATCTCGCAGGAAGACATAGCTTTCTGGAATCGTGCGCGTATCTAAGTTAGAGTCCGTAACACTAAAAGCGGTCGCATTGACCGGGTGTGCAAAAACAATCGCTTTTACGCTCGGGTGCTTCTGGTAAATGGCTCGATGAGCCATCACCGCACGACTAGCCTTTTTACCGGATTCTCGGCTCCCTTCGTGCACTAAAACGAAGTCATCAATCGTGAGGGACTCTCGATCCTGCTGGGTCGGAGTGATAAGAAATGAATCCTGGTCGAGGCGCGCTGAAAAACTGCCTTCGGTACTGATCAACAAGCGTTGGCGGCAACCACGTCGAATGAAATCGCATAGCTGTTTGCGAAGCTCACGTTCTTGCTGATTTGCCGTTGATCGCTCAAAGGTGGGCAAGTCAACGCTTCGGTTCGCTGCCAGTTCCAATTGCGAATCGTCCAGGTAATTCACATTGCCAAGCTTGCTCGCTTTGATCAAAGTTTTTCCTGCGAACTCGAATGCCTCGAAACGTTCGAAGGCGCGAGCCAGCGATTCGGCACCCACGACGACACCGTGATTTTCCAGAATCACACTGTCGCACCCCTGAGCGAACGAGTCGGCAATATTGCTACCCAGTTGCTGGCTGCCAGGGCATGCGTAGGGAGCGAAACCGACTTTACCACTGACCGAGTGGGTTTGATGGAAAAGGCGCGTATTAGGAACCGCCTGACAAATACTAAATGCAACCAGGGCTACCGGATGCGCGTGAACGATGGCCTGGATATCAGAGCGGGCATCGTAGATGGCTTTATGAAAGGGAAACTCCGAGGAGGGCGGGTGAGGCCCTTCCACGGTTCCGTCAGATCGCACGCAGATAATATCGTTCCGCGAGAGGTTTCCCTTATCGACTCGTGCCGGAGTAATCCAGATGTCTCCGGCTTCGTCACGAATCGAAAGATTTCCGCCCGACGTAGTCGTCATACGATATCGATAGATACGATCCATCGTCTGCATGATCTCGTCGCGCGGGTGGAGATAGTCGTTCTTACTGAGCATGGCTGGGATTTGATCTTTTTGTTGGGGATTGCGAACTCAGAGTGGGCGAACAACTGATGTACTACGGTAGTAATCCAGCAACGTTTCTACCGAGAGTACACCGCCGCCAAGACCGCTTTGATTGATGCCACCATAGGGAACGCCTTGGGCAAACACGTTATGTGCGTTAATCCAACTGTTGCCCGCGACCATCGATTCAGCCACTCTTCCGGCACGAGCCAAGTCGGCAGTCCAAACACTATTAGCAAGGCCGTAGGTCGTGTAATTGGCCATCTCGATCGCTTCCTGTTCCGTCTTAAACGAGGCAAGGTAAGCGACAGGGCCGAAGATCTCTTGTTGTGCTGCAGTATTGCCTAACGAACCGGACAGCAGGGCCGGCTTAACGAAATGCCCCTCATACCCGGCAACCTGTGCAGGCCCACCACTAAGGACACATTCGGCTCCCTCGGCGACGCCTTTCTCTAGGTAGCCCAAGACGCGTTCGCGCTGCTTGGCGTTGACGACCGGGCCCATCTGAGTATCAGCTTCAAGTTGATGACCAATCTTTACCTCGGAAAGTCGATCTACGCATTGGTTGACGAACTCGTCATAGATATCTTGTTGAACTATCCAGCGGGTTGCGTCGCAGCACACCTGACCAGAGTGGAACGTGATCGCGGCGGCAAGTTTCTCGGCTGTATCCGCGACATCCACATCATCAAAAATAACGGCTGCTCCTTTGCCACCCAGTTCTAGCTTTACCGGCACCAAGTTGTGACCGCACGACTGACCAACCAGGCGTCCCACTTCAGGTGATCCGGTGAAGGACATACGCTTGATCAACTTGTTATTCGATAAAGCAGCACCGACGGTTGCCCCTCGTCCCGTGATCACATTGATTACACCATCGGGAATGCCAACTTCTTTGGCCAATTCCGCCAGGTAGATTGCCGAGAGTGGCGTGTCTTCGGCCGGCTTGATCACAACGGTGTTGCCTGCCGCTAGTGCAGGAGCAATTCCCCAACCGATCAGCAGAATAGGAAAGTTCCAAGGGAAGATGAAAGCACATGCCCCCCAAGGCTTGCGTATCGTCCATGCTTCATGCCCCTTAACGGCCAGGGTCGTGCGGTGGTTCAAGTGCTGCGAAAGATCGGCAAAGTACCGAAGAGTATCAGCACAATTTTGAACATCGCCTTGGGCCTGAGCTTCGACCTTGCCTGCGTCTAGCGACTCAATTTGACCAAGGATTGCTACTTTCTTTTCGATGGCATCGGCCAGACGATGAATCAGAGCGGCTCTCTCATTGACTGGCATAGTTGCCCAGCCAGTCTTTTTGAAAGCTTCGTCAGCAACCTGCACGGCCTGATCGACTTCCTGCGAGGTCAACTCCTCGACGTCGGCTAATTTCTCTCCAGAGCCAGGATCGTACGTCGTGATAACATCGCTTGAACCAGACTCAAACGACTGGCCACCAACAAAACTAGTAAGCCGACCTCGGCTAAGGAACTTCTCGACTTCAGGCAGCAGCGTTAATTTCGATAGGGTGCTCATACAGTTTCTTAGATACGAGTTGGGGGGGAGGGGGCGAAAGAACATACCCAAGGACTTTGATTTAGTCACTGACAGGATCTTTCTATTGTCGCAAGTTGAGAGCCCCAAAACAAACCACTTCATCGAAATTGGGTTCGGCTCGTCCTATCCCTCATTATTCGGTGCGTGAGGTCGCTGTCGAACGACAAGTTCTCAACGCTTGTCGTACTCTAGAAATCCCTGTACCAGACGATCTTGCCGTGATTGGCATCGATGACGCAATTCAACCCCGTCGTTAACGAAGGTAAATCTAAACGCCGAGTTGGATGGCTATCGCACGGCAGAGGTGCCGCAAGAAGTGTTGAACGGTTTTCCTAAGCCAACCTGCATTGAACTTGTGCGTCGCAACAGGGTGATCAATCGGCCCTCGACCGAAGTTACCGCAGTTGAAGACCGGGAGAACGCTTCGCTTGGAAATTACAAACGATTAGCTTTCCAAGATTCTGCACCTATAGTGTGAATCTGAAATGACACTCGAGCCGATTCGCATCGCGTTGGTTACAGCCACAAGGAGCAATTGCGTCCTGTTTTCAAGCGAGAACCGGCCAGACGCCTAATGGGTATCAAAACAGTCAGTCCATTAATTTATGAACAGCTGAGCACGATAGCACTACCCTCATTGAGTCATGCTCTTAGAGTGGAGGGATTTCGCCCTCGTAGACAATATCGTAGTCGAAAACCAATCCCTGGTCGGTGATATCCAGGTTCAATTCAGGGTTCTTAGCCGCATTGATGTTATACTGTTTCCCGGTCCAATCTTTCATAACGCTTGATACAGAAAATGGGGGCAGGCCAGTATCTACCGCCGGTAGGGGTCGTTGCCCGCCGCCCTACCGACTTCATCGCTATCGAAGACGAGCTAATGAGGCAGGCCCTGCGTTTTATTGATACCAACCTGCATCGATCTATCTCGGTCGATGACGTAGCCGAGGCCCTGCTTATTTCGCGACGAAAGCTGACCACTGAATTTAGAAAGCATCTTAATCGAACGGTCGCCAGTGAAATCCAACGACTTCGGATCGAGCGCGTGCGTCGCGAACTATTGGGAACGGAATTGACCGTTAAGGAAATTGCTCTGAGCAGTGGGTTTGTGAGCCTTCGCACTCTCAATGATGCATTCAGTCGAGTGATGAACTGTACTCCCCGAGAATACAGAAATGCAACCCTTGGCGACCGACGCGATGCCCAGTGATGTGTACCGGTGAGATCGATCAGGGCTATCAGCGGGCGAGTTTACGGAACGACCTAGGAGTAGTGCCGGTTGCCTTTCTAAACGCTCGTGTGAATGCACTGTGATCGTAAAAGCCACACTGATGAGCAATGGCAGAAACCGACAATTCCGTTTCTCGCAGTAGCCTGGTAGCCGCATCAATTCTGATCTTGGCGATAAACTGGCCAGGGGTTAAGTCGAATATCTTTTTTGTCAGCATGGCCAGCCGACGAGAAGTCAACTTGCTTTTTTGGGCAAACCAAACGGGATTAACGTCAGGGGTCAGGTGTTCCTCGAATTCCGCCAATGCCTTCGCAAACGCCGTAGGTATTTCCTCAGGATCCACTAAGATTCGTACGTCTCTCGAGAAGCCAATCAGGCCAATAATCGTGCCGTCGGCATCTTTCATGGGTAACTTGGTCGTCAAACACCAAGTCATTGTAGGCGGACGATACCATTGCATTTCCAGCTGATTTAACAAAGCCTTTCCGGTCCGAACGACTTTTTCATCTTGCTGCGTAGGAATCGAGCCTAGATCGCCGGCACAAATATCAGCCGAACGCTTACCGATGACGTCACGCTTCTCTCGCCATCCGTGACGACGAACCAGTGAGTCATTCACAGCGATGTATCGCCCTTGGGCATCCTTAACAAAGAATGCCGTATCAGGCGTGCTGTCGAACAACTCGGATAGCAAGTCGACATCAACGCTCCATTCGCGTTCTGAGGTCACCTCTTGAAGCAGTTTGGTGCGCGGAATCACGCTGAGCTACCATCCATTTACAAGACATAAGAAGAACACGACGAAGCACTTACGAGGTCGTGACGTCTGAGTAACGCATCAATCTTACCTCGTAACTTGGGCTTACAAAATAGCCACCTACAGGGATCAAAGGCCAGCGGTATCTGATCGCCTCTTTTGACTCTCCTTTGGTTTCTAAATCGAGAAGTTTCCCCAAGTAAGCAGGAGGTGGCTCGATAATCAGCGAGCAAGTCAAATACGCGTGTAAGGGTAATTAACCTGCTAGAAATCAACCCATTTCGGGATGGTACGGTATGGGCCCAGTTCACTGGAACCTAACTAACCTACTAAGACTAAATTCCCTCGACAGCGATAGGTCTTAATCGATGCTGATAGCACGAGAATTCGTATACTCAATCTATTAGCCAGCTCCTCAACTAAAACAGACCTTGGCCATGTTGAAATGGCGATGACTAGTTCTTCTCGGATTTCACCGCTGGCCGTAGCAGCCAGGGTTAACACCTTAAGACCATGCAATTAGGCAATTATGGTCATAAGCACACCCCTTGTCGCCACTTCTGCAGGTGTGACAAGACAAATCAGATAAACTCCATTTAGTAGTTTCTTTTGCTTTTTTGGATTTTGTTACTCACACAAAGATTCTTCGCGACAAGGTACTCACAAATGAACAACCAAGACCATTGTTTTGATGAATCATTCGAGAGAATGGTCGCCGAAAACCACGTCCAACTGCGTTCGTTTGTCCGCATGCTGGGAGTGGATCCCGACTGGGTGGATGACCTTGCTCAGGAGGCTTTTCTCGTCGCGCTCCGTGAGAGGAACTCCTTCGATCAAGAGCAGGACGTCGGAAAGTGGCTCCGGGGTATTGCCCGCAACTTGGTACGAAACGAAGTCCGCAAGGACGCACGGCGGCGGCGAATCCTTCACGAAGGTCTCGCTGATTTGCTTTTGCAAGATTCCGATAGCAATGACGATCACCCTGAATGGCAACGGATTCGGTTGACTCATTTAAGAGATTGTGTCGAGGGGTTGCCTCCTAAGAGTCGCGAGATCGTCACCGGGCGTTATTCGCACGGATGGACGGCCACAGATTTGGCAGATCATTTGGAAATGACTGCGGCAGCCGTTCGACAGGCCCTGATGCGAATTCGCCAACAGTTGAAAGACTGCATCGAAAATCGTCTGGGCGATACCGCTTAGAAAATACTCGTCCATTTTAATACACGTCTTTCTGTTACCGACCTCTTAGGAGATTCCGTTGGCATCCCATCAGCGTTTTAACGAACTGCTTGCGATCATGCTCGATGACGTTGCATCGGAAAACGAGTTGGACGAACTCGTGGCCTTGGCCCGCGAAAACCAAGAGAACCTTGCTCAACTAAAGCAGCACCTTGTTCTTAGCGATCGCCTTTCTCAATACGAAGACTTACGACGTGCGGAAGCCAGGTACCTTGAGTCGCTAAGAACCCGTGTCTCGGCCGACGACAGTTCAGCCGGCTTTATCCAATCGGTTCTCAACGCCAGTCACGAGCCGAAAACCCCTGCTCGCACAGACGAGAAACGGCCAACCCAAAAGCGTCCCTGGATTTGGGGCGTGATGGCCTTGGCCGCAACCATCCTGGTGGCCCTGTTTGCCTTTCCACAAGGTGATCAGCCAGAGCAAGATCCGAATGCGTCTAACGTTGCGGTTCTTCCTGATGCAGCGCCCCCAGTGCCAGTAGGGCCAGTTGCTGCGAATCCTACACCTGAAGTAGAAGAACTACGTGATTCCGGCGTGGCTTTGCTAACTCGCAAAGTGGGTGTTCAAGGTGGAAACGCAAACGTCTGGAAAGAAGGCGTAACCGTTTCTCCTCAACAACTGACCTGGGATACAGGATTAATCCAGTTAGAGTTTTACAGCGGTGCAACGCTGGTGGCCGAAGGGCCTGCGTCGATCGAGATTGTCGATGCCAGCAACATTTACCTCAACTACGGCAAACTGCGGGCGAACATTCCCCAGCCAGCCCAGGGATTCACGATCCTTGCTAAGACCTTGGAACTGGTCGACCTGGGCACCGAATTCGGGATGGAAGTCTCCAGTGACGGTTCGGTCGATGTGCAAGTGTACGAGGGAAAAGTCGAGCTTTACGAGCCGAACTCCAATCGAAACAAAACGACACGGCGCGAACTTGTCCAAGGTAAACCTCTTTCCATCACTGCGGATGGCCTCAGCAAGGTTATTGATTCTGGTGATCTTAGCTTTGTGTCTCCTCGTGAACTGGCAAGCATGACCGGTACCCGCTCGGTAAAGCGGTATCAGCGATGGGAGCAACAGCGTGATGCGACGATCGAAGATCCACGGATCGCAGCGTATTTCCCCTTCGATCATGATCCGGTCGATGACCGCACACTGGTTGGCTACGGTCCTGATGGGGAAAAGATTCACGGAGCGATCGTTGGAGCCCAGTGGACCACCGGCCGCTGGAACGATAAGTCGAGCCTCGAATTCAAACGCCCTGGTGACCGGGTTCGCCTTAACATTCCCGGCAACTATTTGTCGCTCACTTTCTCGGCTTGGATTCGTCTGGACGGGCTCGATCGCAGATTTAACTCGCTCCTTTTGACAGACGAATTCAACAACAACATGCCTCACTGGCAAGTTCACCAGGAAGGTCACATGCTGCTGGGTATGTGGATGGAAGCTGCTTCAGATACCGCACACTATCGCTCGCCCAACGTGTTCAGCTTACGGGACGTGGGGCAATGGGCTCATGTGGTTACCGTCTACGACACGGTCGATTCGCGAGTTCGCCATTACCTCAACGGAGAACTCATCTCGAATCAGCCGATTGACCAGGCGGCCCGTGGCGACTTAACACTCGGTTACGTGACGATCGGCAACTGGACGCCAACCGAAACTTCCGCGTGGCAGAAAATTCGTAACTTCAATGGACGAATCGACGAAATGACCGTTTACGGCGTGGCACTGACAGAAGATCAGGTGGGAGAACTTTTCCAAAAGGGTCGCCCCTAATGGCAAAGCGTCTGACCTTCTTCAATGCTCTTTTCAACGCCTAATGGGTCTGCTTTTGCTACTTATCGCCTCCTTTTCAATTCTTCTTTTCGGAGACTCACATGCCTCACGATTCTCATTCAAAGCCTCGGCAAGGATTTACACTGGTCGAACTGTTGGTGGTGATTGCCATCATCGGTGTTCTGATCGCTTTACTGCTACCGGCCGTCCAACAAGCTCGCGAAGCAGCTCGTCGGATGCAGTGCACCAATAACCTAAAACAAATGGGGTTAGCACTACATAATCATCACGACACCTACGGTGTTTTTCCCGCCGGGTTAAAGAGTGTCTCCAATCGTGATGCTTCTGGTGGCTCGAAAGATTGGGCTAATAGGCACGGGCTCAGCTGGCAAACACTTGTGTTGCCGTTCATCGAGCAACAATCTCTTTACGAAGAAATTCGTGACGAGAACGACAATTTCGACGTCTATAAAGATCGGTTCTCTTGGTGGACAACCGGAACCAACTGGGGACGTGTTGCCATCGATGGTTATATGTGCCCCTCTTGCCCTATGGAAGAAATGAACCCGAATCGTAGTGACAACGCCAAGTCGAACTACAAAGCCGTCAATGGCTCGATGATTCCCGGTGACTTGGGGACAGATGACGCGGCCTATAGGACCGATGCCAGCAAATTCAATGGCACCTTCTGGCTCAACAGCGAAACTTCTTTTCGCGATATGACCGACGGAACCAGCAATACGGTGATGGTCGCCGAGCAAGACGGGGCTCAGAAGCCTCGCAAGGCAACCTGCTGGGTCGGAGCCGATCGTGCTAAGTGGGTTAATACGACCCTCAGCCCAACCTCGGCCAACCCATCCTATACCATCAACGGTTCTCATTCGTGGGCCGCAACAGGCAGCTTGCATCCCGGTGGGGCGAATTTCTGCCGCGGCGATGGCTCGGTCGTGTTCATTGCAGAAACAATCGACGGCACGACCTACGAAGCGTTGGGAACCATCTCCGGCGGCGAAGTGACTCCGGGCCTCTAGTCTCATTCGCTGAATGCTATCTAGTTTTCGCGCCGGCTATGCAACCAAGTCGCCGGCGCTGGAAATGGACTTTTCAAAAACACCCTTTTCAGGAACCTGATCATGAATCACTTCATGAGCCGCATATCACGCAGCGGTATTCTATTCAGCCTCTTTGTATCGTTAACGTTTGTCGGTTGTAGCGAAACCGGGCCAGCTAGTGGGTTCGTTCAGGGAGTTGTGACGCTTGATGGCGCTCCCTTACCCAATGCAGAGCTTGCCTTTTACCCCGAGCAAGGGCGAGCTTCTCAGGGGGTCACCGACGAAAGCGGCCACTATTCGCTGATGTTTACGTACGACACGCCCGGATGCCTTCCAGGCAATCACGAGGTGATGATCACGACCCGTCGCCTTGAGAGTGAAGAGCAAGGAGCAATGCTCTTGCCGGAAAGGGTCCCCAGGAAATACCGCAAGCGAGGCGAACTTACCGCAGCCGTCGAACCTGGAGAAAACGAAATTAACTTCGACCTGTCGAAGTAGGTCAGCGGTCTCGTTTGACGACGAAAATTTCCTTGAAAGACAACGAAAGGGCAAGCTCCACAGAGCGTCGCCCTTTTTTAATAGGAGCGGGAGAAACCGAACGCTCCTATTAAAGATCGAAATACGACACATCGCGACTGCTTTGCGTCGTGGCGAAAGAACTATTTCCCCTTTCACTGAGCGCATGAAAAAGGCCGCAAACCCAGCGGTTTACGGCCTTTTCACTAAGTGTGGGCGGAAGGGCTCGAACCTTCAACCTTCGGTTTCGTAGACCGATGCTCTATCCAATTGAGCTACGCCCACAAGTGACACTCGCTTGATCAAAACCCTTATCGGCGATTCCCTCTCAAGCAAGACCCTGGATTATAGTGACGTGTTAGGTTCCCGTAAAGACGCTTCCAGGGGAGTTAGGTTCAGGATCGTGAAAAAAATGGCATTTCCGGTCCCAAATACCTATGACTTCTCAGGTGTTGCGTTTTTATTACTTCGGCATTTTCCGGAAATTACTTTTCTGCGGCATTTTAATGTGGGTCTGACCGCCAGCTTCTAGATCGAGCAGCCGCTTTTTCAGGCTAATTCCTTGATCACTGGTGAATCCGCCAATCTTATTGCCGGCTGAAATAACTCGATGGCAGGGGATTATCAAAGGGATTCGATTTTGTGACATGGCCGTACCAACGGCCCTGGCAGCTCCCGGGCGACCGGCGAACCTGGCTAGGTCTCCGTAGGTGACCACCTCGCCATAAGGAATTCGCTGGCAGGCATTCCAGATACGTTGCTGAAAGAGGGTGCCATGCGACAAATCCACAGGAACCCCTGCAAAATCAATCCGGATGCCAGCAGCGTAATCGACGACATCTTGCATCAAGTCTCGCTCAGGGTCGGACAGCTCGTCGGGAAGCGGCCTCCGCTTTAACCGAGTCCCTTGGGGTAACCAAACGAAACGGCAGAGCTTTTCCCCCTGCCAGCGGATCTCGGCTGGCCCCAAGGGCGTTTCTAGCTGAACCGATCTCTCAGAAATACTGTCTACCCTAGCGGAAGCAACATTTTGACTCGTCACCGGTGGTGTCCTTTACCTAGCATGGCACCTTTGACACTTTTGTGACGGTCATTCTATACTTGCAACTGGGTTGTGCCACTCCTGCCGGCCCCGTGGTTCACCACGCACATACAGCAGAAGGAGAATTGGATGGTCGATATCCGCTCGCTGACTGACGATTTTTACATCAACATGAATCTCAACACGGAGATGGACTTACCTAGCGGGCGAGACACGGTTCTTCACTTTTTCGAGCAGGTCCGAAAACGTTACCCCAACATGCGGAATTTCTACTCGCGTGATCGTAACGAGTTTGTACTTGAAGAAGACAAAGATGGCGGCAGCTATCGCTGGACGTCCGTTGAACCAAAACGAATACTATCTGGGCATGTCAACCCAAGCACCTTTGACGAGGCGCTCGAGCAGCACCGATTTGTGCTCGATCAAATTCCGTACGCGCTCTCTATCAGTCCCTTGGATTGCGAGTCGCTCAATGCGATGTATGGGTTCGATTTCACCTACAGCGGAAATCATAACCAACTGGTCGTCGATGCCCTCGGACTTCCGCCGGCCTTAGAGAAAATGGTGCAGGGGAGTGACAACCGAATCATCGGCTTCGAGCCAGCAATTCAGTGTAGCCTAGACGACGAATGTCGAACCCAGTTTCGGCTCAGCATCGAGACACGAACATCCGCTTATCATGTTCGCACCGGTGAATTCCCCGAAGAACAGCTGAGCGTTTACCTGACCGTTCGACGGTTCGGCAGTTTGGACGAAAGCGAAACATACGTCACCGCGTTCGAAAGACTTCACGATCAAGCGGTGGGCCTGTTAGATCAATATGTGATTGGTAATATCCTGGAACCACTCAAGCAGGCAATCACCATTCGTTAAATGTTCGTCGGTAATTCACAGACCGAGCGAATCATCGCGGCCAGTCCAATCGGCGAATAGGGTTTCTCGAGAAAGCCTTGGAAACCCGCTTCGTAGCATACCTTCGGTGTGTAAGTCATTGTGCCTGCGGTGACCGCCAC
Source organism: Bremerella alba (assembly GCF_013618625.1). Classification (NCBI taxonomy): domain Bacteria; kingdom Pseudomonadati; phylum Planctomycetota; class Planctomycetia; order Pirellulales; family Pirellulaceae; genus Bremerella; species Bremerella alba. The sequence continues at coordinate 90,978 of NZ_JABRWO010000006.1, read as the reverse complement.
CATCGGTGTTTGTACGTTGCGGTCTCGTAGGGCTAACGCCAATTGCAAACCATCTGTATCGGGTAGCATCAAGTCGAGAAAGATCACATCGAAGCTGCTCAGGTCGGCCCGGGCAAGGGTCGACTCGCCATCGGGTTCAATGTGAAAAGTCGCACCATGGCGACTCAATGCGCGTTTCAAAAGCTCTTGATGAAAGGGCTGATCCTCGGTCGCCAGAATGTGCAGCGTCTGCAAACTGGGCAGACATTTCAGTCGAGGTGCGCTCTTGGATAGCGAAGGGCAATCCATATCTGGGGGTAACCAGTAACTATTCGTAAAGTTGCAGACAGGTGTTATCGGGGGGCCACCGATGCGACGTAAAGCTTTGTCACAATAAGAAGTTAGTACACCAATACCCACTTACCAACAAACGAAAGGCGAAGGTGCGCTGAACCAACCCGCTAGAATTTCCGATTGGCTCGATCAGTCGGTTTGGAATTTCTGGAAGGCCAGACATCGTTAAGATTCAGAGATCCCAGATAAGATTTAGCCGGGCTCGATCTCTTCCACGTAGGGAGGGCTTTCCCCTTGGATCTCGTGAAGTGCGTTCTTGGCCGCACGCTGTTCGGCCTCTTTCTTGTTGGCACCCCAAGCCGACGTGTAACGAGTCCCCTGAAGCATGACCGCTATGTTAAAGAACTTGCTGTGATCAGGGCCTCGTTCGGCAACCAGTTCGTAGTTGGGGGTCGTGCCATACTCTCGTTGGGCGAACTGTTGCAACATCGACTTATAGTTGCTACCTACTTCACCGGCCGAAGCTTGGTCGATCTCGTCCTCGAGAGCGATCGCCAGGAACCCATTGACCGCTTCGTTGCCATCATCCAGATAGATCGCGGCAATGATCGCCTCGAACACGTCGGCCAAAAGCGATTTGGGTAGCGACTGCGTCGACGCCATGCCTTTTCCGAGAATCAGAAATGGTTCGAGCCCCATCTGATCGCTCAGTCGGGCACATGTGCTGCGACTGACGACAATCGACTTGATTCGCGTTAGGTCGCCTTCCAGGTAATTAGGAAACCGCTGGAAAAGGGTTTCGCATACGAACTTGCCTAGAATGGCATCGCCCAAAAATTCAAGCCGCTCGTTACTACCGAGCCGATGGCTAGAACCCGACGCATGGGTAAGGGCGGCTTGCAAAAGCTCGCGATTTTTAAATGTGTATCCGAGTTTCAATTCGCACTCGGAGAGTCGATCTTCACCGGTTACCGGCGAGTCTTGTCCTCGTAGCATATCGAACGAATCCATTTAGTAACGCTCGATATTTTCTTCGTTTCGATGCAGCGCAAGAAGCACATCAGCAAAACGAAGGAAATACCCAACTATTGGTAATACTTGATACATAGAAAGTACTTTCAGGGGGAGAGAAAGTCAATCACATACTCCGGATGGTTCGTACATCCTTCATAAAACTCGCCGTGAAGTTCACGCTCAGGATTGTTTAATCAGTCGTTGGCATCCCTCCCACGAATAGCTCAGATCGGTAAGATAGTACCTGAAACCCGCGAAACATGAGCGAATTTGGCTAATTCATCCAAGGCCCCCCATGATCAACACCCTGTACTTGCCAGAACTTCGCGAGATGCTGGCCGAGAACGACTCTGATGGACTCCGCGAGTTCTGCACGGCCCTGCATCCCGCGCGTACAGCCGAGTTCATGGAAGGTCTTTCCCCGGAAGAGGCCTGGGGGGTGCTCGATCATGCCGATCTGAGCCTGCAAGGCGAGATACTCTCGTATTTCGAGCATCACAGACAAGCCGAGATGCTCGAATCGCGGTCCCCTGAATCGGTCGCCCCGGTGGTGGCCACGATGTCGGCCGACGACCAGGTCGACCTGTTAGGTGAGGTCGAAGAGGAAACAGCCGAGCAGATTCTCGCTTGCTTTTCCGTAGATGATCGACGCGATGTACTGCGTCTATCGAATTACGCCGAAGGGACTGCCGGCGCGATCATGACGACGGAAATGGCCCGTCTCAGCGAGAACCTCACAGCGCGAGAAGCCCTGTCCGAACTTACCAACCAGGCCGAGCATCTGGAAACGATTTACTACCTGTATGTGGTCGATGATTTCGGCAGTCTTCACGGAGTCGTCTCGACTCGCGATATTGTCTCGGCATTAAGCAAGCCGCAGAAGCAATTAAGCGAGATCATGGAGACCGAGGTCATTCACGCCAACGTCATGGACGACCAAGAGGACGTTCTTCGCAAGATGGCCGACTACGACCTTCTAGCGATTCCCGTGGTCGACGAGGAACTTCGCCTGGTCGGTATTATTACGCACGATGATATTCTTGACGTGGTCGTCGAAGAAGCGGCCGAAGACGCCTATCGTGCGGCGGCGGTCGAACCGTTGGAAGAGACCTATCTACGAACATCGGTGCTAACATTAAGCCGCAAACGGGGCGTATGGCTGGCCGTGCTGTTCGTGGGGGCCTTCATGACGACGTTCGCTTTAGAACAGTTTGAAGGCGACCTCGCGCGGATCCCTTGGCTGGTCATCTTCATTCCGTTGGTCATTTCGACCGGCGGGAATTCGGGCAACCAGTCGGCGACGCTCGTGATTACCGCGCTGAATAAGGGAGAGGCCAGTGTTGCCGACTGGTCGATAATTTTACGGCGGGAGCTGGCGATGGGCCTGATCTTAGGCTTGATCATGGCCTTCATGGGGTTGCTTCTGGCGCTCTTTAAATCCCCCACACCTTACTCAGCGCTAGTGGTCCCGTTGACCCTGGTCTTAGTGGTGATTGCCGGAACGTTGATCGGCTCGATGTTGCCGCTAATGTTCAAGAAGATTGGGCTCGATCCGGCTTTGATGAGTAACCCGTTTGTGGCCGGGTTGATCGACCTTTTTGGGATTGTGATCTACCTTCAGGTCGCACTCTTACTGCTTGATTAAGAGCGAAATTAAACGTCGATCAGCGGTTGCCCGACATACATCTGCAGAATCTGGCTTTGGACCTTGATCGCTCGGATTAATACCCAAATCTGATCAGGCGAAAACTTTCGTGGGTCCGAGTGGGCCAGTTCGTCCAATTCGTCGGTCATGGCCGCATGTTGATCGGTGGCAGCTTGCAGACGCAGCCCCATCTCTTTCCATGCATCGGTCAATAAATTGTCGTCGTCGAGTTGTTCAACGTTCTCGACACAATTGGAGAGCAGCAAACACAGCCGGGCTACATCCCGAGGTTCGGCATTAGGCTGCATCCGTTCGATGCGGCTGGCAAGTTCCTGGCAAGACATGCTCATGACAGACCTACAGTGCGAATTGATAAGGCTCTTAAGAAGAGGGGGACTGACCGGGCACGATCCGCCTATCGAATCCTCTCCAGTCACATAAACCTAGCTCAAAATTAGTCACCCACGCAGGCCTTGAGTCATTTCACGGTGCCCCGCAGCACTTTTCGATAACGGCTGGCCAGTTTATTCGCATAATCGTTAATGTCGAATTGTTCGATCCGATTCCTTGCCTGCATTCCCATCGATAGGCGAAGTTCTCGCGAGCGGCACAGCTTACCAATCGCTTCGCCGATCGCCTCCGGATTGTCTACCGGAACAAGCGAGGCCTCCCCGTGGGGATACATCTCGCGGGTTCCTCCCACATCGGTCGCAATAATCGGTAGACCGCACGCACCGGCTTCCAATAAGACGCGCCCCCACGGCTCTTGCCGGGCCGCGTGAACCAAGATGTCGGCCTTTTGCAAGATTTGCCGAGCGTGGTCGGTCCGTCCTCGAAAGCGAATTCGATCCGATAGCTTCCAGTGATCTACGAAAAGCTCGGCATTGGCCAGGTACTGCCGTGCCTCTTCTTTACTTGAATGACACTCACCGTACAGATCGAGCGTGACGTCGGCCCCCGCCTCAATAGCCAGCCGAACCCCTTCCAGCAAAACGTCAATTCCCTTCCGCATGACGAGCTGGCCAATGTAGACCGCCTGCAAAGTGGAACGCTCGTTCCGCGCATCAGGCGGAGCGAACTCTGCCAGATCGATGCCGTTATGCAGGACTAGCGAATTCTCTTCTGTCAGTCCCTGGTTTAAATGAAAAGAGCGTGTCGCATCCGAGACACAGTAAATCTCGTCCAGCGACGAAATGTCCTGCACGACGCGCCGATTCAGTTTGATAATGTCGCGTAGATGACCGACAAACCGGGTTCCGTGTGGCCGCAGCACTGGCCCCAGAATGCGTGATACCGACAAGCTATTGGCATGCACAATATCGGCCTTCCAAGCCACTACGGCAGTAGCAAGCTGCTCGCGCAGTTGCTCTAGCGGCTTGCGTCGCCCCTCGTGGTCGGTCCATGTGAATGGCAAGTGGAGAACACCAAGCTTGGCTAACTGCTGTGCCAGAGGGCTTTCGCCAGGGCAGACCACGGCAACGTCATAGCCGCAGCCCTGCATAGCCTGAAGCCCGCTGAGCATAGAGTTCTCGCCACCGTAGATCGTCCCATACTCGCACAGATAGACGACCAACGACATGGCAGCTTCCGCCGTTTAAGCTATAAGCGAATTAGAGCAAACCGTAATCGGTCAGCACCTGGGTCAGACGATTTTCGCCGTCTTCACACAGCGAGGTCATCGGCAGACGCAGTTCGCCCGTATCGCGGCCCAGCATCTTCATCGCGCATTTGACCGGGATCGGATTGGTCGAGAGACCAAGCATTTCGCGACATAGCGTGAACAGCTTGAAGTGCATTTTCTGGGCTTCGGCGTAGTCTCCGTCGGCAGCCGCTTTGACCAGCTTCAACATGTCCTGCGGAACAATGTTACCGACCACCGAAATCACCCCGGCACCGCCGATCGACATCAGAGGTAGGGTCATGCTGTCGTCGCCGCTGAGAAGGGTCAGGTTGGTCATCTCGAGCGTTTGCGAGGCCTGATCCATCGAACCGGTCGCTTCTTTCACCAATTGAATCTGCGACAGTTCGGCCAGTCGGGCAATGGTCTCTGGCTCGATGTTCTTACCGGTCCGGCCAGGAATGTTATAGACACAGATCGGAATGTCCGAGTCTTCGGCCAGGGCCTTGAAGTGCTGATAAAAGCCTTCTTGCGTCGGCTTGTTGTAATACGGCGCGACGACCAACGCGGCGTTGGCGCCTTCGGCGGCGGCCCAGCGGGTAAGCTTCAACGCTTCGTGGGTGCTGTTCGAGCCGGTCCCCGGCATCACCTTCGCACGACCGGCTACCGTTTCGATAACAACACTGATGACCCGTTCGTGCTCTTCGTGAGAAAGAGTCGGCGATTCTCCGGTGGTTCCAACCGGGCAAAGGCACTTCACGCCTGCTTCAAGCTGAAATTCGACTTGTTGTTTCAACACATCGTAGTCCACCATGTCCCCCCGGAAGGGAGTCGTGATTGCTACCGATACGCCTGCGAAATCGCTACCTTTGCGTGTCATGCTGAAACACCAACAGATTGAAAACGAATTAACTTAGAAAGAAAGCCTGTCTTGGACCGGCCTATAATACGATACGCGTGAAAACTTGGCCAGTGCCGCCTAGAGCGTGATCAGCCGTTTCATTTCGGCTACCGCTTCACGAAATCCGACGAAAACGGCCCGCGACACGATGCTGTGCCCAATATTAAGTTCGGCCATTTCAGGAATCTGGGCAATTGGCTGAACATTCGTATAAGTCATCCCATGTCCGGCGAACAGTTCGATCCCCGCTTTGCGGATTTGCTCGCCGGCGATCGACAGTCGGGCCAATTCCTGTTGTTGTTCACGGCCGCTGGCCAATGCATATTGCCCCGTATGCAGTTCGACGGCATCCACTTTCAGCTTGGCCGCCATGTCGATCTGCTCGGGTTCGGGGTCGAGGAACAAACTGACCGAAATGCCCGCTTCGCGAAATTGATCGATCGCTCGAATCATCGATTCTTCGTGCGTGACGACGTCTAAGCCCCCTTCGGTGGTGACTTCTTCGCGGCGTTCCGGCACCAGTGTCACCTGGTCAGGCTTCACGCGGCAAGCAATCGAGATCATTTCCGCTTCCGCGGCCAACTCCAGGTTCAGCTTGACCTTCACCGTCTGCCGCATCACTTCCAGGTCGCGATCCTGAATATGGCGACGGTCTTCGCGAAGGTGAAGTGTGATACAGTCAGCCCCCCCCAGTTCGGAGAGTGCCGCGGCCCAAACCGGGTCAGGTTCATTCGTATTACGAGCCTGGCGAATGGTGGCAACGTGATCGATATTGACGCCCAAATGAGGCATGAACTCTAAATCCTCTTAAAAGCTAATCAGCCGCCTGACGAAGCCCACTCGAGCTGGACACCGCGATTATTTGGCCGGGAAATCTCTAGTTGTAACTGGCTTTCAGAATACCGCTCTCGCAGTTGAGTGCAAAGTGCCTCGGCTTGCCGGCCATCTTCACACAAACCGAAGATCGTGGGACCCCACGAGCTTTGACCTACGCCTGAAATTCCGAACGATCGCATCCGTTGGACAAGATCGGTGCACGTAGGGTTCGCGTAACGCCCACCTTGCAGCGAAGCGTAACAGTCGCCGGCCAAACAGCCGTACTCGTAAAAGGACTCGCCGAAACGCCGAACGTCCGCCGATTCCAAGCCGGGTATCATCTCCCCTTCGATCAGTTGCCGCAAGCGCGCCGTCGTAGGAGCCGGCACCGGTGCAAGCTGGCGAAACCCTTCTTCTTCATCCTCGCCATGCCGTCCGTGCACCTCGTGCTGGGTCGCCAAAACGAATCGCCAGGCTGGGGGAAGATCGGCTCGGTAGGTCAACTGCGGAAAGGTCTCGGCGTGATGCCCGGTCTCGAACAGAAATCCCCCTTCGAGAAATCCATAACACCCAATCGCCGACCGCTTCGCACGATCGACCGTCGCGGCCAGTGTCTGAATGTCCGGCAGTGGGAAATCGGCCAATTTGGAAAGCAGCGTTCCCACAGCCAACCCAAGCTGCGTACCACAGCCAAGTCCCACGTGATCGCGCAGTTGTCCACGAGTGGCCATCCGCACCGCTGGCAAATTAAGGTCGGTCGCTCGTTGCCATAAATTGGCGAACGCTTCGATCCGCTCGGCCAGTGGGCCTGTTGCGGTGAACTGTTCCGCTTCGCTCGCGTGAACTTCCAGCCCTGGCCGATCGATCATCACACCGACACCACCGAACGAAGCTTCGTCCGAATCAAACGCCAGCAGGCCAAAATGAAGGCGCGCGCCCACGGTTAACTTCGCAAGTAGCGAAGACGTTGGATCTACCAGGGGTGAGCGTTTGAAAAGCGGCATCCCAGCAGTTTACCGAACTTCGGGCGTCACGACGATTCCCTGCCCGCGATTCGCCGCTGTCCGATCGTCGATAGCAAGAATTTCCAGGCCCGAACCTCTGCATCGCCCCCGGTTTTCTCGACCCAAGGAGCCATCGTCTCGATTGCCTGATCGATTTCTGCCGCCGAGAGAAGATGCACACGCGTTGCAAGAATGGCCAGCTCCAAGACCGCATGCTTGGCGCGATTCAGGCCGAAAAAGTCTCGCAGATGTCCCTGCTTCGCTACGCGGCAAGTCAATGCGGCCCGCTCTCCCGACGTATCGACCTGGGCGGCTTCCAACTGGTACCAGCGGCAGCAGTTGGCTAGGACATGGTAGCCCTCTTCGGTACCGGCGAGAAACGTAGGCGACAGATGCAAGTCTCCCACGGCTGCCTGGGCGATCATCTCGACATCGTCAGTCACGTGAAAGGTTGCCTGCCGCGTTCGTAGCAGGTTGTCATACGTTCGCGAACCCGGAAACGGCCGTAATAGAAACTGCGTGAAATGGTCGTCGACGCGAGGGCCCATCGGAGCCACGTTCACCGTGCCATCGGCATTCTGTGTCGTGAGCATTCCCTCAACGATTCGCAATCGGGCTTCACTCACGACTCTTGGCTCCAATAGACATCCCCTTGAGCAAAGGCCCCACTGCCTGGGATTGCGATCTTCGGCATGGCGACATCTACGCTGCTGGGCGAAGTCAGCCCAGCCATTCGCAAAAAGTTGGCCAGCAGGGCATACCCATGTTCGGTGAGAACCGATTCAGGATGAAACTGAACCCCCACGACCGGCAACGCTTCGTGCGAGACGGCCATGATGGTATCGTCGTCGGTCTGGGCATCGACTTGCAAGCACGGCGGCAGCGATTCTCGCTCGGCGATCAGCGAATGATACCGACCAACTTGCATCGGCGAAGGCAAACCACCAAAGACACCCCGCCCGTCATGCGTCACCCGCGAGGCCTGACCATGCAGCGGTCGACCAGCGCGAACAATCCGACCACCCAGCGCCGCGACAATCGCTTGATGCCCCAGGCACACGCCCAACATCGGCACCGATGCGTGTAGCTGCCGCACCACATCCAAGCAAACACCTGACTCGGTCGGCGTGCACGGTCCTGGCGAAAGAACGATCGCGGCTGGCTTGAGTTGCTTGATCTGGTCGACCGTTACCGCATCGTTACGGCGCACGACGACCTCTTGCCCCAACTGGCGGAAATACCGCGCCAGGTTGTGCACGAAGCTATCGTAGTTGTCGATCACCAGTATCATTCGTCGAGCACCGCGTGGAGAAGTCCCATTGCTTTATGCCACGTTTCCTCGTATTCCCGCAAGGGGTCCGAGTCGGCCACGATGCCCCCGCCCACCGGAAACTGCCACCACCCGGCCGACGCGATCACCGTCCGAATGAGAATGTTCCAGTCGATCGAGCCATCGAAACCGAAATACCCCAGCGATCCACAGTAAGGGCCGCGTGCTGTGGGTTCGAGGTGGGAAATGATCTCCATCGCCCGAATCTTCGGTGCGCCGGTGATCGAACCGCCGGGAAAAGTGGCCTCGAGAATCTCTCGGATGCCCACCTCAGGTGCCAGCGTTCCAACAATAATCGATACCAAATGCTGCACCGTTTGGTACGACTCCAGCCCACAAAGACTTGTTACTTCGACACTCTCAGGCTCACAGATCCGCGACAAGTCGTTGCGTAGTAGATCGACGATCATCACGTTTTCGGCACGGTCCTTTTCGCTACGAATCAGTTCGTCTCCCCAAAACATGTCCAGCTCTGGGCGACCGCTGCGGCGTCTGGTTCCTTTGATTGGTCGCGACTCGATCTTTCGATCACGTACCGAGATGAAACGTTCTGGCGAAGCGGACACAATCTGCCCCATGCCGAAGTCATAGTATCCCGCAAACGGAGCCGGGTTCTTCTCGCGTAGCTTAAGGTACAACTGCGGCGAGGAAGACTTCGCCTCGCTGATCAAGCGTTGGGACAGATTCACCTGAAAGATATCGCCGGCATGAATGTACTCGACCGACTTTCGCACGGCTTCCAGGTAGTCTTCCTTTGGGAAGTTGCTCATCACGCCAGGGAACTCGGGGCAAGCGAAACAGGGAGCCAGCTCCGTCGGCGGAATGATTCTGCCTGGGCGGGCTTCGTCCCAGATCGTTTCGTCCCGATCAAAGATTGCCAGAACCTCTTCGGCCCTCGCTTTGGCGCGAGCTTGCCGCTTCTGCGGATCTATCTCCGGGAAACCCGTCGAGAACAACCAACCTTTTCCCTCGGTATGATCCCAAGCCGCCACCCAGTCGTAGACACCCAAGGATAGCAGCGGGAGGTGAAACTCCTTGAACTTGGTTTCGGGGACCTCCTCAAATGCCCGGTTCAGGTCATAAGAAAAGTATCCCGCGGCGCCTCCTTGAAACGGCGGAAGATCGGCGACGCGATCTAAGCGAAACGTCTTCTCCAACTCGGTCAGCCGCGACAAGGCAGCTTCTATTTGTAGCGGACCTGCCTGGATGACTTCCACCGGGTCGGCCATTAGAAAGCTGTACCTGCCGAGCGTATCGTCGTGCCGAGCGCTATCCATCCACAGCACATGCGGCAAACTGGCTAAACGCTTAAAGACTTCTTCCGGCTGAAACCGATCGTCCAGTGCCGTGACCAACGGCGTTCCCAACGCATCGCTACGATTCATCGTCGGTCTCCCTGGGTGCTTTTGGCTGGCGGCGATCTTTGTGCAAATTGATACGGTGCGACTCTTCAGCGTGCGTCAGGTAACCCCAGTCGAGCGCTTCGTCTTGTCGATATTGCTTCCCCAGGTGCAGGGCCGTCATCGCTTTGCACAATTCAAAACCAAGGTAAAACGCGTGCGACGGATTCAAGTTGGTGGGACTCGTCGCTTCCAATTTCTCAAACAACGAGAAGGGGTCGGCATCCTGCAAATGCAAGTCACTGCATATCAAGTGCAGCATCTGCTGGGCGACGAACAAGCGGTAGTTCTTATCTTTGAGTTGCTGCGGCAGTTGGGCCAGCTCTTCTTCCGACGGCTCACTCAGCTTCGGATCGCGCAGGGTTACCAGCTTGGGCTCGATTCGCTTGGGAAGCGTTCGATGCTCGAGCGCGTACCGCATCAAACGCCGAGCCAGGTCGCATTCCCGCACGCTCGTTCGGGCCCAATTGATGACCTGGGTAGTCAGCACGCTGCGGATCCCCAGTTCCTGACAAATGCCCAGCAGCATGACATTGATTCCGGCCGAGTCCGCATCGGTCAGTTCCGTCAAGTTACCAATCCCCATCATCATCTCGGCATCCGGATAGCGCCGCCGCGTTTCATGGTAACGGACGATGCTTTCGGTAAACCCAAACGAGATCGGCTCGAGAATCGGATCGAGGCGAAACGGTACGTTTTGGCGAACTAAGTGGTTGATCGTCTCGTCGAATCCTTGCAGCGATTTCGGGTCGTCCGGAATCACCACGACCTCGCATCCCCAATCGACCGCGTGCTGGCGATTGCTCGAATTCACCGACAGCACCAAACTGGCCCCGGCCTGCACCGCCGGCGCGATCTCTTGCGGTTCGAGACTATCGACCGAAACCTGCAGGCCTTCATCGCGCAGGGCTTTCACACAGTCGGCCACGCCGGTCCAGACGCTGCCGGGGTCGCATCCCACGTCGATCCGATCGGCCCCCGCGGCGTGCAGTGAGCGGGCCTCTGCAATGATCTCTTCTAAGGTGAAGCTCGGCGCGTGGTTGATCTCGGCGATGATCTCGACATCGTACTCGCCATAGTCATCGGCCAGCGCAGGCTGATCGAACCAGTCAGGCAGTTGCCGTAAGTCCTTCGGTCCGCGCTCGACCGGCACCTTGGCGGCGGCTTCGATCAGCTTCAAGTCGCCACGACAGTACCCGGTTACCATCACCTGGGTCGCTTCCGGCGGAACCTGGATACGGCGGGCAATCCAATCGGCCGTCATCAGCGCGGCGACGGTAATGTTGAGAACCTGGACCGAGTATTGAAAGCCTGCTTGGGGAGCCAACTGAGCCAGGACGTTTCGCAGAGACGTTTCGGCCAGCTTCCCCGTAACGAAATGAATGTGGGGCTGAGGCATGGCGTCTTTAGGTCTCCTTCACATCTCGTGGAAGCTGACCTCCATGGTTGAATCCGCCGTTAACCGGAACGACTTGCCCATTCACGAAACGCGCGGCAGGAGAAACGAAAAAGCCAACCGCCGCAGCGACGTCTTCCGGCTTTCCCCACGTCTGCACCAACGACTCGCGCTGGGCGCGGGATTGCCAATACGACGAGCTATCTTCTCCCCATGCGGTTTGAATCCAGCCAGGGGCCACGCAGTTGACGCGAACCTGCGGAGCCAACGACTTGGCCAGGCTTTTCGAGAACGCCATGATCGCGCCTTTCGAGACGGCGAACATCTCACCGCTGTCGCCTTCCATACCGTGCTCGGCTTGATCCCAACCAATGTTCACAATACTGCTGCCGGCGATGCGTTTCATTTTGGTGCCAAGTGTCCTGGCGATCCGAATGGTGGAAACAACATCGACGCGGTAAACAAGTTCTAACTTTTCCTCGAAAGACAGCTGCGCGATCTCTCCGGTAAGCACATCGACGCCGGCGTTGTTGACCAGAATATCGATCCCATCGTTCCAATCCCATGCTTGTTGGCAGAAGCGGTCCTGTTGCTGTGGGTCTGAAAAATCCTCGAGCAACAAGTCGACCGCAATCTCAGGCTGAATCGCCTGGGCCAGGTTGGCGGTCTCGCGCAGGCCGTGATCGTTGCTGCGGGTATGCAAGACCAGGGAAGCCCCCTGACGGGCCAACTGCAGGGCAATCGCTCGGCCGATGCCGCTAGCAGCACCCGTGACGGCCGCGACTTTTCCTTTTAAATTGAAATCAGACGTTGCTGTTTCGGGGGTGGTTTCCATTGCCGTTGTGTCCTACTTTTCACATTGAAGCTACCGTCATTGTATATTGTCGGTAGGCACTACGGGATGCCACGCACCAGGCATGCCCTTCCACTGGACAGCACCTCGACGATAACAACCATCATGGCGGATCCGATCATTGGGCAGCTGAGTACGACCACGTTCGTCTTTCGCGGCTACAACGTCACGAATATGGGACGCACGCCCGAGCTGTTAAATCACCCGCGGTTCGGCGGGTATGTGGCCAAACGCTTACGGCAATGCGGGCAGATAGCCTCAGACGTGCTGCATCGGCCGATCGATCTACTGGGCCGCGTAACCCGGGCCGAGCAGACCACGCTAGATACCTACGCCGACGCGATCGCCTTGATTATGGCCGCGGAAATGGCACAGGTCGATATTCTCGAACAGGAATACCACGTCCAACTGGCCAACGCTCAGTACCTGATGGGGTACAGCTTGGGGGAATTAACGGCCTTGGTTGCTGGCCGCTGCCTAAGCTTGGAAGACGCACTGACGATTCCGCTTTCCCTGTCCAGCGACATTGCCAAGCTCGCTCCGACGTGCACGTTGGCGGTTATCTTTTGCCGTAAGAAAACACTCGGCGCTACCCATGTTCATCACATCTGCCAAGAGATTAGCGCCGAGGGTCACGGGCTGCTGGGAATCTCGGCGGTTCTTTCCCCCAACTCGTTGATTGTCATCGGCGAAAAAGACACCACCACGCGGCTGCAAGCACGTCTTCAAGAGACGGTTGCCGATCGCGTTTACCTGAAGAAGAATCCGCATAAATGGCCCCCTATGCACACGCCGATTGTCTGGCGCGAGCATATCAACTCTCGGGCTTCGCTGTTGATGAGCCAGATGAAAAGCGGGTTTACGGCACCCAAGCCTCCGGTGCTTTCGCTTGTCACTGGGGCATGCAGTTACGACGACTCGAACGTCCGCGACCTCATCTGCCAGTGGGTCGACAAGCCTCAGCACCTATGGCAGGCCGTTTACCATACGCTCAGCAGTGGGACCGAGTCGCTCATTCACCTCGGCCCCGAGCCCAACATCGTGCCGGCCACCTATCATCGTCTCGCTGAGAATGTCGAAGCCCAGGTCAAAGCCAGCATCAGTACCCGAGCACTGTCCACGCTCGTCTATCGCCCGTGGCTTAATGCGCTCATTGGCGAGCGTGCTTATCTGCTGCGTGCCCCCACGATCAAGCAAACCAACTTCGAGGACTGGCTGCTCGACCAATCGACTTAGTCTTTGGTTGGAAGCTTGAAACACGCGGCTTCTTCGGCGTTGCGAACCAGCAGCAAATCGCCGTATAAGCAGAGCGGATTCCAGGTCGGTGCGATTTCGCTCGACAGGGCTTTGATTCGCGAAAATTCGTGATAGTCTTCCGAGGTCGTATCGACTGCGGCCAGGTTGCCTTCTTCCCCCATGACCAACAGCACGTCATCGACCAGCAAGACCTGGCCGTGACCAAAGCCACGTTCCCGCCATTGGGGTCGCTTCGCTTCAAGTTCGACCTTTTCCAGAATGCCATCGTTGAGCCCGAAGACATCATCGCTCAGGATCGCGACGTTGGTGAACTTGGTCTTCAAGACGCGAGCATTGCTCCATAACTCTTCGGTCGTGAAGCCATCCCCCTCCGGTTTGACCGCGAACGTACTTGCTCCTTGGCCATAACCTTTAGAGACGAAGAAGCGATTGTCTCCTAACGAATGAACTTGCGAGCAGCTCGCGTTGCCGCTGGAATTGCCAGGCCAATCGAACGACCACAGCTGCTTGCCGGTTGCCGGATCGTGACCGGTGATCGTCGCTTCGTTCACGCTGATAATCTGGTCCTTACCGTCCACCTGAGCGATGCTCGGCGAGGCATAGCTGATCTGCTCTTGTCCACCTTCCCAAACCGTTTCTCCGGTGGCCGCATCGAAGGCCACCAGCGAGACCATTTCGTCCTTATTCGCTTTGTCAGGCCCACCGGCAGGGATAATCACGATTTTGCGGTCTTCCAACTCATAGCCTAGTGGGCTGTTGGAACGGCCCCAGGCAATGTTGGCCTTTTCGACACTCGGCGAGACGCCGTACATCTCTAACAGATCGTGTTGCCAAACGACTTCGCCGGTAAGCGGATCCAAACAACGCAGTACGCCGGTAGCCCCCGATGCGTAAACCCGCCCGTCGAAGAGCAGGGGAGTGCATCGCGGTCCGACGTAACCCATCACCGTATAGTGACGCGCCTCGACCGGCGTTCCCCAAATGGGCTCGCCGCTCTGCATGTCGTAGCAGGTCACGAGCTCTTGATTGTCACGCTGCTCCATGGTGTAGATCCGGCCATCAAGCGCCGAGAAGCCTGACCAGCCAGCACCGATCGGTATACGCCAGATCTCTTCCGGGGCATGGGCGGCCCAATCGGTCTCGAGACTTGGCCCGGCCAGCCGACTGTTTCCATCGGGCCCCAAAAACTGCGGAAACGCGTTGGGATCGTCCTCCACCGAAAGCGACTGTTTCGTTTCCTGATCACTTCCCGCAGCGGTGAACTCGCCCAGACGCTGATCGGGGGCTTTCCCGAAACGGTAACCAAACCGAGGAATCATTTCGCCGCTGACTCCTTGGATCTCGAAGACCACAAAGAACCCCACCACGGCCAAGCTAATCAATGTGAACGGGGCGAAACGAATCGCCGCTGGCCAGCTGCTGCGGAAGGTGAACCACATCAGCGGGATGAAACAGGCAAAGAACCCGCCGATCAACGCCATCACGTTGCAGATTGCCGGATCGCGGAAAATCCACACCGCGTCGTAAAGGTCGGCCAATGGTCCGTTACCGAGCACACGCCCGAAGAACCCGACGACTCCTAACAGTAGAAACAACGAAGCAATAATCCAGATCCTGCGTGGGGGAACGTACCAATCCTGATTGCCGGTTGCCCCTTGGCTGGTCGCCGATTCAGATGCTTCCGGATTACCGTGAACGGGTTCGTTACTCATGATTCCCTCGTCGAAATGAATGATCCGCCTTGTCTCGTAGCCTCAGTATAACGCTTGCGAGACTAGACAGCCGACAGGACCTTCCAGGAATTCATGCACAATTCTTATTGCGGCGCAAAGAAAAAGGGAAAGCTGCTGGGCTTTCCCTTGACTTGGTAATCAGACAAAACATCGCGTCGCCTGTTAACGCCCGACGCTGACACCCCAATGTACGCCTGGCCCACGGTGGTAGTGCCGTCGATGATGTCGATAGGGGCCATAATAGGGGCGGGGGCCGTAGTAATGTTCTTCGACAATCACCCTTTCCTGCACAGGAGCCGAAACGACTTCGACCGGCGGGTTTTGCATCGTGTTGATGACGGCATCGCTGACGCCGTTGTTCTTCAGATAAATCAGGTCCGGAGCCGACGGTACCTGGGCCACCCCATGTCGGCGGATATGCGTGGTGACGACCTGATCGCTGAGGCCGGCCTTGCTCATCGCAATCACGTCATCAAAGGTCGTTTGCCCCTCCATGCGACGTCCCAGACGCTGCTGGAAGAGCGCCTGATTTCGGGCTTCCACTTCGTCCATATGTGAACCAACGGCCGATCCGGCAGTTGCCCCGACCAGCCCGCCAATGATCGCACCGCCGGCGGTATGACCGGTAGCGTTGCCGATTGCTGCCCCTGCCAAAGCGCCCGTACCAGCACCCACCAGGCCCAGTTGATCTTGATGGTAAGGCGAGCGACAGCCAAGCGAAGCGGCCGAAACGATAGCAACGACGAAAATGATAGGCGCGATCTTGCGCATGAGGTTCCTCCGTGAACGATAGCGTGCTTTTCTAAGTATCGTCCTCGGCAAAGCTGGTCGCTACTCAAAAACACGTCGCGGAATCATGCCAAGTTCATTGCGGTAGGTCAATCCAAATTGCCAGCACGCTAGCACTACTTTTCATCTGGCTGAGACTTCTGAGCCTTGTCCCATTTGCGGAAAGCCTGCTCGCGCTGCTCGGCGGTGGTAAAGCCGATCGAGCGAATGTTGTACAAGAAGTTGGGATCGGTCGAGATGCGCGGATAGCCAAACTCTTTCGGATCTTCACCTGAGATGTGCAGCACGGCCACCAACGCGACATCCCTCAGTTGTGTGTTGAATTGATCTCCCTGAACCGTCGGCAGCGAAACCTCGGTCTCGTTCTCGAAGTATTGATTGAGATATTCAATATCTTCCTTGCCGCCCAGTTTGGCGATCGCGAGCATCGCGTACATCATTTGCTGCGTGGCGTTGATCGCTCCGAATTGGCCGAAGCCGTTTTGATAGAGCGGGCTGGCCCTTTCATCGAGCATTTGCTTGGCCACAATCTTGCCGCTTTTGATCCCTTCGCGCAGGCAGGTGGTTAATACGACAAATCGCATCTCTTGGGTGAAGCGTCCCGATTTTAAATTTGTTTCCAACCACTGATCGAACACACTCAGCAAAGGACCGGCATTTTCCGGGTCTTGCAAGCTGGAAGTGACCTGTGGTGCGGCGAGCAGAAATTTCAGCTGATCCATTGTCGGACTCGTGATGCGAATGTTCTCGAATGAGGTCGCATGCAGCATCGCGGCGGCCGTCCCTGCGGAAATCTGTACGTGATTAGGGCCATACAACTCTTCGCGGATCTTGTTGGCCCGCTGAAACAACAGATAGTCCATGATCTGCGGCTGTGTTTCGAGTGCCACGATCACGTCCCATTCCTCTTTTAAAATCGAGACATACAGCTTACGCATCTCCCGCGTATCGCCGTGCCGATCTTTAAATGGTTCCCAACCTGGCAGATCGACATCTTTGGCCATCTCGGCAAAGCGGCTGAAATTTTCCTTGCGGATACGATCGCTCAACTGACGGTAGAGGGTCGATGCCCGTAAGCGGATCTCCGGATCAGGCGACTTTCGCGCTGCCCGCAGTAGCGGAAGCATGACGGCACCCCGCTGCATGATTTGGTCTTCCGCTTGTTCGCGAACGGCATACTGCTGATCGCCAAGCAGCGCGATCAAATCTTCATCCGTGTTCGCGCTTGGCGATTCCTCTTGAGCGAATACATGGCCGACGGCACCCACACCGATCGCGATCGTGAGCAATGCAACGAGAATGAGTGAGCGGCGATCGAGAGTCGAGTTTTCCAACAAGACGCATGGCTCCTGGCCTGGTGAGACAGAGGTTCGGCGAGCGAAAGGTCGCCACCTATTCTAGTGTCTAGCTAAGTGAATCGTCCACGAACAAGTTAACCCACGAGACGCAATCGCGGAGACTGTCTATCTTTCCCTGGCACTCAGCTTTAAACGGCGACCGGCTAAATGTCGACGACGTCGTAATGTCTTTTCCAATTTAACATGGTCTCGCTCCCAGGCGAATTCGATCGCAGGGCAATTCGATCAAGACGCCGACACCGCAACAATTCTCAACATTAACCACCTAAAGCATTTCCAATGGCGTACAGGCCGCCCCTCTAAGTGAGTATATTTGTGGTGCATTTTTGCAATTCAAGGGTTACATATTTGCAATTTTGCTCATTTTACGCGGCATACACCACTTGTGAGCCCTACTGCACCCGCAGGCAATATTTCTCAATTCTATCTAGCCATGCGGTTCCCGCCTCGGTACAATTCAGCACACGTCATGGAAATCTTTTGGCATTTGACGGTTTTTACATCTGCCAATCTTGATTTAACCGAGGTGGATATTTTCCGCTTCCAGGACACGCAGCGAATCGAATCGCGAACACTTTTCACCCAACTCTTCTTCTAAGGCTGCCAACTATGCGAACTACCTCACGGCAGGGCTTTACCCTCGTCGAACTTTTAGTCGTTATCGCCATCATCGGTGTTCTGATTGCCTTGCTGCTGCCGGCCGTTCAACAGGCCCGTGAAGCAGCGCGCCGCATGCAGTGCACCAACAACCTGAAACAATGGGCCTTGGCCTCGCATAACTTCGCTGACATCAACAAAGAGTTCATGCCGTTGGCAGCAATGAACGGCCCCGGCGAAGTCGAGAATGGCCAACATTACGAACGAATCACCTTTGCCGTCTTCTTGTGGCCATTCATCGAGCAGTCTGCCCTCTACGATCGATACGACATCGGTAGCCCATTCCATGCATCTCCGAACATTGATACGCACCGGGTATTTGTTCCCGGCTATAGCTGTCCGTCCGACAAAGGGAACGTCACGCAAGACCAGTCCGATACGTACTGGCGCGTGATGGGCAACTACGTCACCAACATGGGCAACACCCACTTGCATCAGAACGCCGCCGATCAGGCCATCTTCAGCGGTTCGCCGTTTGGTGTTCGCCACATGTATCGCTTTGCTGACCTGACCGACGGTACGTCCAACACGGTTGGCTTTTCCGAAATCTTGATCGCATCGCCGAATGGGCTGGACGACAACCGTGGCGACATTCTCAACGACGAAGGAAGCCCCGGCTTCATGTCGATCAACACGCCCAACTCGACCGTTCCCGATCAATGCCGTCAGTGCAAAGACACCAGCGAAGACCCGTCCCATGCCGACTATCGCCGGATGCCATGCACTCAAGTCGGAAACAACACTGAATACCAGATCGCTCCCCGCAGCAATCATCCTGGCGGCGTGAACGTGAGCATGATGGATGGCTCGGTTCGATTTATCGCGGAAACAGTGAGCCAAAGTGTTTGGGAAGCTGCTATGTCCGGCCAAGGTGGCGAAGCAATACAACTTCCTTAACGAGATGAAATCGGAAAAACACCTGGCATCGCGCATCCCATTCAGCGCGATGCCAACGGTTCCCGGCGAAGAGGCGCTTCTCCTAGACCTAAATCTTCTCAAACTGCTAGAGCGACTTTTGCTATGAAATACTCTCCACTCTTAGCCGTGATGTCGATCGTTTGTGCGATACCTTTGGTGCTCGGCTGCGGTGGCCCGGCATCGACTGCCATACCGATCAGCGGCACCGTATCTGTAGAAGGCCAACCGGTTGAAGGAGGCCTGATCACCTTTATTTCCATCGATGGAAACTCGCCGGCCGCAGGGGCCGTGATTCAAGACGGAAGCTATCAGAGTGAAGTCGAACCAGGCGAGAAAAAAGTGATGGTCTTGGGCAACAAAGTCGTTGGCGAAGAATACATACTGGCCGGTGTGCCCGATAGCGGTACTCGTGAGAAGCTGGAAACAGTGACCCATCCCAGTTACAACGCCAAGCACCTGACTCCTCTAACGGCGACTATCTCGGGTCCGAACGAAGAATTGAACTTCGACCTGAAGAAGAACGGAAAATAAAGCACGAGCACGTCACCGTCGACGGTATTCGCTTCCCCTTAGTCGTCAGCGGGAACATCCACCCAGATGCGTCCCGCTTCGACTTTCACCGGAAAGCAATCGAGATGGATCGAGCTGAGCTGGTGCTTTCCCGTCGTGATATCGTACTGCCAGCCATGCCAAGGGCAGGTCACGATGTTGCCGCATAGCTCGCCTTGACCGACGGGACCTCCTTGATGGGCACACATCCCATCGGTGGCAAAATAACCTTCGGCCGTGTGATAGACGGCGACCATTCTTTTGGCGGCAACCACTTCCAGCGATTTCCCCAGCTGGCAGTCTGCTTCGGCTGCGACATCAATCCAATTCGGCATCTATCTTCCTATTCTTGTGCTGACCTACGATTAACCTTCGACCGGATTCGTTGGCGTTGGCAGTGTTAATTGATAGAGCCCCAGATCTAACCAACGGTCGAACTTGTAGGCGGCCTGACGGATCGTTCCCGATAGTTCGAACCCGAGTTTTTCGTGCAGACGAACGCTTCCTGCGTTGCTCATATCGATGCCACCGACCAGCACATGAATGTCTTGCTGCTGGGCCGTTTCGATCAGCCGCTTCATGAGCATCAAGCCGAGCCCCTTGCCGCGGTGATTCTTATGGACATAGACCGAGTGCTCGACCGTGTACTTATAGGCCGGTCGCTCTCGGAAGGTGCCATAGCTGGCAAAGCCCATCAACTGACCCGTCTCGTCGGTCACACCAATCACGGGGAAGTTACCTGCCTGCTTGGCGGCAAACCAGCCAACCATACTCTCAAGTGGCCGCGGGTGATAATCATACAGCGCGGTGGTATGGACAATCGCGTCGTTGAAGATCTCTAAGATCGACTCGGCGTGCGCTTCATAGGTGCAAGATACAAATTGCATAGAAGGTCGTGGTCTCGAGGCAGAAGGAAAATCGATATCTGCCATCATACCATAAGCCGCTGCGGCGAAGCGGTTGCGGCCACACGGCGGGCCCCCTCGGTAAAGCGACCCTTGTTTAAGAAGTGCAACACTTCCTGCCGTGCTCCCCGGTGATACAAAATGCGATTGTGCCCACACGAAACAAGCACGTGATCGGCCTGGTTGGCGATCGAAGTACTCTCGAGATGCACCAGCATATCTTGCGTTGCGGCAATGACGCCTGTTTCCAACGAAGGTACCATCGGTAGGCGGTGCACCAAGCTACCTGGCGAGGTCGAAATGTCTGACAAAGCAGGGCAGAGGTAGTGCAGGCATCGCGAAGCCAACGCAGCGACCCGCGAACCATGATTGGGCGGGGCGAGCATGACGAGTCTTCCCGGTCGCCGCCAATTCATTTCGGACAGCACGGCCCGCAGGATGATGCCGCCCATGCTATGCGTGACGAAGTGCAGCGGCTCCGCAGAGTCCGCTTCGCGTTCCAGAAACCCCTTCAACCGCTGGGCATGGCTCATGACGCTGTTGCCCACGCTGCGGTAACACCACCGTGTCGGTTGATAGTCCTGCTGCGTCAAAAACCGGGCGAGCGGCCGCAACACCCACCGGTTGCCGGTCAGGCCGTGGATCAGGATAACCGGCTGACCGCTGTCTTTCATTTGCTGTTTTGGTGTTTCCATCTTGCTTGTCTCTCCACTGGTCGTAAGTCCCCACTAACCATTTCGCGTAATTTGGACTTTTTCAGGGCGACCGTTTTCTTTTTCTCGCGTTAATCTCTGCGACTCGCCTGCCTGCCATTCCCCCCCACCTATCGGCAAACTTTGAGCAAAATTCTCTGAAAGGTTTTCTCGAAACTCGCCATTTACATCCCAGACAGCCGCATGTGCGATCCCAGTCGCCTGGCAGCGGCATCATTTCAGGAACAATCCTTCGAAGAGGTTACCATGTCTTCAAGCACCGCATTACCGCAAGGGAAGATCACTCAGATCGCCAACTTTTTACAGCACGACTCCATTCTAAAGAAGTTCAAATTCCCTCGGGTGCATTTGCCAAATGTCGTTGGCTACAAGCACAAGCATTACGAGGAAATCGGGCAGAAGATCGCCAGCAAGAAGATCCGCGTCTACGTCGCCGAAGGCAAAATCCCCGGGGCCAAGGCGTTTTACAACCTCAAGTCGAATTGCCTGTACCTGACACCCGCGACCGAAGGCCTCAGCACTCCGCAGCAATGGAGCACGATCGCCCACGAAGCGACCCACATGATTCAGGACTTGAAGAAATGGAGAATGACGTTGCAGGAAATGGAAGCCGACGCACATTTCGCTCAGGCCCTGTTCCTGCATTACAAAAACTCCTTTCTCGAAGGAGGTGCAATGCAAAGCTTCAACACAGCCGCCAAGCATTTCGCGAACGGCGACAAGCGAGACTTCAAGAAGAAGTGCCACTCGATGCTCGCCGAAGCCGGTTCCAAGTACCACGGCAGAGAGGGTTACGAAGACATGTACATCAAGGAGCGTCGGGACGGCATCGACTAACGCCTGCCCGGCAAAGCCTGCTTAGCAATCCGATCATCCGCGCTTTGGTAGCGCGGATGATTAAGTGATCGCTAGCCCGCTTCCAGGCTCGTCACGCCGTAGATCCACGCATGATCAAGCTCAGGGGCTGGCCCGAAGTACATGCGGGTACACTCGAAGACTTGCTCCATGTTGAACTCTTCGCACAGACTCCACGCCGCTGGGTTGTTGTCCGGCACGTCGATAAACACCGGGCCGCGCTCTGCCCGAGCGATACAGGCCAGAAGCAACTGCCGGGCCTGATCTTTCCCCGCCGCCATCAGAGGACCAACCTTCCAGCCGGATCGGCATAACCGCATAACGCTGTAACCTTCCAGGCCGTTGTTTCCCGGCAGCCCAAGCCAATAGGCATTGGGCTGCGTCGTCCAGGCACCCAGGTATTTCTCTCGCTCGCATGGGAAGCCACGTCGGTCAAGCGCGCGAACTTCCGCCAGATCGGGCTCAGTCAAACGAACCACCGCAGGGTTCTCTGGCACCGATACGTTCTCCGCTGAAAGCGTGAAGCGGCAGTGCCGGGCAAAGACCTCGAATCCCCCTTCGGCATAAAAGGGAATCATGTTCGTGACAGCATCCATGCCGATGGTCGCGTCTGCCGATAGGCGAGAGCGAAGCTTGTCGCGGCGGGCATACCATAGGGTGCGGCCCAGCCCTTGCCCGCGGAACTCTGGCAGCATGATAAACAGCCCCATAAAACCATACTCGGGACCATGATAGAAAGCGCAACCGGCACCGGCCATCTGCCCGTCAACATCGATGGCCATGAAACCTTCCGGGTCGGTCGCCCAAAAACGTTCGGCATCGCAAAGCCCAGGATTCCATCCCTCTTGAGCCGCCCATTCGACCAGTTGAACGACTTCTTCCTGGGTCATATTTCGCGTTGTCATCGCCGCTGCTCCTCGCTGAGATTGCACTATCGAACCGCATATCTTAGCGAATGAATCTGCTTGTCAGAACGCGGCGTGACTGTAAATCAGGTCGCTGCGATATGTAAAACTTGCGCAATTTCGCCAGACCCATCCAGAGGGGTACCAAAACACCTTGACTTACGGGTTTGAAACGATTTCAATCGAAGATCATCGATACCATTGTTTGAGGAGACTCTTATCATGCATCGCTTTTCCATGGTGACGATCGTCACGCTTGCTGTTCTTATGCTGCCTGCCCTGGCTTTGGGTCAAATTGCCGCCCCAGGCATGCAGATGGTCCCCATCAAAAACGTTTCGCTCGATCAAGCACTCGCCGGCGTGCGCTGGCAAGGCAGGGTGCCGTCGCCGGCATCGATCGGCGACAAAACCCCGGTCGTCATGGTCTACGCATCGTGGTGTCCCAAGTGCAATGTTTGGTCGCCGGAACTCTTTGCGCAAATTCATGAAATGATTCGTAACGAGCCTGTTGTGCTCTTCGCGATCAATGCCGATGAAACCTCGCGCGGGGTCAGCTACGCATTAGAACGTAATCTCGTCGGGCCCAACATCTTCCACGGCGACGATCCTTCGATCGTGCAGCGGATGGGCTTTCAAAGCGAACTGTTCATGTATTCCACATTCGAAGATGGCATACAAACCGGGCGAAGATCGGCCGGCAGCTTTTATCCCAAGGACGACGGCACGAAGGAGTATTCGATTGTCCGCGACATGAAGTCCGGCATGGGTGGCAGCTTCTCGATCCTCACCCCAGAAATGTCGCCACGGATGCGAGAAATTTTGTGGCCTGCGGAAATCGGTGCCAAGCTGGACGAGCGTTCGCTGATTTCGCTTCGCAAGAAAATGGACGAATCACTGGCCGATGAGTTCAACTCGACCGTCACCAATTACTTGAATCGTCAAATCGAAAAGATCAAGACCTCGCGCGAAGGAACCATCCCCGAGCAGATCGCAGGGTACGAACTCGCGGAAATGGTCGCCACGGATTTCAAGTCGACTCCGCAAGGCCGCGCCTGCCGCGACTTGGTCGACAAGCTGGACGAAAACGAAGCTTTTCAGGATGAGCTAACGGCCAAGAAGCTTTACGACCAAGGCCAACAGAAGGCCAATTCTCCGGTCACCCTGAAAAGGATGATGGGTCGCGTCGTCAGCCGTTACTCCGACACGCACTACGGCCAGGAAGCCCAAAAGGCGATCAGCGCCGTCCAGTAAAGAAGTCCCCCTTAAGATCGTCAACGAAGGGCCATCTTGCTTGAAAGGATGGCCCGCTTGGCGATTCATGCTGGCGATTTCTCCGCCTGATAAGCTTGTTTGCCTACTTGCTTGTTCCGACCAGACCATTTAACGTCGAAGGAACTTCAAGTTTATCCCGCCACAGGAATCACGCCATGAGAACCCTCCCGACACTCCTTTGCGCTGTCGCCATCCTCTCGTTAAGTTCGTTTCAAACGCTTGTCGCACAAGACAAAACCGACGACGGTATTGTCTGGCACGATATTACGCAGTGGGGGGTCGAAGGCCGAATCCTTCCCGAGCAAGAACGTTCCCGCTGGTTCGATCGCTTGCCTGCATCCGCAGAAGGTAAAGTCACCTCGGCCGTTTGGAGCTTAAGCCGCGACAGTGCTGGTATGATGGCCCGGTTCAAGACCGACGCCACCGAACTGTGGATCGACTACAAGCTGAAGGACGGTGGCATCGCGATGCCGCACATGCCTGCCACCGGCGTCAGCGGCGTCGATCTTTACGCGCGTGATAAAGATGGTACGTGGAAGTGGGTGAGCGTCACCAAGCCATCCTCCCAAACCGTGAAAACCAAATGGATCAGTGGCCTGGCCCCTGGCGAGCGCGAGTACGCTGCTTATCTTCCCCTGTATAACGGCATTGAAACGCTGAAGGTCGGCGTCAAGAAAGGCTCGAAGTTTGAAGGCCTCGCACCCCGCGAGAAACCGATTGTGTTTTACGGCACCAGCATCACCCACGGGGCCTGTGCTAGTCGCCCTGGCATGGTTCACACTGCAATTCTCGGGCGTTGGCTCGATCGTCCCGTCGCCAACTTGGGCTTCTCGGGCAACGGAAAAATGCACGAGGAAGTTGCCGATTACCTGGTTCAGGTCGACGCAGCCGCCTACGTGATCGACTGCCTACCGAACATGAGTGCTCCGGATGTCGCCCAGCGCTGCGTGCCGTTGGTGAAACAGCTTCGTGCGGCCAAGCCTGACACACCGATCATTTTGGTTGAAGACCGCCGCAATACGAACGATTGGATTCTGCCGACCAGAAACCAGCATCACACGGCCAACCACGCCGCCCTAACCAAAGCCTATCAAGAGCTAACCGACGCAGGCATCAAAAACCTGTACTACATCCCCGGCGATCACCTCTACGGTAAAGATACCGAAGGGGCCACCGACGCTTCGCACGCCAGCGATCTAGGCTTCATGCGACAAGCCGAGGCGTTCAAGCCTGTCCTAGAAAAAGCTCTCGGCTCGAACTAAGCCCCACGTCCTAACCGCGCAAAAGGGGTAGGTCGTAGCGATCGTCCCCTTGAAGCTCCATTTTGAAATGCTCGGCCAGCAGGTCGAGCATTTCTTCTTGGGTGCGAATCGGTGTTTTGGTGGCTGTGCCGCTGGCATCCCGGACCGAAAACACGTCGTTTAGCATCGTCAGCCGAACTCCTTCGGGTGCAGCCTTGGCGACCATTAACAGGTTCTTGAAACGCGACTGGGGGTGGGTCGACGTATACCAATTAGCCACCTCGCGGTCGATCGGCGGCATCGGCTCGAGCGTCATCTGACAGACATCTTCCCATGTGCCGGCCAGCAATGCCTGGTGGAAATAGAGATCGTCATCGCGCACAATCCGCCGCGTCTCGTGCGGTGTCTTCTGTTCGCTGTCGAGTTCTAACTTCAGCGCCGCAGTTGAGCTGAGGCCCCCCACGCCCACATCGGCCAGCCAGGACTCTCCCTCTATTTCGATCCGCAACACCTGGTGCGTTCGTGGTGTGATCTCTGTGCGCGGGTAACCAATTTTGACCCGCGCACTGATCGCAATGACATCGAACCCTATCGCTGCCAACACCAACAGCAGCAAGCCGTTCTGCTCGAAACAATAGCCGCCGCGGCGATCGTGCACCAACTTCTTTTGCAGTGCGGCCGCATCCAAGCAAATCGGTCGACCCAACAATACATCGAGGTTTTCAAACGGAATGCTTAGCACATGGGCATGCACGATATCGTGCAGCACCGACAACGACGGCTCTTGCGGCCCGTCGTAGCCAATCCGTCGGAAATAGGCGTTCAAGTCGACGTAATCAGAAACGTTTTCCGCCGGGCGTGCTGCTTGGTCCATCTTCATTTCGCCTATCCATGATCGGGAGTGGGATGATCCTCGGATGCCGCTTGGCCGGAAAAGGTTCGCATGCGCCAAGGAAACAACGTACCGACGAGCGTACGTTCATCCCTACTTAACATTTCCCACCGTACGCTGCTCAACTGCGCGACAGGACCGTGCTGCAATCGAAGCAACCTCGATGCCACTCATTTCGGTGGGACAAAATCGTCCACTCGGGAGGATATTACGATAAACCATTAAAAAATCCATACTTATGACATACACAATGATGCCACGTTATATCTCGACGCGATAGTCAACTCTCATTGGCATGGCAAGTGCCTAGTTGAACCACTACTTCTCATTGCTCACTTCAGTTTAATTAGGCGAAGGGAAGTGTGCTGGTCTCGTTATTGATCGTCTCATTCATCACATTCGTACAGGACCATTGGCAACATGGAACGCAAACCTCAGACTCAGCGAGGATTTACGCTGGTCGAACTTCTGGTCGTGATCGCCATAATTGGCGTATTAATCGCACTGCTGCTTCCGGCGGTTCAACAAGCCCGCGAGGCTGCCCGGCGAATGCAATGCACAAACCAATTGAAGCAAATTGGGCTGGCACTGCACAACTATCACGATACGCATCTGGTTCTGCCGCCAGCGACCCTCAACCCGTCCTGCCAAGGCTGCGACGCTTCTCCTTATCCAGCCACACTGAAGGACAACATTCGTAACATCACGGGGCACTTGTTGATCTTGCCATTTCTAGAACAAGGCGCGATGCACGATCAGCTCGACTTCCGCTTCCCGATGGGGCTTTGCTCGGCGGCCGATGGCGATACGCCACCTGATGCAACCGACGCAGCCAATAACATGGCCGTGCTACAGGGTGCCCGAATCGACCTGTTTGCCTGTCCTTCCGATCCGTACGACAATCTAGGCACCGCCACCACGGATTGGTATCACAATGAGAACTACGCTCGGACCAGCTACGGTTTTATTGCCAGCGATTGGAACGACTACAGCACCGGTTTGTACTGGCAAGGGTCGAGCAATTCATCGTCAATGCGGCCGGCGTTCGGCGACAATGGCGCGGCTAAGTTTCGCGACATCACCGATGGCCTAAGCAGTTCGATCCTGATGTGTGAAACACCTATGGAGAAGCAGTCCGCCTCGTATGGTCCGTTCTGGGGTGCGTACACGCATACGTTCTGGCTGCAAATGTCGCGTGGGATTAATACGGCTCATTCACCACCAGATCCTCGTCCCTATGCCTGGACGCCCGGCAGCAATCACCCCGGCGGATGCAATGCGATCTTCGGAGATGGTTCGGTTCACTTCCTGAGCGAGACCACCAATCTCGATACGCTTCGTTATCTCACTCGGATCGGTGACGGCGAAATTTTGGGCGAATACTAATTGCACAGGGATCAAACGGATGAAGCCTTTCCAATCTCACTTAAATCGATCGTTTTTAGTGCTGCTGATCGCTCTGATCACATCAACCACCATCGGTTGTTTCGGTTCGTCTTCGGACGGACCGGATCTGGCCGAAGTCAGTGGTGTGGTCACGATGGACGGAGCACCGCTTCAGAACATTCAAGTCCTATTCCAGCCCGAGGCCGATGCCGGCGCCTCGCGCGGACTGAGTGACGCCGACGGAAAATTTCGGGTTTACTATCCGACCAATTCCGCAGGTGCCGTGCCCGGCAAGCATCGTGTGCAGTTCCAGCTAATGGATGCCAACGCGACGAAAGACATTGTGCCTAAACGCTATGCCGTCGGCTCGCAAGGAATCCCCGTCGATGTAACCTTGACCGGGCCCAACGAGTTCACCTTTGACTTGGCTCAACGATAAGAGCTACTTGCCAAGCTTCCACAATTCAGGCTTGGTTTCCTGCAAGATCTCGGAAATTGCCTGGCGGTCGACGCTAGTGAGGTGATCGAAATCGCCGCTAGTGTCTTCCCCAGCCAAAACTTCCCGCAGCCGCTGGGCGATGTGTGTCCGCATGTTCAAGGGAAGCTGATCCAAGGTCTTCGAATAGATCAGGTAGCTACACGGATACTTAAAGAGCCGCGTCTTCAAGTCCAAATCACGTAGCGAACGCCCCTGCGAATCCTTGATCCCTTTCGCTTGAAACTCTGCGGCGAAGCCTGAGGTTCCTGCGATGGTGTCAGTCAGCGGTGCCTCGTCGACCATCAACATGTGACGCACGACTTTGTCGCCGGCGCTTTGAACGCGGCGTGTGGTGGTGTCGCTCACGTAGTTGTCGGGACGCTCCAAGGCCTCGTTCATCACTTGGTCGTGATGGGCCGAACGGCGAGCCTCGTGACTGGCCAGGGCCAGGAAGTTCTGCATCTGCAACTGATGTTCGAGAACCATCAGCGCGACAATATCGCTATGAGGTGTCACGTACTTGTCGACCGCGAAAAGCTCGCTCAGGTCGGTTACGTTCGCCCCTTCTTCACGATCGATACTTTCTGGCTTGTAGCGATCTTTCGAGACCACGTTTCCCATATGCCGCATCTCGCCGTGCGTTCCAGTCACGTACCATCCGCCCCAACGCTCTGAAAGGGGACTCGTTTGATCTGTGTTGAATGTCCCGGCACCGTAGTGCGGCATGCCACTCGAGGTGACAAACATCGACCGCACCAACCCGCCCGGCACGCGCTGTGTGCGCGAAGACGAATGGCAAACGGTGCACTGCCCCTGATCGCGCACAAACTGCGGCTTTTCTTCCGCCTGCTGCTCAAGCGTGTAGAACACTTCGCCACGGATCGGGTCGGTCGTCATCACCTCTAGCACATCTCCATTCTGCACCCATCCGACGTACGAGTCGTCGTTGAAATAGAGTGCCCGAGGACGACGAGGAGAGATTTGCTGTAGCTGAAAACTCGACTTAGAATAGACCAGCACCTGGGACTCTGGCGAGATTTCCAAGACCTTCAACACCGACTTGAGAAAGCCGTGGTCTTGGTCAAACTCTAGCGTCTGGCTGCCTTCGTCCAGTTGCTGCTGCACCTGGGCAATCGGGTTATCGCTCGATTTGGCGCTGTAGTTGATGGGCTCTTGGTCGTAATGCTCTTGAGCCATGCCAGGCGAGACGGCCAACACCATCGTCGCCACCATCAACGTCGGGTGAATTCTCATATCGAAGCCTGTTTCAAAAGTCCCAGACGACCGAGCAAGCGGCACCGGCGAGCCGCTGAGTCATCTGGATTTGTGTCAGCGGATGACAGGGGGGATTCTCGATACCTTGGGGGGAAACCTTATTCTGGATACTATTATCCACTTTAGAACCCATTCGTCAATTGATCGTTTATCCTTTGACTGTAACTCTTGGCGAGTTTGGCGTCGTGTGGCTATAATCGAATCATTCGGACGACACCCCCCACCGGCACAAGCCCCGCCTGACCCTCTTTATTGATCGCTCTGGAATTCCAAAATGGACCTTATTACTATGCGCGAGACGATCGCGGCGGCGGCCCGAATTTCGTTGTTCGTTGTGACAACGGTGGTGGGCTTGGGGTGGGGCACTCCCAATGCTCAAGCGGCCGAGCGTCCTAATATCATCATTATGATGGTCGACGATCTTGGTTTCTCTGATTTCGGTTGCTATGGAAGCGAGATCGAAACGCCCAACATCGACCGCTTGGCCAAGGACGGGCTCCGCTTTCGCAACTTCTATAACACCGGCAAATGCCATTCATCGCGGGTATCGCTGCTCACCGGTTTGTACTGCGACCAAGCCGGCAGCGAGTCACTCAAGCGGGGCGTGACGATTGCCGAGGTGCTCGGCGATGCTGGCTACACCACGGCCATGGTGGGCAAATGGCATCTCAGCAAACAGCCAACCGATTTTGGTTTTCAGAAATACTTCGGGCACCTTTCCGGGGCGACCAACTTCTTTGAAGGAGACAAATCGTTTCGTCTCAATGGCGAGAAGTGGGACGACTTCGACGACGACTTCTATACCACCGACGCCAACGTGAAATGGGCCAAGACGTTCCTCAGCGAGTCGCTCGCCGAGAACCCCGACAAGCCGTTCTTTTTATATGTTGCCCACAACGCTCCCCATTACCCACTGCATGCCCGCGAGGAAGACTTCCGCAAGTACGAAAACCGCTACGGCGAAGGCTGGGATAAACTTCGCGCGACCAGGTACGAACGACAGCTTGAAATGGGGCTGATTCCCAAACAGTGGGAATTGTCTCCCAGGCCAGAACTCGTTCCCGAATGGGACACGCTGACCGACGATCAAAAAGACTGGGAACGCCGCCGCATGGCAGCCTACGCCGGCATGGTCGACCGGGTCGATCAAACGACCGGCCAATTGGTCGCGTTTCTCAAAGAGCAGGGCATCTTCGACAACACGCTCATTCTGATTTGCTCGGACAACGGGGCCTGTCCGTTTGAACGCACTCGCGGCCAAGAGTACGAGCCATGGGACCCGCGATCGTACTGGTGTTACGACACCGGCTGGTCGCATGTGGGTAATACGCCGTTTCGTTTGCACAAGCAAAACCAGCACGAAGGAGGCATCTCGTCTCCGCTAATCGCCCACTGGCCCACCGGCTTGAAAACCAAGCCCGGCGCGATCACCGATCAGCCAGCCCACCTGATCGATTTCATGGCCACGTGCGTCGATCTGGGCAAAACCGAGTACCCGTCCAGCTGGCCCAAGCGAAAGCTCGAGCCGCTGCAAGGTCTCTCGCTAACGCCTATCTTAGCAGGCGAAACGCGTCAGCCGCACGAGTTCCTGTACTTCCACTTCGCAAACAACCGAGCGATTCGGCAAGGGAAATGGAAGGTCGTCACGCATCGCGCTTCGCAGTGGGAGCTGTACGACACTGAAAAGGACGGGACCGAACTGAACGACCTTGCCGACGAGTATCCCCAGCGCGTGAAAGAGCTTTCGCAGCTCTGGCATAAAACGGCCGTCGAGACCGACCATCTCAGCGGCAAGCTGATTCGGCCTGTCTCCGGCAAGGCGCCACCTCTACTTCGCAAAGGGGGCGCACCGGCCAAGGATTGATCGGTGCCGGTCTCGGTTGCCATAGCAGGGTCTCATCGGGTAACTTGTTCGGCAAGTATTACCATACCTCTATGCAATCAGGCCTTAGGTCCTCATGATCGTTACGGAAAAAGACAGCTGGCTAGGAATGATCTTCGCCGTTCATGGAACGACGATGGAATCGATCTGGCCGCGCATGGCCGTCGTCTTCTTCTGGTCGGTCCTGATCACCACCTCCGCATTTCTTTTTCCCGATCACGCGTACACCTTAACGATGGCACCCTTTACCGTGGTCGGCCTGGCGTTGGCGATCTTCCTCGGTTTTCGTAATACGGCGTCGTACGATCGCTACTGGGAAGGCCGCAAACTGTGGGGATGTATGGTCAATGTCTGCCGAAGTTTCACCATGCAGATCAACACGCTGATTGACGATACCGTTGGCGAAAACAACCCACAACCTTCCGACGAAGTTCAGCAACAGCGTCTGCACATGGTGCGGCTGGTCATCTGTCATATTCATGCTCTGCGACATCGCCTACGCGAAACCGACCCAGCCGCGGACCTGGAAGAACAGTTACCTGGCGACCAGCAGCTGCACCATGATCTGGCCCAAGATAATGTTCCGGCGGCCATCGCCGATCGGATCTCGCGTCAGATCAATTCGGCCTGGCGAAGCGGACGACTCGATGCCTATCATGTCCCGCTACTGCACAGCTGCTTGACCGAAATGATGGGCATTCAAGGTGGGTGCGAACGCATTAAAAGCACCCCAATTCCATTCACCTATAGCGTGCTGACCCACCGCACAGTCTTTCTGTACTGCATGGCATTGCCGTGTGGCCTGCACGATACCGTCGGAATGTTAACTCCGCTGGTCGTCACCTTGGTCGCTTACTTCTTTCTCGGGCTCGATGCCGTGGGGGACGAAATCGAGCAGCCGTTTATGCTCGACGACAACGACCTGCCGCTGTTGCAGCTGACCACCATGATCGAACGCAACGTTCTCCAACTATCCGGGCGTCCCGACGAGGAACTGCCGGAACCGATCCAACCGGTCGACCACATCCTGATCTAACCCCAGGGCTTTTCCTGATTGCGGACGACGTAGCCGGTGGATTCTTCGCCATCAACGGAGGCAAACTGGGCGAGGACGTCGGCAATGTCTATTACTGGGCACCCGATGATCTGGACTGGGAGCCGCTCGAACTGGGTTACTCCGACCTGTTTTATAGTGCCGTGAACGGCGGTCTCGATGAATTTTATGCCGACCTTCGTTGGACATCTTGGCGAGCCGATACCCGATATCTTTCCCGTGATCGGTGCTTCTTCTTCTATCCTTTTCTTTGGACGAACGAAGGATCGATCGAAAATAGTGCCCGAAACGAAGTCCCAGTAAGCGAGGCCTTCGACCTTAAAACCTCCTTTTTACCGGGGTTTTAAGGGTTTTCAGCGCGAGCGATGATCTTTTTTTCCCGATGTATATTAAAGATGTGAACTAAGTTGCTTAGCATGCTGTTCAGCGCTCGATTTTCGTCGTAAAATGCTCTTTTATGCAAAGACAACCGTTAAGCAAAGTGCTTCCCGGTGTCCTGCAAGATTTGTGCTCAAGGAATGGATCATGCCGGAAGGTATCATCAAGCGTCTCACCGACAAAGGCTTCGGCTTTATCGACACAGGTCAGAACAAGGACCTGTTTTTTCACCTTTCAAACTTGGACGGCGTCCGGTTTGAAGACCTTCACGAAGGTCAGCGTGTTTCTTACGATGAAGGCCAAGGCCCTAAAGGTCCGCGTGCCGAAAACGTGAAACCTGCGTAGTAACAGTTTCGCGAGAGACTATTTGCCGGAGATGAAGCGTCCCCTCCGGCGGACGCTTCGACCGGCAATTTTTTTTGGCTACTTAGATTTCAGTGCGAAGTCGAGCGTGTTAGAACCTCTGTTGACTTCAGCGCTAAGCTCGGAATTTTTGTTATAGATTTCCGGCAATTTTCGCGCTTTCTGGGCAGGCGTCAAAGCGACTTCCCCAGTCTGAACACCCACCTCGATCTTGACGGTGTGTTGGCCCACCATGGCCCCTTCTTTAAAGGCTGTGAAACGTAGCTGATACTTGCCCGTGCCATCGGTCGTTCCATGCGCCGATCGTCCACCCTCGGCTGGATAAAAGCTCACCATCGCATCCGGCAGCGGCTTGCCATCCAGAGTAACGACTCCATCTACCTGCCCTAAAGCCGGGCCGCTATCCTGGCTACAGCCCGTCCAGTTGATCGCTGACAACGCAGCGATCAGCATGAGTGTTTGCATTCGATTCATCTAAGTCCTCTTCAACCAATGTTTCTAAATGTCATTTAGGCGATCACGACGGCGCGTGCTTAAAACTCGCTGACAACCTCGCCACCGTCGATGGTTCCTAAAGCTGCGTACGATTGAAGATTGATCGTTTCTGCTAAGAAACGGACCGAGCCGTCACCAAACAAAAACTGGGCACCACCGGGGTGCATACTGCTGACCGAGTGCATGCTGTTTCCATTGATTGGATAGTCGGTGTCGTTCGACAGACGATTGATCCGAACCCGCAAAGTAAACTGATGACTGTGGGTAATGGGACCGGTTAGATTGTGCCATCCGATCCACAACGACCCGACAAAAGGAGAGGCCGTACATCGTTCGCCGACAATCAACGTATTGCTCGTTCCGTCGGTAATATCACGGAACTTGACCTTCGAGTTTTCGTAGAAGGTTGCCTTACGATCGGCTGTCTTCGTGCCAGAACTGTCGTAGAACGCGGCCGTGTATGCGCCGACGTAGTTCGACTTGCCATAGGCTCCAGGGTAATTCGAATCGTCCGATCGGATCTTTTCGTTCAAACCTCCCGAGGGATCTGAAGGGCAGATGTAGCCGTCAATAATCGTTTGGGCCAGCGGCGTTGTGCCGGTCGATACCACGTCGGGGTCGTTATGCCAGGCAGGATCGGCCGACGTGTTTCTGGCAGTGAATGCCCCGGCCGTGTCGAGCGCATCGTGCAGGGCACCTTGCTCGATCATCGGAAGAATTAGCGACTGCCAACCTAAACGACTGACCGTCAATTCGCCCGATGGAAACGATTGGTGAACGTCGTGATAGTTGTGCAGAGCCAGCCCCTGTTGCTTGAGATTGTTGCTGCACTGCATCCGACGAGCCGCTTCGCGTGCTTGTTGCACAGCCGGAAGCAAAAGCGCGATCAATACGCCAATAATAGCGATCACAACTAACAGTTCTACAAGTGTGAACCCGCGCCGAGTTGAAGGATGGTGAACCATGAAGCGTCTTGCCTTTTCAGAATACTAGTTAGAAAGGGGAGGGGGTTAACGTGTCTTGACCATTCGACAGAGATAAGGCCAATAAGAGATCAAGACACAAGACAAACAAATGCAGTTAGCATGCCAATGCGAGATCCCATTGCGACACAAAATGTATTAAATATCGTTAATTCAAGACTCAAAGATATTTCGTGGTATCTCTGAGGAGTGGGCCATATTTGCTCACCTCGGCCTAAACTGCTTAAGCCGCAGGCTTGTGTTGAACGTTTTTACAGCAAGCATTCTCAACGAAGTTGAATCGCCGCATCGCGAGACTTTCCTGTCGGGATCATGAAATTTTCTGACATCTGTAGTAGGGTAGTGTCTTACGTGCACTTATCTGATCACCTCCTCTTGAGTCGTCCTTCATGCTGAAAACAACCCTTACGATTTGCCTCTCCTTATTCCTTATCTCATGGGCCGTTGCCGCCGACCGCCATGTCACGGTAGAAGGTGCCGGGCAGAAGGATGGTACGAACTGGGAAAACGCCTTCGACGCCACATCGCTTTCCGAAACGGTTTCCCAGCTAAAGCGGGGCGATACGCTGCTTCTCGGTGGGGGCTCGTATCAAGGGGTTTCGCTTTCAATCGATGTTCACGGAACTGCGGACGCCCCGATCATTATCCGCGGCGTCGATCGGGGGAACGGCTTGCCGGTGTTGGCGCATCAGTGGAAGCTCGAAGCGCCCTCGAAAGGGGCCACGGCGATCAGACTAAGGGCCGGGGCATCCCATATCACGTTTGAAAACCTTCGCCTCGATGGCTACCGCACTGGTGTGTTGGCCGACAAAGTAGGCAACGCAGACGACCGCACACATTTGGCGTTTCATGATGTCGATGTGCAGCATTGCCGGTATGGGTTTTACTTAAGCGATTGCGATCAGGTGCGGATCAAGGACTGCGATCTGGTTCGCTACAGCAAACATGGCTTTCGCCTCGAACAAGGCTGCGATCATGTTGTGTTTCAACGCTGCGTCGCCGATTGCTCTCAGGCCGATCCTGAGTGGGAAAAACACACCGAGCTGTTACCCTTCGGTTTCAACGTCAACAATGGTGGCACGCCCAACTCGCACATCGTGTTCGAGGACTGCACCGCTGCCAACAATATGATGCCGCTGCAGAAAAACCGCTACAAAAACGGCGACGGGTTCGTCGTCGAAGGCAATACCCAGAACGTCACCTTCCTACGCTGCCGTGGCATCCGCAATCAAGACGCTGGCTACGACTTGAAGGTCGACGACGTGCAACTCAAAGATTGCATCGCCCTGGGCAATGGTCGTCAGGTTCGTATTTGGACGACCGGTACGCTCGAGAACTGCTACCTCGGCTACGGCGGCACCGGGCTCTGGAGCAACGGGGGGCCACTCACGGCGAAGCACTGCACCTTTTACGACCTAAGCGTTGCCGCCATGACCGACGACCGCGCAAAGCACAAAATCACGCTCACCGATTGTCGGATCGCCAACTGCCAAAAAACAAAACGCCAAACGGCCAGCGGCGGTGGAGTGATCCTCGAAGACACCGAAGTGATCGCCCCCACATCGGAAGCAAAAACCGCCGATAAATCTACGACACGCCCGGTACCGCCGTGGGATGGAACCGGCCAGCCGTTGGCCCCCAAGCCTGCGTCCAACCAAGGCTATCAGGCAGCAAGCGGCCAGTGAGATCAACGATGATTCGTCTTGCTAAGCCGCTTTTCGATAAGCATCGCTCGGCTTAGCGATCTCTTCACTCGTTGCGTCGAACGTCGTCATCGATGCCAAATACCGCAGCCGGCCTTGGCGGATCGCCGATTGCCAGTATCGGCGAAACACTTGAAACCGCCACTCCGCCGGTAGCGGAAGGGTTTGGATGGCAACAGCCCGAGCCCATTGGCGAACCGCTTCTTTGGCCTGCCGAAAGCGGAGCCACAGCGATTGCCGTTTCAGCAACTCTCGGTCCGCCCATTCTTTGGTATCGGCGATTCGCATTTCTGCCGGTGTGAGGTGGCAAGAGCGGCACTCGTCTTCGCCGTACTCGATCAACTCCTCGGAAAGCGATTTCAAACAGACCTGGTTGCCGTGCGAAACGTACGAATTCGCCGCGAAGCCAAACCGAGCGCCCACAGCTTCCAATCGGCAACCGATGAGCATCTCTGAGAAGTGTCCGAACTCGGCCTGAAACCCGCCGACCTGTTCCCACAAAGCACGCTCGATCAGCGTGCCTCGGATTGCGATCTTGCACTTTTTAGCTTCCATCCAACGATGAAAGTCTTCTTCAAAAATCCGCTGCTCACCTTCGGCCACGTAGTTGGCATTGATGCCGTCGCTGGCGCTACACGCCGCCGGCAGCCCCGATTGCTGGACGAAGTCGAAAATCTGCTGCAGGCAATCGCTACGCGGCACGCAGTGCGATTCCGAAATGTAAAGATATTCGCCCCGTGCGGCAGCCGCGCCGACATTATACAAGGCGTTCACTTTCAGCCCGGGCCGATGAATCCACCGTACTTGGGGAAAGCGATCGACCAGCCAGGCAACCTCGCTGGACGAAGCCGCCTCGGTCGGCACGATCACCTCGAAAGGCACTTCCAGCGTTTGCTGAGTGAAACCAGTCAAACAGTCGAGCACATGCCCCCGGTCGTCCGGCAGCGGCACCACCACGGAAATTATTGGATCCTCGCCCATCGCTAGCACGTCCCCTGAAAGCTGTTCGCCACGGCTGCCCGCCTGTTCTCATTGATGAGGCGAAACAATAACGACTGCATGCAGGGGAATCAATGTGGAAATGAACGCAACCACATCGGCTCAGCCCCCGGCTCAATCATTGTAGCCTGCCCAACAACACAGCCAGTCGCATCACGAACAACGCTCACGGGTTGCCATACGCGCTCCGGTCCCTTCGCCCCCTTACCCGCACAGAGAGGGTTAGGGTGAGGGGGCATCCGGCTTGTTGGCAGCGCATGCGCGAACGACGTTCCCGAACGATTCGGAACGTGTTCTTGTGGTCTTTGTTAAATTTTGTTCAGGAACCCCTCTCCCTTCGAGGGAGAGGGGACAAGAGATGAGAACCCTGTTTTGATGTAGGGTGCTGAGCAGCGCAGCGAATCGCACCTTGCACAACGTTGTCGCGTTGCCATTTGATGGAGACCGCATTCGGTGCGATACGTTCCGCTTCGCGTCTCTGCTCGCACCCTACCGGAGGTTAAGTCAGGGTGGGCCGCGTTCTTTGGCTAGATACTGGTTCGGTTTAACATTGGCGGGTGCCATGCTCACGTCTTTGTGGGCGTGGCTTTCTTCTGACCGGCTTACCTGTTCGATCCAGTACAGAAGGTCGAACTCCTGGACTGCAACGTGAGGTCGTGCCTTTGGCAGGTTATCGCTAGGCAAGTGTTCTTCGTACGAAGGGGGCACTTCCGCGACGCCATGCTCGAAGCGCAGGCCTTCGATCTTCGCCTGCTTTAAACGGATCTCTTCCTGCAGTTGCAGATTGAACATCTTCGTGTGGTAAAAGGTCCACGCTAAGAAGCGATCTCGATCGCGCGTGCGCGGTTCTTCGAACAGATGCGTTCGCCAACGGAGTTTCCGCTGGCGCCAGGTCTCTGTGTTTTGCTCGCGTGGTGGTCGGGTAACCGTCCGCGCTGGCTTCGTCTTTTTTCGACTCGGCAGCGGGGGCGGATCTTCGGCCGGGATCTCGTAGGCGTCGATCTCAGGATCGATCGGCACGGTCAGATAATCGGCTAGGAAGCCGGGGTCGTCAGACTCTAGATATTGGGCGTAAAGTGCTTCCTGCTTGGCCTTTTCGGACTGGTTGTAGGCCTCCCAGGCGGCTTCTTTAAGGGCGTCTTGCCGACGAGCGATTTCATCCCAGGGGGATGAGAGGTCCGGTTGCGGTAGGACGAAGTGTTTCGACTCGGTCGGTTGCCATGGTGGCTCGTCGGCTGGCTCTTCTTGGGCCGGTTCGTTATTGACTGATTCGTTATCGACTGGCTCCTCAGGAGGCTCATCGGCCAGGATCGCCAGGACTTCTCCGCAGCAGGGGCATAGCAGTCGGTTGCCATCGATCACGGCAACCTGCGAACCGTGCGCGGAGGCGCCCGGTTCGTGTTTTTCAGGTTTTTCGTGGTGATGGGACATAACGGTGCTCTTATATGGTGTTGGGTTTAGTAGGGCCCCGCGCGAACGCGGGTCGGATTCCGGGTACCCACTTCGCGACCCGCGACACGCGGGCCCTACGGTTTGCTGCTTGTTTAGCAGCGAAACGGGGTACTGTTTTCGTATGCCTACAAAGAAAATAGGCACGGTGCCGGGGAAGCGTCCCCTGGGCATGCTTTAGATATATCAGCCTGGTGTAGCATATGTACAGTGCTGAAATGAAAATTTTTTAAGATTCGCGCGGGCGTGGGTTATTAAGCAGTTTCAGGCGTCCGACCCGCGCCCGCGTGGGGCCTTACCGGTCGAGACTTGCTTCGAGCTTTGTGCTGGCCTACGCTACATTCCCGCCAACCACATCTGTAGAAGTCACCTCGGAGCACTCGTCATGCGTCTTTTTTCGCTCTTTCTCGCCATGGTCGTCTCGCTGGGCACTGCTATCTCGTTGATGGCCGACGACGGTCCGCAGCCGGTTCGTATGGGCAGCGGGCAGATGACCTTCGACACCGTCCCAGGCTGGGGCCTGCGTCCCGATGGCAACTCCGCGATTGGCCCGACGCATGGTTCGGTGGTCATCGATCAGGCCGGCAACATTTACACCAGTGCCAAAGCCGGCGTCTTCGTTTTCTCGCCGGACGGCAGGGTAATTCAAAGCTACCTGGGCAAGGACTACTCCAACATTCACGACATGGAGATCCGCGACGAGGACGGCACCCAGTACATTTACGGGGCCCGAAATAACGACGCCGAAGGGATCAAGTTCAACGCCCAGACCGGCGAGATTGTCTTGCGTTTGAAACTGCCGGAAGAAGCCGGGCTGGGCAAAATCAAGTTCAACCCCACGGCCATCACCGTCGCTGCCAACGGCGATATCTACCTGTCTAACGGGTACGCCAGCAATCACATCTTCAAGTACGATGCCGCCGGAAAATACCTGATGCACTTTGGCGAAAAAGGGAACGGCCTGAAACAGTTCAACACGGCCCACGGCATGACGCTCGACACGCGCTACGAGCCGAACCGTTTGTTGATCTGCGATCGAAACCACCAACCCAAAGGCCGCCTGCTGCACTACAGCTTGGATGGCGAGTTCATCGAAGAGGTCACCACCGGCCTCGGCATGCCGACCTCGGTAGCCATCCAAGGAGACTTTGTCTCGGTGCCAGACCTACACGGGCGACTGGTGATCCTCGACAAAACCAACACCATCATCGCCGTCCTCGGCAACAACCCCAGCCTGGCCAAAGGGAAGAACTACAACGTTCCCCAAGACCAATGGATTGAAGGCGTATTCAGCGGAACGCACGGTTCGTTTTGGGACGCCGAGGGGAATCTGTACGTGCAAGATTGGAACGTGGCAGGGCGGATCATGAAGTTGGTCCGAGTTGGAGCCGGGACGAAGTAACCCCCGAATCACCAAACCAGATCCGGCACGGTTTCATCGCTCGGGTGTTCAAGACTCAAGCGGTTCGTGATGGAGACCACATTGCACTGGCCAAAGGCACATAAAGGTCTTAACGGTCGCCAGTGCCACTCGACCGCAGGCATTCTTTTGGTGGCACTATTGGCGCGCAATCTGCAACGATAGCAACCAAGCCCGGCTGGGACGCGAATTTCAGCCATTCTATTTGCTTTTAGGATAAGGCCTGGTTGGTTGGCGACCGTGCTGAGCGCTGTACGCCATCGCCACACGCAGAACGCCCGCGATAGGCCTCATCAGACACTGAGCTAGAAAGAGGAAAAGAGATGTCGAATCAACTAAACGGTAAACGAATTGCATTTCTCGCCACCGATGGCTTCGAGCAGGTCGAACTGACCCAACCGTGGGACGCGATCAAAGCGGCCGGAGCCCAGGTCGTGCTGGTATCCCCCAAAGACGGCAAGATCCAGGGAATGAACCACGACGAGAAGGCAGACCAGTTCGAGGTCGATCTAAATGTCGAAAAAGTATCAGCCGAAGATTTCGACGGACTCGTCCTGCCTGGCGGCGTCGCCAACCCAGATACCCTCCGCACGTGCGAGACGTCGGTCAGCTTCATCCGCGACTTTTTCAAACAGCATAAGCCTGTCGCCGCCATCTGCCACGGCCCATGGACGCTGATCGAAGCTGGCGTGGTTAAAGGTCGCCAGGTTACTTCCTGGCCAAGCCTGAAAACCGACCTGAAAAACGCGGGAGCGAACTGGGTAGACGAGCAATGCGTCTGCGACGAAGGCCTGGTCACCAGCCGAAATCCCGATGATTTGCCAGCCTTTTGTGCCAAGGCAATTGAAGAGTTCGCCGAGGGGAAGCATGCCGAGCAAACGGTTTAGGTGTGCGATCGAGAATTGAATGATTAGAAGATTGAGGCAGGCCCTGGGGCCTGCCTTTTTTGTTGCGCCACTTACTGCGGTTGCCGAGCATCTAGTTATTAGCGTTCGGCGGCTGGGGCGGACTGTCGAAGGTACAGGCTTCTGTGTGCCACTGGCGTCTCGCCAGTGTGAAGTGGGTACCCGCTGGCGAACTTTATGCCGATCCCGAAACACTGGTCAGAGGCCAGGGGCACACGGAGATATGCAAGTAATCCCTAAGCAGCTTGGGCCAGTTTTGCGGCTTCTTTCCGCTCGGCGGCCAATCGCTGTTTTTCCTTCTCTCGCTTCTTAGCCGGGCGGTCGTCTTTCCAGCGGTTGTGCACCCACCAGTATTGTTCTGGGTCGCGGCGGACGACTCGTTCTAGCATTTCGTTGTACCACTGGGTGACTTCTTTCACCCCTTTTTGCTCGTCGGCGGTGGCGGGGTCGTAGATGCCTTCGACGCCGAACTCAAATTGCATGGGGCCGCCGGTGCGGCGCATGTAGAGGAACACCAGTGGGGCGCCGCTAGCCATCGAGAAGACGCTGATTGCTTTGTGGTACGAGGCAGGGCGGTTCATGAATTCGACCCAGCATCCTTTGCGGCCGGCGTTTTGATCGCACAGCAGGGCCAGCGTTCCGTTTTGGTCGAGCACTTGTTCGATGTAGGGGGCGCTGCCTTGTTTGGGGAGGATGATCTGACCGGTGGCGCTGCGGAACTCTTCCAGCCACCTATGCAGAAACGGATTATCCAGCGGCCGGGCCACTGTGTACGTGGGGAAGCCGAGCATGCCGGTGCAGTAGCCCATCACCTCGAAGTTGCCGAAGTGCCCAAGCAGCACTACCACCGGTCGGCGGCCGAGCGCCTGCTCGATCTGGATGTGGATGTCCTTCATTTTGATGTGCTTGTGCCAGTTGGTGTCGTGCAACTTGCGCGGCGCGTGGGCGATTTCGCACACCATCAGGCAAAGGTGGTACCAGTTGCGGCGGGCCAGTTTTTTTCGCTGCGAGGGCGAAAGATCGGGGAAGGCGTGCTTCAGGTTCGAGTCGACCAGCTTGCCGCGGATCTTTAAGACGTCGTTGGCCAGCCAGGCCAGAAAACTTGAAACCTGGGCGCATACCGAAAGGGGCGTTGCCTGAACCGTGCAGATAAACAGGCGAACGATGAGATACACAACATAATCAACAACAAGCTTGGGCCTCATTTCGCCTCCCTGCGATGCGTGGCCGATGGGTCTTTTCAATCGAGCGGCTATTGTGAGAAAAAGCCAGCTATCAGGGAAGATCAATCCGCCAGGGATGTTGGCGTAAATGGAGGGGTGGCCCAGAGTTTTATCTCTGGGTCGGCGTAGCCGACAAGCGGCTAATGCATCAGGTTTGCAGAAAATAGAAACGTTCCACCGGTACCAACTCAACTCATTAGCCGCTTGTGACCTTCGGCCACCCAGAGATAAATCTCTGGGCCACCCATTTGTGGCAACTTGGGTTGGGGTGGCTTGGTTGGCGATTCAGGTTTGCTTTACCCAATCGGGGATTCGCCGATTGGTAAAGAATATTCGCCGGAAACGGTCAGCTGGCGGACGGCTTCGTAGGTGACGGCCGCCGCTGTCGAGGCCAGGTTCAGGCTGCGGACGTCGGTTCGCATGGGGACCGAAATGGCCGTCTGATCGTTCGCCTCG
This sequence comes from Bremerella alba, assembly GCF_013618625.1. Classification (NCBI taxonomy): domain Bacteria; kingdom Pseudomonadati; phylum Planctomycetota; class Planctomycetia; order Pirellulales; family Pirellulaceae; genus Bremerella; species Bremerella alba. The sequence continues at coordinate 48,235 of NZ_JABRWO010000006.1, read as the reverse complement.
ACCAGCTGGCGCGGTAGGCCTTTTGACTCGCAGCCGAAGACCAACGCGTCTCCTTTTTCGTAACTGACGTTGGCGTAGCTGCGTGGGGCGGTCTTGGTTAAGTACCATTTACGATTGGATTTAAGACGATCTTCCAAGGCCGCCCAATCGGGGACGATCTCCCAGTTGAGGTGCTGCCAATAGTCCATACCGGCGCGGCGCAGCGCGGCGTCGTCAACCTGAAAGCCGAGTGGTTCGACCAGCCACAGTTTGCTGCCGGTGGCGACGCACATTCGCCCGATGTTGCCGGTGTTGGGAGGGATCTCAGGGGCGAGCAGCACAATATGAAAGACTGGGTCGTACATCGAAATTTTCCGGGTTCCTGCAGCAGGTCGCTTTTCGGGCAGAGGATCAAGGGCTAGTATGAGCCTCACGATCGCATTATAGACGATATCCGTACGCGACTTTACGCCCCTATCCCGTTTCCCTGTAAGAGTTTCGCACGATCATGAGTGACCCGCGCACCGAGCAGTATACCCAAGCCCTTCAGTTCGCCGAGAAGCAGGTCGCCGCGACCACCGAGCAGCACCCGGACTATTTCCCCATTTACACCGAGGGTGGTAAGTGGCGGCATGACAAAGAGTTATGGACCGACTGGTGTGCCGGTTTCTACGCCGGGATGATGTGGCAGTTTCACTTGCGAACCGGCGACGCTGGCTGGCGCGAGAAGGCCGAGCACTACTCGAAGCAGCTAGAGCACCGCCAGCACGACCGCGACGTCCACGATCTGGGCTTCATTTTTCTCAGCACCTACCTGCCGTGGTACCAGCTGACCGGCGACAAGCATCTGCATGACGTGCTGATTCAAGCTGGCCGCACCTTGGCGATGCGTTTCAAGGATAAGGGTCAGTACCTGCGAAGCTTCGTTTCGGACGATTCGCTGTTCATCGACATCATGATGAACGTGCCGATCATCTTCTATGCGGCAATCGAATCAGGCGACCAGGAACTGATGCGACGGGCCGTGAATCACTGCCAAACTACCCGCGATACGATCGTCCGGGAAAATGGCTCGACCGCCCACGAAGGAATGTTCGATCTGGAAACAGGGGAGTTCCTGGAGCAAACCACCCACCAAGGCCTGCGTGGCGACAGCAGCTGGGCCCGCGGTTTGGCGTGGTCGCTGTATGGGTACTCGAAGTGTTACCAACTGACGCAAGACGAGCAGTACTTGGCCGTTGCGATGCGAAACGCCGACTTCTGGATCGCTAACTTGCCGGAAGATAAGGTGCCATTCTGGGACTTCGACGCCGACGTGAGCCAGCCGGCCCCATGGGGAGCCCAGAAAGAGACCTCGGCCGGGGCGATTGCGGCCTCTGGTTTGTTAGACTTGAGCAAGCAAACCAAGGACTCTGCGAAAGCGGCGCAATATAAAGAAACTGCCTTGGCGATGCTCGACGCGTTGGTCACTCCCGAGTACCTGGCCATCAACGACATCGGCTGGGAAGGGATCCTCAAGCATGGGGTCTACCATACTGAGAAAGACCTGGGCGTGGACGAGTCGGTGATGTTCGGCGAATACTTCTTTGTCGAAGCGTTGACGAAGGTCGTGCGAGACGCCTACCCAATCACTTACGATGGGCCCAAAGCTTAACCAATCGTGATGTTGCCAAAAGTCCCGCGGTTGTAGAGAATACAGCAAAAGTCTTTCAACCGTGGGAGTTTACAACGTTGGAAATCGTTCGCAACCCGACGCGTAGTGTCGCAATCGGCAGCATCCACATCGGCGCTGGCCATCGGATCGCCGTCCAGAGTATGACGGCCACCAAGACGCAGGACATCGACGCCACCGTCGCCCAGGTAACCGATCTGGAGCAGGCCGGCGCGGATGTCATCCGAATTGCCGTCGACAGCAAGAAGGACGCCGAGGCGCTCGCTGAAATTCGCAAGCAGACCTCGGGCAATTTGTCGGTCGACCTGCAAGAGAATTACCGGCTGGCCGAACTGGTCGCACCGCATGTCGACAAGATTCGCTACAACCCCGGGCACCTTTATCACCACGAGCGCGAAAAGCCGTGGCAAGAGAAGGTCGAGTACATCATCGGGGTCGCCAAAGACAACGACTGTGCGGTTCGCATTGGGGTGAACTGCGGCAGCGTCGATCCGGCCAAGCTGGCGCTCTACGAGAAAGACGACTCGATCACGCCGATGCTGGAAAGTGCCTGGGAGCACTGCGATTTGGTCGACCGTCTGGACTTCCATCGCTTTTGCGTTTCGCTGAAGGATAGCGACCCGCAAAAGGTGATCGAAGTGAATCGCCGCTTTGCGGAAAAGCGCCCCGACGTGCCGCTGCACCTGGGAGTGACCGAAGCAGGCATGCCGCCTGATGGAATCATCAAAACGCGGATCGCATTCGAGCAGCTCATTGGCACCGGCATTGGCGACACGATTCGCGTTTCGCTGACGGTCCCCAATGCCCGTAAAGGGGAAGAAATCGCCGCCGGCCGCAAGATCTTAGACGACATCGCCGCCGGTCGCGTGCGAACGGTGGTCGATTACGGTCTGCAAACGCTCAATATCATTAGCTGCCCAAGCTGTTCGCGTGTCGAGAACGAAGCATTCGTCGACCTGGCCGCCAAAGTAAAAGAGATGACCGAGTACGCGAAGGATCATAAGATCACCATCGCCGTGATGGGTTGTCGCGTGAATGGTCCTGGCGAAACGGACGACGCCGACCTAGGTTTGTGGTGCGGTCCGAGTTTCGTGAACCTGAAAAAAGGTGGCGAACCGCTGGGTGCATTTGGCTATGAAGAAGTTTTGGTGAAACTCAAGGAAGAGCTCGATCAATTGATCGATGCCCAAACGGTTGGGTAGTAGGCTTGTAGTTGGGTATCGATGAATAAGCCGGCGATGGTTGTCGACGATCGCTAAAGAATCCCGCTCCCTTCGAGGGAGAGGGGACTAGACTTCGGCACGAATCGTTTTCATATCGCGATGAACGAACGGATAACACAAGCAAGGACCACGGATGGGCCGCTTCAATCAACTTGTTGAACTTCGCTTGGCACTGCTGCTCAGCTTGTGCGCGATTTTCTCGGTTGGTTGTACGATGTGGAGCAACCAAATCCACAATCCTCCGCCGACGTTCGTCGATGATGTCCCGCTGAAAATTGAAGCGGACTTCGATCTGCAAGACGACAGTCAGGTGCTGCAAGAGGTCCGCAATCTGAAGATGGAACTGCGGGACGACCTGGGCATTCCGTTCTCGAATGACAAAATTCACGTCCGAATCTTTCGCGACGCGACCACATTCGCCGCGTTCACACGGCAGCACTTTCCGCAGCTTAACGGCCGTCGAGCCCTGTTTGTAGTCGAACGGGGTGAGTATTACGTTTACGCGATTTGGTCAGAGAACGTGCTTTCCGATTTACGGCACGAGCTGACGCACGCCTATCTCAACTCGTCCGTCGGTACGCTTCCGCTGTGGCTCGACGAAGGCCTGGCCGAATACTATGAAGTGGCTGGCGTGCCGGGCCGACTCAATCGCGAGCATCTTCCCTGGCTGGCCGACGGAACACGAACCGGTCGGTGGCAGCCTGACCTGGAACGCTTGGCGTCGCTGGCCAAACCGGAGCAGATGACCAGCACCGACTATGCCGAAGCGTGGCTGTGGGTTCATTTCATTATGCAGAACCAACGCTCGCCGATCATTCGCGACTATCTGGTGGCTCGCCGCGATAAACAGATCGTCGATCCGATTCCCCTGGCCATCCGCAACACGATTCCTCAGGCGGAACTCAAGCTGGCTGAACACGTCAGCATGACCTATCCCGCAGACAAGCCACGCCTACCATGATGCTTCGCGCCGCCACGGTACAGTTTCAGCATGCCCCCGGTGACTGTCGGGCCAATCTGGACGTGGTCTCTCGGTTCGTCAAGTCGGCAGCCGAGCAAGACGTGCGTTTGATCACCTTTCCCGAGATGTGCCTGACCGGCTATTGGCATGTCCACCGTCTCGATCGCGAGGCGATCGATGCTTTGGCGGAAGAAGTCCCCGGCGGGCCATCCACCGCCGCGCTCGTGGAACTCGCGCAAGCATACCAAATGGTCGTCGGTGCCGGTTTGATTGAAAGGGCAGGGGATGGGCAACTTTACAACACATACGTTGTGGCGATGCCCGACGGTAACGTGCATTGCCATCGCAAGCTGCACTGCTTTATCAGCCCGCACATGAGTAGCGGCGATCGGTTCACGGTGTTCGATACGCCTCTGGGCTGCAAGCTGGGCGTGTTGATCTGCTGGGATAACAACCTAATCGAGAACGTCCGGGCCACCGCGCTGCTGGGGGCCGATATCTTATTGGCACCGCATCAAACCGGCGGAACGGCCTCGCGAAGTCCGCACGCGATGGGACGCATCGATCCAGAAGTATGGCACGCACGGCATGAAGCCCCGCAGCGTCTGGCCGCTGAGGTCAACGGACCTAAAGGACGCGAGTGGCTCTTACGATGGCTGCCGGCACGCGCCCACGACAACGGCCTGTTTGTGCTGTTTAGCAACGGGATCGGTCTCGACGACGACGAAGTGCGGACCGGCAACGCGATGATCTTGGACTGTTACGGCAGGATCGTAGCCGAAGCGGAAGCGCCGAAAGACTCGCTCGTCATCGCCGACCTGGACATGAGCCTGCTGGACAAGTGCACCGGCCGGCGCTGGATCCGCGGTCGGCGACCCGAGCTATACGGCATTTTGACCGAGTCGCAAGGAAGCGAACTTTCACCCCACGAGGCCCGGTTCTCGGATGCTTCGACGGAAGATTCACGGTAGTGGTGCTGAAGAGAATGAGAACCGCGGGTTACACAAATGGACGCGGATAAGAGATCGCTTCCTGGTTGACCGCAAACGAAGGATGGCCCAGAGATTTATCTCTGGGTAGCCGCAGGCTACAAGCGGCTAATGCATCAGGCTGGCAGAAAATAGAAACGTTATATCTTGTTCTCACTCAACTCATGAGCCGCTTGTGACCTACGGTCACCCAGAGATGAATCTCTGGGCCACCCTCTGGGATAGATTCGGTCGGTCTTCCAGGCTTCCCGAGATCTCATGGGCCCTTAGAGCGGCTTGGTCATCAGGCGAAGTTCGTCGATCGTTTCAAAACCTAGCGTATCGACGACCTGGGTTAGCATTTCGTTTTCGCTGGTAATTTGCGTTTCGACGACGGCGGTTCCTTCTTCGGTCATTTGCCGTAGCGTTTCAGCCAGGAAGAACTGAGCTTGCACCTGCGAACAGGCATTCAAGGTGTCTAGATCGACAATGCCGCTCATGCGTACGCCGCGAAAGTGGCTGAATGCTTCCATTTGCACGACGGTCAAATGGGCCAGCTCTTGGCTGTCTTGTTTTTGCACCAAGGAATACCGCGTGCGATGCTGATGCATGTAGATGCACGCATCGCGGTAACTGCTGTACGGCGGATCGTCTTCGCGCATCACGTTCAGCGAACGTCGGGCAGCGATCTGGTTGCGATCGACCGGCGGACGAAAACCCCGCAAGGCCCGGCTATAGACCTGCCAGCTTTCAGAGTGGTCGAAGCCATGCCGCTCTGCCAATTCGATCATCCGCGTATCGGACACTAAGGCACCGCGGTTGCAACTTCCCTTCGCCAGACCAAAGTAAAATGGCCCCGGCTCGGTAGTCCCACCCAAAAGAATGGATGACGCCGACATCTCTCGAACGATTTCTACGGCCGCATGGAAAAGGGCATCTTCGACTTCGGCTGCTTCGGGGATGTTCGCCGCTAAGATAATCGGCACGTTGGCGATCTCTGCGCGCAATTCATCAGGCAGCAGCGGACCGACCGGCACCAAGTGAGCCATCCCAGCGATCTTCCCTTCAATTTCTGCAATCAAAAGGTTTTTCGGCTGAAAATAGGGCTTTGCGAAGACCTGAGCTTCCAACAACGTCACCGCCATCGGTTGAGCTAGTCCCCGACTGATGGGCTGATGGTTCCAGAGCTCCACCAATTTGGGAGGATCGCTGTTGGAAAACGAACGAACGACGATCAAGAGAGCAACATTTTCTGCGAAATGGGGATGACAGAGTTCTTATTAATTAAGCGTATCCCAAATGTCACCAAGCGGAAAGGTAGGCATTTTTTGATAGGACTTGCACGCTGCCTGGCCAGTTTATTTTCACCGGGGCGATGCCGCTCACCCTTTCCCCCGCAGATGGGGGCGAATGGACCGAAGTGGGGAAGCTGTTTCAAGCTGCTGCACCTATTCGAGACTCGCATCGCTGCTAGGTCTTGCGAACGAGTCGCCTACCGAGGAAACGCGATAACCTTGGCTTCCATCGGGGCCGTTTCTTCTTCTTGAACCATTTCGTACAGCAGTTCTCGGGCAACATCGCAGTCGCGGGGTTCGGTTTTTTCGACGCGATCGCTAACCAGTCGTTCGGTTGTTTGCCCGGTAATTAGTACCGTATCGCCGATTTCGGCTTGGCTCAGTGCGTAGCGGATCGCTTCTTTGCGGTTAGGAATGACGTGCGCTTTGGCAGGTCGGGCAAAGCCGTCGATAATGTCGTGCACCACCTCGTTTCGCGATGTCCCGGCGGGACCACTCATGGTGATCAACGAGACGTCACTACCTCGTTCGGCAACGCGGCCCAGCAAAGGTCGATTGACGCGGTCGCTCGACTCATGAGCCCCAAGCACGCAGATTAATCGGCCATGGGTTACGCGGCGAAGTGTTTTCAAGGCAACCGCCAGCCCGTCGTGGGTGTGGGCTTGATCGATGAAAACGCCATACGACTGTCCGCATTCAATCCGCTGCATGCGGCCCGGCAGAGTCTCGACCGACTCGAGCCCGCGAACGACCGTTTTCAGATCGACTCCGTACACCAAGCAAACGGCGGCCGCGACCAGGCAGTTGTAAACGTGATGGTCGCCGATCATCCGCGTGCAGACAGGCATGGTCTGACTGCCGGCAGTTAACATGAACGTTTGTTCGCTCTTGTGACGTTCAACCACCGAAGCGGTGATCTCGCCGACTCCATGAACGGCAACCGACAGCGCGGGAACTTCGGCCTGGTTCAAAAGCCGGACACAGTTCGAGTCGTCGCCGTTGAAGATGGCAACGCCTGTGTCGCGGAGGTATTTCAGCAGCTTTTTCTTGGCGCGATAATAATTGCGGGCCGAGCCGTGAAGCTCGATATGGTTCTGCCGAATGTTGGTGAACGCTGCCACATCTAGCTGCACGCCGGCCAGGTGCTGCTTGACCAGGCCTTCGCTGGAAGCTTCAAGTACCGCGTGGGTGCAGCCGTTGTACTGCATGCGCGACAGCATATCGGCCATGATGGCCGGGTTAGGGGTCGGCTGACCCCACGATTGCTGGTCGTAGCCGTTGTCGCAGCCCAAACTGGTTAAACTACCAACCTTGGCTCCTGCTTTTTGCAGAATGGCTTTGATCAGCAGGCACGTCGTTGTTTTGCCGTTAGTTCCGGTGACGCCGATCACTTTGATGCGATCGGTCGGCTGATCGGCCAACGCATGGCAAAGCTGCCCGTATGCCTCGCGGCTGTCTCCGACCACACACACCGGCACGCTAACGGGGAGTGATTTTTCGGAGACAACCGCAGAGGCACCGCGCTCGATAGCTTCGTCAACGCGGTCGTGGCCGTCTTCGTTGTCGTCGCAAATGGCGATGAAGACTTCGCCTGGTAAGATGTGTTCTGGTCGAGCACAGCAGGCTTTGGCGTAGATGTCGCTTCCGCCAATGAACTTCGCATCGGGCAACAAATTCCGAAGCGATACTCCAACGCGAGAAGTGATTGTCTGCGACATCGTTGGCCTCCTTGCCAATTTTGGGCGCGAACCTGATCGAGAAAAACCTCGAATCCATCCGAAGTTGATACGCAAACGACCCGTCCTGGTTCTTCCTGACCTGGGACATGCCTAAAATAGACTTGTCGCTCGACGCTGCAGCTAATGTTTTCCATTTCCGCTAAAGAGTCAACCCGACTTTGCCGACATCTCTCTCCGCGGATACGAGAGATGTCAAATTTTCAGTTTGAAGTGTTCCGTTTTCAGCGGAGAAAAGAAACAAAATGCCTCTCCGCTTCTAACTGAAAACGGAACACTGAAAACTTCACACTCCCCCACAACAACTTCCCATCTAGCCGTCAAAGATTACCGACCCTACCCGTATTGCCATTAAACCTGAGTCCCATGCCTACGCAAGATTTTGATCTCGATGCACTGGCCGCTTATCTTCATCTGACACCATCTCAGGTTGAGAGGCTCGCCAGTCGCGACAACATTCCTGGCCGCAAGGTCGCTGGAAAGTGGAAGTTTTCTAAACCGGATATCCATCATTGGCTCGAACATCGCATTGGCGTGTTTGACGACAGCGAGTTAGAGCGCGTCGAAGGAGTGCTCGACCGGCACGGCAAGCATGAAGAGCCGGTCCGCATTTGCGACATGCTGCACGAAAGCACCATCAAGATTCCCATCACCAGCCGCTCGCCGCGAAAAGTGATTACTGAGATTTGCGATGTGGCGATGCTAGCGGGGTACCTTTGGGACGAGCCGAAGATGATCGACGCCGTGCTGCAGCGTGAAAACATGCACTCGACGGCGCTCGACAACGGCGTGGCGCTGCTTCACCCGCGGCGTCCTTTGCCGTCGATTATCTCGGAAGGCTTCCTGGCGATGGGCCGCACCTACCAAGGCATTCCGTTCGGTGGCAGTCGTGGAAGCTTGACCGACGTGTTCTTTCTGATTGGCTCGATCGACGACCCCTCGCACCTGCGAACGCTGGCGCGGCTGAGTCGAATTATTAACGACAACGCCGTACTCGACGGCATTCGAGATGCCGACCACGCCGAAGACGTTTTGTCGCTGATGCGCGAACGCGAGGACGCGATCTAAGGTGGATGCCGTGAAGCGTCAGATACTGATCTCAGGCGACCTGCAATCCCAGGAATTTGCAGGGCTTGCTGCGTGGTTAAGTGATTGGCCCAATGTCGAGCTAATCCGTGCCGAGCGAATTTCGGACATATCCACGGCATCGGTTGCCAACGTCGACATTATTTTGCTCTGCGCTGCCCGACCGGGTCGTTTTTCGGTGGACGAAGTCGAAGCGTTTCGCCAGCGCAATCCCTTAGCGCAACTGATTCAGATTTTCGGCCCTTGGTGCATCGGCGAGGCGCGAACTGGCCCGGTGCCGGATGGTCTGCAGCGGATGGCCTGGTACGAATGGTCGTATCGTTTGCCGTCGGTGATCGAAGATGGCTCGCCGGTGCCGTCGACGTCTTCGCCTCAAGAACAAGTGTTCGCTTCGCTAGGCGAACTTACCGGTGACGGCCCCTCTGCGTCGGTTGGCATCTGGGCCGGCACTGCGGCTGACTTCGATTACCTGCGATCGGCATGTCATGCGCTGGGGCATACGGCCACTTGGCTTCGCGCCGAGCAGCACCTCACGCCCGGCGAGTTGGATGCCGCTGTGGGCATTGTCCCAGGCACGGACGGGCCCGAATTTGCCGAGCTTTCTCGCTGGTTTGCGACGTTTCCGTTGATTCCCAAGATCGCCTGTTTGGGTGGCCCGACGTGGGAAGACTGGCAGAAAGCTCAATCTTGCGGCGTTACGGCAATTTTAGGGCAACCTTTCCGCCTCGCTGACCTAGCCACATTGCTTCAACCACACGCAGATTGCGGCATTTTGCCCCTCGTCAATCAGCCTTCGAGCCGATAGGATGAGGAGTTCGACCAGCGGTCTGGACCCAATCTATGGGGCTCCGCCTTCCCTAAACCCCTGATCCAAGCTTCATGACCAGTTTGCCTATTATCGATTCGAATACACCCAGCCCTTCCCAAGTCGCCAACACGAGCGCCTCTGGCGAGGCCCGGGGAAAGTATTCCTTCATCAGCCTGGGTTGCCCGAAGAACCTGGTCGATAGCGAACGCATGTTGGGCCTGTTGAATCAAGATGGCTACCAACTGACGCAGGACACCGAAGGCTCGGACTTCGTGGTGATCAATACGTGCGGCTTCATCGAACGCGCTCGCGACGAATCGTTCGCCGCCATCGAAGAGATGCTCGAGCTGAAGCGTCAGGGCAAGATCAAAGGGGTGATCGTCGCCGGTTGCCTGGCCGAACGGCAGAAAGATGTGTTGCTGGAAACCTGCCCCGAGATCGATCAGATTGTGGGCGTTTTCGGTCGGGAAGAAATTACCCAGGTTGCCGATCGCCTGGTCGGACAGCTGGAAGAGCAGCGAACCGTCTTCAAGCCAGCCCCGGTTCGGGCGCTCACCGATCGCAATCGCCTGCGTATCACGCCGCGACACTTTTCGTACCTGAAGATATCGGAAGGGTGCGACCGGCTTTGTACGTTCTGCGCGATCCCCAAGATGCGCGGCAAGCACGCCACCAAGCCGATGGAAGAGGTAATCTCTGAAGCCGAGGAACTGGCCGCCGATGGCGTACGCGAGCTGAACATCGTCGCCCAGGACACCACCTACTACGGCATGGACCTTTACGGCGAGTCGCGTTTAGCCGAGCTGCTTACGAAGCTGAACCAGGTGCAAGGCATCGACTGGATTCGGTTGATGTACTTCTACCCGATGTACGTGACCCGGCCGCTGCTAGAGACGATGGCCGCGTGCGACAAGATAGTGCCGTACGTCGACATTCCGCTGCAGCACATCAACGACACGATGCTCCGCCGCATGGCCCGCCGCGTGACGCGTAGCCAGACCGAAGAGATGGTCGGCCAGATGCGCGAGATCATTCCTGGTCTGAATATCCGAACCACGTTCATCACCGGCTTCCCAGGCGAAACGGACGAGCAGTTCCTGGAGCTGGCCGACTTTATTGAAACCCAACGTTTCGAGCGTGTCGGGGTATTCACCTATTCCAAGGAAGAAGGCACCCCGGCGGTTCGCCTGGACGATCACCTGCCGGACGAACTGATGGAGCAGCGCCGCGAGCATTTGATGGCGATCCAGCAGGAAATCGTCTTCGATCATAACGAAGCCAAGGTCGGCCAAACGCTAGACGTGCTGATCGATCAGCCGGTGCCAGGCGAAAAGACCGCTTTCATCGGACGCACCGTCGCCGATGCCCCGGACGTCGACTGCGTGACCTACGTGACCGGCCAGGGACTTAAGCCGGGGGATATCGTCCCGACCGAGATTGTCATGTACAAAGACTATGACTTGGTCGGCGTGGCAAGTGGCCCTGCCCGATAGTAAGACCTACCAACTGCCGCACCTGACGCGCAGCCTTAGGGGATCCCGTCCATGTCAGATAAGCCCGTCCCTTCCGACGTGATCGTCAATGTCCCCAACACGCTGACGGCACTCCGCTTTTTGCTGTCGATCGTGGCGTTTGTTTTGTTGCCGCTGAACTTTATCTGGGCGGCGTTGGCCATCTTTATCGTGGCCGTCTCGACCGACTGGATCGATGGTTACTGGGCGCGAAAATACAACCAGGTCACCAAGTTTGGTCGCATCTTCGATCCGTTTGTCGACAAAATCATCATTTGCGGGACGTTTGTGTTTCTCGTAGCGATCCCCGGATCCGGCGTTGCCGCGTGGGTGGCCGTGGTGGTGATGGGGCGCGAGATGCTCGTGACCGTGATTCGCAGCTTTGTCGAACAGCATGGCGGCGACTTTTCCGCCAATTGGCCTGGCAAATGGAAGATGGTTTTTCAGTGTGCGTTAGCCATTCTGTCGATGGTTGTGCTGGGACTCGATGAGGGTACGGCCCAAACGACATGGTACGGGTTAAGCAATGAGCCGGCGTGGTTGGCCTATTTGTTTAATTTCATCGTGTGGGGCACCATTGGTCTGACATTGGCATCGGGATGGATCTATATTGTGGATGCCGTCAACATGATCCGATCCGGAAGCCTTTCTACAGATTAAGCCTGACTTGTTGTGACTCAATTGCTCCTCGGTTTCGGTCTGATCGGATATGTGTCGCTGGTGCTGTTGATCAGCGTGAGCGTTTGGGTGGGTGTCCTTCGCTGTCTTGTAGAGAAGCAACCGATCCTGGAAACGCAACCGGCCCCGGTCGCTCGCTGGGGACTGCTCGATATCTTCGGCGGAACTTTGGCGTTCATTCTGTTGGCGAATTTGTTTGTCTCGCTATATCTATCAGGCGAACCAACCAGCATGGCCGAACTGACGGTCCAACAACGCATCGGAGCGATGTGGGGGCAGATCTCGGCGCAGTGTCTGGTATGCCTGGGAATCTTTATCTTGATCGTCTTGCGTGGCGGCCTGACGCTTGTCATCGGCGAGAGTTTCGCCGCGTTCCGCAAAGATGTATTGATTGGCGTTGCCACGTTTTGTGCGCTGTGCGTGCCGATAATCCTTATCCAAGTCGTGATCGCCCAGTTCGTGCAGTACGAGCATGAATTGATCAATATGCTGATCGAGTCCCCCACGCCTGGGATCATCATACCGGTACTCGTTTCCGCCGTGCTGGTGGCCCCCATCACTGAAGAGTTCGCGTTTCGCTTGCTGCTGCAAGGTTGGCTGGAAGACGTCTTCACGGGGCGGCTGTTCTCGGTAAGTGAAATCCTGATTGGCCGCCAGGGACGCCCAGCGAACGTTCAAATCGGTCGTTCGTCTGAGCAGCGTTTCGCTGCTGAAAGCGAACTTGAATCAGAATCATCGCAGCCGCTAGAGACTGCCAATGCAGAGCCAGCCTATCCGTCGCGGCCTTCGTTGATGGTCTTTCCGATCTTTATCAGTTCGATCATCTTCGCGCTGTTGCACTTCGGCCAAGGCGGGGCGCCTATCCCCCTCTTTTTTCTGGCGCTGGGCCTGGGTTATGTCTATCAGAAGCGGCGGACCATGACGCCGAGCCTGGTTGTACACATGATGCTCAATGGACAGTCGATGGTGCTCTTGATCTTGCAAATCTTCTTTGGCGATTCGCTCGAGGCACCGCCGGTTTAACAACGAGGCGGCTCCCTTTATAATGCGACATCAACAAAGGGAATCAGCGATACTGTCAATGTTTGCGATGGATTGCGCTGACTCCCACGTTTCATGACCCCCACCAGTAGCATCACAGCGGAGTTGAGTCGCATGGCGTTTGGATTTGGCATTATCGGTACCGGGATGATCGCGGATTTTCACGCCAAGGCAATCGCCGACATCCCCGATGCCAAGCTGATCGGCTGCTACAACCGTACCACTGAAAAGGCCCAGAAGTTTGCCACCGAGCAAGGCATTACCGCCTACGAAACGCTCGAGGAAATGCTGGCCAACCCTGACATTCATGTCGTTACCATCTGTACGGCCAGCGGTGCTCATATGGAACCTGGGGTGGCTGCGGCCAAAGCAGGCAAGCACGTGATCGTCGAGAAACCGCTCGATGTCACATTGGCCCGCTGCGATGCGATCATCGACGCTTGCCGCGAGAACAACGTCAAACTGGCGACCATCTTCCCGAGCCGATTTCATGGACCTTCGACCGAAATCAAAAAGGCGGTCGACGAAGGCCGCTTTGGCAAGCTTTCGTTGGGTGACGCCTACGTGAAGTGGTTCCGCACCCAAGAGTACTACGATAGCGGTGCCTGGCGGGGCACCTGGCAGTTGGACGGCGGCGGCGCGCTAATGAACCAGGCCATTCATAGCGTCGACTTATTGTGTTGGCTGATGGGTGATGTCGAGTCGATCACCGCCAATTGTAGTCTGATCGGGCACGAACGCATCGAAGTCGAAGACGTCGCCGTGGCTTCTCTAAAATTCAAAAATGGCGCGCTCGGGACCATCGAAGCCAGTACGGCTGTGTACCCTGGCTATCTTAAGCGAATCGAGATTCACGGTGCGCAGGGATCGGCCGTAATGGAAGAAGAAGACATCAAGAGCTGGGACTTCGCCGAGCCGACCGAAGAAGACGAAGCCATCAAAAAGCGTCTGGCCGGCAAGACCGAAACCGGAGGTGGTGCCGCCGACCCGAAAGCGATCGGCCATCATGGCCACCGAGCCCAGTTTGAAGATCTGCTGGCGGCCGTGAAAGAAGATCGCGAACCAGCAATCAACGGCCCCGAAGGACGACGTTCGGTCGAAGTGATCCTGGCCATCTATCAAGCGGCGGCTACCGGACAGCGGGTCGATTTTCCATTGGAGAAGGACCCCGACCTGAGTGATTGGTCGCCAGGAAAGTAGACCACATTCATGTCCTCTCACCCTAACCCTCTCCCCCGAGTACGGTGGAGAGGGGACCGGATGATCTACTTAGTCTCAGTCGGCAATTCTTTGACAACGGTAGCGAGCCCGGTGAGATTCTCTTGCAGAGATTCTTTCGCGTCGAGTTCGTTGCGATGGTCCAGAATGCCAATGGGGCCGTTGTAGCCACTCTCGACGATCGTTTCGATCATCGCACGTTCGTGCTTCCCTTTGCCGATGCCCAAGATCTTCGGCTTGGCTTTATCGTTCATGCCGTTCAAGTTCAGGCAAATCAGATAGGGTTTCATCAGCCCGAACACTACCGGCCAATCGGCGATGTGCTCGTGACCGTGGTGAAAGTTGTAGACGATCCCTACATGGTCGAAGCCCATCGAGCGTAGCTTTTGGCAGACGGCCACCATGTTCTCGGGCTCGCCTCCCCAGCCGCCGTGATTGTACAACCCAAGCGGAAAGCCTGCATGTTGGGTTCGCTTGGCGACGGCTTGCAACCGTTGGGCGGCTTGCTCGACTCTGGCTTCTTGCGTATCCGCATCGGTCAGCGGAATCGTTTCCCAGATCTGTGGGTGCAGGTCGTATTTCTTAAACAGTTCAAATGCCTGATCGTGAACGCGCCAGAAGGCGAAAAACTCGATACCTTCCTGTTGGTAGGCCTGAATCTCGGCCTCGAAGGTGGGCACATGCTCGGTCCGCCAATCGTAGGCGCATCTCTGAATGCCTAACTCTTTGAGCATTGCAGCTCGCTCTGGGGGCGTTCGCTTGGCCGCATCAAACGGGACGATGCACCACGCAACAAGATTATCCTGCTGCAACACTTGCGGTTCATCCGCCAGCGCAAACGAACTACTCAAGAGTACAACGCTTAAGAACAGCGAAGAGACGCGTTTCATGAATTCAAATCCCATGGAAGTTCCATCAAGTGTTAAGCGATCAGTTCGGGAATGACCTTGCCGCCAAATTGGCTGAGCTGCTTGAAGCGGCCGGCATGGTAGTACGTAAGTTTATTGTCGTCGAGTCCCAATAGGCGAAGCAGTGTCACGTGGAAGTCGCGAATGTGGGCGACGTTCTCGACCGCCTCCATGCCGGTTTCGTCGGTCGCGCCGATCGTGTGGCCTGCGTTCACACCACCCCCGGCCAGCCAATAGGTCATCGCGTGCGGGTTGTGGTCGCGGCCATAGGCAGTCCCGCCGCGGACGCCGTTATCAGGCGTGCGGCCAAATTCGCCACACCAGACAATGAGCGTTTCGTCGAGTAGCCCGGTTCGTTTCAGGTCGGCAATCAACGCGGCGATCGGCTGATCGACGGCTTGAACCAGGTTTCCGTGTGCCCTTTCAATATAGTCGTGACTGTCCCACGAACCATGATAAAGCTGAACAAATCGCACCCCTTGCTGGACAAGCTTGCTGGCCAGCAAACACTTGCGACCGAACGAATCGGTCGGCTCTTTGCCCACGCCATACAAATCGAGCGTATCTTGCGGGACTTGTTTTAGGTCGAGCACGCCGGGTACCTGCATCTGCATGCGGAAGGCCAGCTCGTAGCTTTCCATCCGGGCACCTAATTCGTCGTGATACGCATGACGTTTCTGATGAGCTTGATTGAGCTGGGCGATCAGGTCCAGGTTTTTCCGCTGATGCTCGGCCGTGATACCGTTGGGCGGAAAGAGATCGAGGATCGGCGACCCTGTAGGACGCAGTGGTGTTCCTTGGAACTGCGCCGGCAGATAGCCGTTGCTCCAGTTGGCGGCACCTCCTTGAGGATAGCTGACCTCTGGCAACACGATGAAGCCAGGCAGGTTCTGGTTTTCAGATCCCAGCCCATAGGTGACCCATGCTCCGACGCCAGGGTCGCCGCCGAAACGGTTGCCGCAGTTCAATTGGTACATGGCCGTCGGATGATTGACGCTATCGACCTGGCAACCTCGGAAGAAGCAGATTTCATCGGCCACACCGGCCAGGTGCTGCCAGTTCTCGGCCATGTCGGCGCCTGCCTGGCCCACTTGGCGAAACTTGAAAGGGCTTTGCACGTAATAACGTTTGCCACTTTCCATTGCCGACTTCTGCTCGCCGCTGCGGGTAAACTCTTGCAGGTGCAACTGGTCGAGTTTCGGTTTCGGGTCGAACGTATCGATGTGAGAAGGACCACCTTCCATGGTGAGGAAGATGCAGTTCTTGGCCTTGGCCGGTAGGTGCCCCTTACGCGGTTCAAGCCCAACGGCGGCTTGGTCTTCTTCGGCCGCCAAGAGCGAGCTTAGCGCAACGCTCCCTAGAGAGGCCCCCAGGCCGTAGAGGAATTCACGTCGCTTGGGCAGCGGATTAGTAGACATAGACAAACTCGTTGGAATTCAAGAGCGCCAGGCAAACGTCGGCCAACGCTCGTGTTTTCGCGTCAACATCTTGCGGCTGAAGATCTGGGACGAAATCTTGGTAGGCATGCAGCGTTTCGTCGAACGAGAACTTTTCGCCGGTGTTTTCCTCGATCGCATCACGTCGGACGACCAATGGGGCTTCAACTGCGGTCAGGTTCCGCTGCTGCTGAATCACTTCCATGGCAGCCCAATGCTTCGTACAGGCTGCGCGTTCGCTGTCCGTCGGCAGGCGGCCATAGGTTAGCTGAAACACACGGTCGATCGCAGCTTGCTGGGTATGACCTTCTTGAGTAACTCGCTGCGCCAAGGCTAGGGCTCGGTCGTAGGTCGCCTTGCTGTTGAAGAGGGCAAAGACTTGCGGCGTGACGGTCGACTCGCTTCGCATTTCACACGAGAAATCCGGCCCTGGGGCGTTGAAGACTTCTCGGAAGGGATCCGGCAAACCACGGACCTTCAAGCTGTAGAGGGATCGACGATGACGCTGCTGAGGTAGCGGATTGGGGGTCCATGCCGAAGCGAACGTCCCCATCACTTGCCGCGGTTGCATGGCTGCTTCCCGATTGATTTCAGGCCGGTTGGGAATGCCGCCCAGCTGCGGATTTAGTTCGCCAGTTGCCGAGAGCATGGCATCGCGAATCTCCGCTGCCGTTAGCCGTCGAGGCGTAAATGCGGCGTAGGATGTGCCGAGCGGATCTTTCTCGTCCAGCATGTCAAAGTCAGGGTGCGCGCACGATCTTCGATAGGCTTCGCTAAGCATGATCTGGCGATGCAGCGTTTTGAACGACCAGCCAGACTCGACGAAAGAGGCGGCCAACCAGTCCAGCAGTTGCGGATGGGTCGGGCGTTTGCCGGTCGAGCCAAAGTTGTTGGGATTGCCGGCAATCGGCTGTCCCATGTGCCAAAGCCAGATGCGGTTGACGATCGTCCGCGCAGTGAGGGGGTTCTTTTGGTTGGCCACCCACTGGGCAAACGCAGCGCGGCGGCCTTCGATTTTCGTTGGAATCGGGGGATGTTCGACCTCATCGAGAACACTCAAGACACCAGGCTTCACGGGCGTGCCGATACTGAATGGATCGCCGCCGGTCAGGATGCAGGTTTGCTCAAGTTCGCCGGCCTGCATGGGCTTGGCTGGGACACGCAAGGGAGCATACACCGAACGCAGCGTTGGCGTTTTCCCACTGTAGACGGCTAGTGCGTAGGGCTCGTAGCGGTCCTCTTCCCACTTCAGCCGCTGCAAGCCTTTGCGGGCGACGCGTTCGTTGCCGTAATCTTCCGGCGTGAAGCCGACATGCTTCGGAGGAATCTGGTCCTCCGGCACCATCTGCCGCATCAGTGCCTGGCGCGCCGCCCCGAAATTCTTCGTGCCTTTTTGCTTGTCGAGAGTCTCATTCCAATGCGTGACGTTGATCTCTTGTTGAACATACCAGTCTTGAGCCGCTTGTAACTGCTTTTGATCAAGCTGTTTCAACGTTTGCGAGTATTCAACGCGACGCGCTTGCAAGTATTTCTTTTCGTCGAAACCAGCAGTGTTTTCGGTTTTCAGAAAGGGGGCTTTCCGTTCGGCCAGCTGCGTGGTGGCGAAGACGGCTTGAACCGCGTAGTAGTCGTGCGTGGGAATGGGGTCGAACTTATGATCGTGACACCGGGCACACTGCAGCGAATGTGCCAGAAACGTTTCTCCAACGCTATTGGTCACATCGTCCAGGAAGCGTTGCCGAGCGACCTTTTCGACTTCCATACCGGTCAGTTCCCACGGCCCCATCCGCAGAAATCCGGTCGCCACGATCGCTTCGGAATTCTCTGGGTCGAGTTCGTCTCCTGCGATCTGCTGACGGATGAATTGGTCGTACGGCAGGTCCTCGTTGAAGCTTCGCACGACATAGTCGCGGTATCGCCAGGCATTGCCCCGTTCGTAGTCGTTGGCAAAGCCCGACGTGTCGGCGTAGCGGGTCACGTCCAGCCAATGCTGTGCCATGCGCTCGCCATAGTGCGGAGAAGCAAGCAGGCGGTCGATCACCTTAGCAAACGCAACTTCATCGGAAGAGGAGTCATTGACGAACGCGTCGATTTCCTGCGGATTGGGTGGCAGCCCGGTCAGATCGAACGTTGCTCGGCGGATGAGTGTCCCGCGATCAACGGCTGGCGCAACTTGCAGGCCTTCCGGCATTTTCGCCGCGAGAAATGCATCGATCGGATGCTCCGCGTCTACCTTGGGGACGTTTGGCTTGCTGACCTGTTTGTAGGCCCACAGTGCTTCTGGCTTGTATTTACGGTTAGCCCAATCGGCAGAGAGGGCCCCGACCGTTTCGACCGTAATACCATCTTCAGCCGACCATTGATCGGCATACTGGGCGTTGATCTCCGCAGTTCTGGTTTTATCGGGCCAAGGTGCCCCCAGTGTAATCCAACGCCGGACCCAGCCGATCTGCTCGTCAGTCAGCTTTTCAGCTTCCTTGGGTGGCATGGGCGACCAGATGACATCATCGCGCACGATGGCCAGCAGCAAAGGGCTTTCTTCCGGCTTGCCAGCGACGATGCTCGACTCGCCGCTATCACCCCCCAGGTGCAAGGCAGCCAGCGAACGCATATCGAGGCCACCTTCGATCTCATCTAAGGATTGCCCGTGACATGCCAAGCACTTCTCGGCAAGCAGGGGGGCTATGCGGCGGACGAATAGGCTTTCGCCTTCTTGCTCGTTTGCCAACAACGGCTGAGCGAGCCCAAGAACGAACCATAGCAAGACAACAAGTCGGGCCAAGCAGGTGAAGGGTACCGCGCGCATGAGACCTGCCTAAGGGAATGGGAGGATAGAATGAGGCAGCTACCCCTAGTATAGAAAACGTCTAAACAAAAGCCACGAGACGATTGAAATTGGTCGCCTCCCTCAGGTCAGCTACGAAGCATCTTCTTTTCGCTTCTCTTCATGATACAGATTACGGATCTCTGGCAGATTGACGCTGGTCTCTGGAAAGCTCATATCAAACGATTCCAGCGCTGCGACCATGATCTTGGCGACCACATAATTGCGGAACCACTTGCGATTGGCGGGGATCGTAAACCAAGGAGCATGCTCGGGGCTGCACTTGGTCAACGCGTCCTCGTACGCTTTGGTGTATTCGTTCCAGTAGGGGCGTTCCGAGTAATCCGCGTCGCTGATCTTCCAGTGCTTTTTGGGGGAGTCCAATCGCTTTTTGAAACGTTCTAACTGTTCCTCTTCGTCAATGTGCAAATAGAACTTCAAGATGTGCGTCCCGTTGTTCCACAGCATTCTCTCGAAGTCGTTGATTTGCTCGAACCGTTTTTTCCAGACATCCTTGGGAACCATGTTGTGCACGCGCTGTATGAGAACATTCTCGTAGTGCGATCGATTGAACACGGCGATATGCCCAAGCCCCGGCGTGACTTTGTGATGCCGCCAGAGAAAATCGTGCTCGGCTTCCTCTTTGCTCGGCACTTTGAAACTGAAGACGGCGCAACCTTGCGGATTCATCGCGCGAAATACGTGCCGAATGGTTCCGTCTTTGCCGGCGGCGTCTCGCCCCTGCAAACAAATGAGCACCGATCGTTTGCGTTCGGCATACAGTTCGTATTGCAACTCACGAATACGATCGCGCAGCTTCAATGTCTCTTCTTCCGCAGCGGCGCGGTCGTCGTGGAGGTCTTTGCAGGTCGGATCAAATTTATCAAGATCGAGCTTGCTATCGGGCAAAACTCGGAAGTGGTCGTAGTAGTCCATGGCACACCTGGCAAGAGTTCAGAAAAGCGACGAGTGCCCCTAGTCTAGCCGCTTAGGGGCAGTTTCCCTACCACGATTTTACCTCTGGACTTGGCCATCTGTGGAAGGTGCGGTACGAGATCGCCTTGCTCAACTAACCCGTCACTGCGGATAGCTGCTAGTGATTGGTAAACAACTCAGGCAGCCTTTTATCGCACCGTCGCTTAGAGACAGGCGTCGCAGTGCCCTTTGATTAAGACCTCATCCATTTTCCCGGGTGGCTTCTGCTTCGGGTTATCTGAAACCAGTTCGATATGAAAACCGGACATGCACATTACTTTTCCACAGTCGATGCACATGAAGTGAGGATGCTCGGAACGCCCCTCTGAGCCTGAGGGCAACAGCTCGAATCGTCGCACCGCATCTCCCAAGTCGAGCCGGGCCACCATACCAGACTCGTCTAACTCGGTCAGCGAGCGGTAAATGGTCGACTTATCAAAACCGAACTCCGAGAGTTCGTCGGCGACTTCATTAGGGCTCAACGGAGTCTGATGATCGGCCAGCGTCTGAACGACGGCAATGCGGGCCGCCGTACACCGGAGGTTTACGCCGCGAAGCAAAGTCTTCGCGGCCTCCATCGAGAAACTAGATTTTCGTTTACGTGGCATGGATTCGTGGGACCTGTGTGTGGGGTTCTGTCGGCTTAATTTTATCGTACTTGCAATGCACTTGCAAACCGAATGATCCTTAATAGGCATGCTGAACGAAGATTTCCGAGAGATAAAACAAACACGCTGTTGCCATCATTTTCGAAACTTTCGGTTGTTTCTCCTTCCCATGCGCGAAATTGGACATAGGACCACTTGAGCAACCCTAACGAGTCCGCGAGATTGAAGGTTTGCTTACCAGGACGAAAGGATCGCCCATGAAGGTTTCCATTGTTGGTGTCGGTAAGGTTGGCGTCACGCTTGGCTACTCGATCGTGCTCAAAGGTTTGGCGACCGATTTGGTTCTCGTGAGCCGAAATGTGGATCGTATCCGAGGTGAAGCCCTCGACCTGCAGCATGCTGCCGCGCTGGGACCGACTCGTGTGAGGGTGCACAGTGGCGATATCGAGGCAACTAGGAATTCGAACGTGGTAGTGCTTGCTCTGGCTCAATCGGCCGAGCAGGGGGGCCATACCCTTGACCGGATCGCTTCGGCCAAACCCAATGCCCAGCTTTTTCAGGAGGTCGTACCGAAGATCGCTCAATTGAGCCCTGACGCCATCTTGCTGGTCGTCACCAATCCGGTCGATGTGCTGACCTATGCGACGCTTAAGCTATCAGGCTTTGATCGCCATCGCGTCTTAGGCACAGGCACGCTAATCGACAGCGCACGCTTCCGCACGCTTCTTTCCGCGCACTACGAAATCCACTCGGACGATATCCGTGCTTATGTCTTAGGTGAGCATGGCGAATCGCAATTCCCGGTGCTAAGTGCCGTCTACGCAGGCGGGTGGTATATGGGCAAAGACCCCGAGGTCAAACGGGCGTTTGAAAAAACGCTGAGCGTTGCTCCCGAGGTCTTTTTGGCCAAAGGTTACACCAACTTTGCCGTTGCCAGTGCGGCGGCCATGGTATTGCAGGCCATCAAAGAAAATTCGCATCACACAATGCCGGTCTCGACGCTGGTCGACGGATATTACGGTATTGAAGATGTTTGTCTATCGCTGCCGGCAGTGATCGGGAAGGAAGGGATCGCCCAGGTCTTGAGCATCGCGCTGAGCGAAGAAGAACAGGCACAGCTACGTTTTTCAGCCCAACATCTGTCTTCGGTAAACCAGAGCCTTGCCCAGTTCTGGTCAAGCAGCACTCCTTAAAGCGGCACCTCCGTTGATATCGGCATAACCGGAACGTACGAACAGACCTACTCCCGTTGATCTTGAGAAGAGAACAGCATTGGTTGCGCACATTTCTGTTTTTCGACATACGTTTTACGTTGAATCGAAGTCGCAAGCTATGGTGCGGCTTCGGGCCTGCTAGGCGGCAGAACAATCAGGCATACGTCCCGACGGAGAACTCATCGTGTTTAAGAACAATGAAGAAGCGTTTGTTTACCTGTACGATCGACAGGGCATTTTGAGTGTTCAGGTAATGCTCAGTGCAGTACGGGCCTACGGTGCCGACACCGGCAGCGTCCAGGTCCTGACGCTTCTCAATGGTGTCGACAATTCGTTCGACAAGAAAGATGAGAAAGCCCTCGTCGCGGCAATGCGATACGTCGAAGAAAACCTTCCCCAGTGGCAAGAGGACCGCGTCGTCCCCCTTCCCGACGGGACCCAACTGACGATCGACCCGGCGCTGGTCCCTGAAGAGTACTAATCAGCGCAAGCTCAAACGGGTACCTCAGGGTAACTCCGCCTGGCGATTCTCATACGCTGTTTCGGTCAATGATCTCTCTACGCTGCTTTTCTTAGCGAAAAAGCGTTGACGACGCCGCGCTTATTCGTAAGACTTGGTGCTCCCACCTACCATTTCCTACCTTCGAGCGCTTTGAGAGACATCTATGACCGGTAAGCTGAATCGTCGTCAAGCTATTAAAACCTTAGGGATCGCCAGTGCCGCGTTGGCCCTGCCAGCGGTTAGTTATTCTCGTGTACTGGGTGCCAACGATCGTCTGCGTGTTGCCAGTGTTGGCACGGGTGGCAAAGGTTGGAGCGACCTTGTTGGTGTCGCTGCAAGCCCTGCCGTCGAGGTCACCGCACTGTGCAATATCGACAGTTCCAAGAATCACCTGGGCCGAGCCGCCGAGAGATATGCCGCCGCCAAGACCTACTCCGATTGGCGAAAACTGCTAGATAACTCAGATGGTGTCGACGGTGTGATCGTTTCTACGCCTGACTTCATGCATGCCCCGGTCTCGCTGGCCGCCATGCAACTAGGCAAGCACGTCTTTTGCCAGAAGCCACTGACGCATACCGTCTTTGAATCTCGGCAGATGAAAGAAGCCGCCCAACGCAATAAAGTCGTCACGCAAATGGGCAACCAGATTCAATCGCACGCCGCCTATCGCACGGCAGTCGCTTTGGTGCATGCCGGCAAAATTGGCAAGGTTAAAGAAGTCCATTCGTGGCAGGCCGGCACCCCTAGCTGGCCCCGCAACATCGATCGTCCGACCGGGGAAGATCCTATCCCCAAGACGGTGGCCTGGGACCTCTGGCAAGGGGTCGCCCCCCGTCGTCCTTACAAGACCGGGCTCTACCATCCGTTCAACTGGCGGGGCTGGCAGGACTATGGCACGGGACAGCTTGGCGACTTTGGTTGTCATATTCTCGACCCGGTCTTCAAATCACTTGAGCTGACAGCGCCCCTGCAATTGACGGCCGAAGCACCACCGCTCAATCCAGAAACCTGGACCGAAAGTGCAACGGTGCGTTATGTATTCCCAGGGACCAAGCACACCTCTGGTGATACGATTAACGTTACCTGGTACGACGCAGCCGGTGTCCGCCCACCTGCGGAAGTCACGGCCTACTTGCCCAAGTCGTATTCGCTTCCGAACGCAGGATCCGTCCTGATTGGCGAGAAGGGAACGCTTGTCATTCCTCACGTTGCCATGCCCAAGCTCTTCTTAACGGGTGCCGATGCAGAAGCAACCATCGAAGAAGTGCCAAGCGTCGACCATTACGTGCAGTGGGCTGATGCCGCGCGTGGCGAAGCCGAAACGACCTCGACATTCGATTACTCAGGCCCTCTGACTGAAACGGTCCTTTTGGGTACCGTCGGCATTCGCTTCCCAGGTCAAATGCTGAAGTGGAATGCTGAAGAGATGAAGATCCCCAATTTCACGGAAGCAGAACCTTGGCTTACCAAGTCGTATGCCAAGGGATGGGAACCGGCCTGGGTTTAAGCACCAGTCCTCCTGGTTACCGACTGGGGACAGATCGCGGTACAATGATAGGATCAGCGTGTTGAGTTCGCACGCTGATCCAACAACCAATTGATCGCGTCTCTGGGAGAAAACCCATGTCGAGAGAAAAGTCTATTGAGAATCTGCAGAAGGCCCTGTCGATGGAGCTGACGGCCAGCCATCAGTATCAGCTGCATGCAGCTGTGCTGGAAGATTGGGGACTTGATCTACTGGCCAAACGGATGCGGGAAGAAATGCAGGAAGAGCTGGGGCACTCCGACGAGTACCTCAATCGCATACTCTTCCTCAAAGGCGAACCGCGTTTGACGTTTGACAAAACTCCGGTCCGCGCCGAAACGCTTCAGGCAATCTTCAAAACCGATATGAACGACGAAAAGGAAGCGATCGAGTTCTACACCAAGGCCTCGCAGCAAGCTTCCGCCGATTCCGATATCGGAACGCGTCAAATCTTCGAGAAGATCGTCTTGGACGAAGAAGGGCACATGGCCTGGCTGGAACTCCAGCTCGACCTGATCGAACGCATGGGCGAAGCGGCTTACATCGCCAAGCACATGTCCTCGCCGTAAGCAGCAATACCTTCACCGGTACGATTCCAAAGCAAACAAGGGCGATGCCAACTTCCGTCAGCATCGCCCTTACTCTTTCGCGTGTTTGCAAAATCGCAGCTCTCTAAGCTTCGCTTGGTTCCTTTTTGATCTTTTTGGCGAACTTCCGTAGCACCACGTAAAAGACCGGGGTCAGGAACAAGCCGAAAATCGTCACGCCCAACATTCCAGCGAAAACGGCCGTTCCTAGCACACGACGCATTTCAAAGCCGGCACCAGTGGCAATCAGCAGTGGAATCACGCCCAAAATGAACGAAAACGCCGTCATCAAGATCGGGCGAAGTCGTAGGCGACAAGCTTCGACGGCCGCTTCAAACCGGTCTTTGCCGGCATCTTCTTCCGCTTTGGCGAACTCGACAATCAGAATCGCATTCTTACATGCCAGACCCACCAACACAATGAAACCGATCTGCGTGAGGATGTTGTTGTCCATCCCACGGAACCAGATCCCCATGATGGCAAATAACAAACACAGCGGCACGATCAGAATAATTGCCAGCGGCAAGAGCCAACTTTCGTACTGAGCGGCAAGCGTAAGAAACACAAACAAGACCGCCAAAGGGAACAGGAAGATAATTGTGTTGCCTGCCTGACGTTCTTGAAACGCGATATCGGTCCACGAGTAGCCAAACCCAGGCGGAAGGCTTTCGTCTGCCAGCCGTTCCATTGTGCTGAGCGACTGACCGGTGCTGAAGCCTGGGACCGTATCGCCGTTGAGGTCGGCGGCTGGGTACAAGTTGAAACGCACCAGGCGATCGGGACCGACCACGCGCTCGACATCGACGATCGAAGCCAACGGCACGCTAGCACCTCGCGTGCTTCGAGTACGGAGTTGCAAAATGTCGCTCGGTTCATCGCGAAACTCAGGCTCGGCCTGGGCTGTCACGCGATAGGTTCTCCCCAGCAAATTGAAGTCGTTCACGTAGACCGAACCAAGATAGACCTGCAGTGCCGCAAAGACATCATTCACCGGGACATCCAGCATCTCGGCCTTCGTACGGTCGACATTCGCTTGAATTTGGGGAACACTGAGTCGATAGTTCGAGTAAACCTGGACCAGTCCTGGCTGCTTATTTGCCTCGGCTGCAATCTGATTGGTGACCTGACTAAGTGCTTCGAGGCCGGCACCGCTCCGGTCTTGTACGTACATCTTATATCCGCCACCACGACCAATACCACGAACCGGGGGCGGAGGTATCACAAAAATCTGGGCCTCGTTGATACTGCTCAGCTTTTCCCGCAGCTCGCCTATAATCACTTCAATTTGTCGCCCCCGAGCACTTCGCTCTTTGGCATCTTCCAAGGGAAGAAACGTCACCGCGGCACTCGGGCTGATGGTAAACGTAGAGCCTGATAGTCCGGCGATGCCAACCGCGTGCTTCACGCCGTCGATCTCGCCGCCTCTCCGGGCAACCTCCTTCGTGACTTCGTCTGTTCGCGATAGGGCAGCCCCGTCGGGCAGCTGAATCGCTACGATCAGATAACCTTGATCTTGCTGGGGTATGAAACCGTTGGGGACCATACCAAAGCTGTAATAGGTAGCTACCAGCAGCCCGACATACAGCAGCAATACCAAGGCCGAAACACGGATCGTTCGCGAAATGATGCCAGCGTAAATATTGCTAGTCATGTCGAACATCCTGTTGAACAGCCGGAAAAACCAGCCAAACAAGAAGTCGACTACTTTGCCAATCCGATTTTTCTTGGCATCTTTAGGACGCAGTAGTAATGCACACAATGCCGGACTCAGCGTCAGGGACACAAACGTCGAGAACGCCGTAGAAATAGCGATCGTAATCGCGAACTGCTGATAGAACCGCCCACTAATGCTGGGAATGAAAACGGTTGGTAGAAACACGGCAATTAGCACGAGGGTCGTGGCGATCAACGCCGATCCGACTTCGTCCATTGCTTTATGGGTTGCTTCACGCGGCGAGAGTCCTTCGGCGATCAGACGCTCGACATTCTCTACGACCACGATCGCGTCGTCGACCACGATACCAATCGCCAACACTAATCCGAAAAGAGATAACGTATTCAGCGTGACGCCCATCGACTGCATCACGGCAAACGTTCCGATCAGCGAGATCGGAATCGCGATCACCGGAATAATGGTCGGTCGCCAGCCGTGCAGAAAGATGAATACCGTAAACACCACCAGTACTGTGGTGATCAACAGCGTATCGAACACTTCGGCAATCGATTCTTCGACAAAGTCAGTTGGATTATAGGCAATCTGGTAGCCAATCCCCTCGGGAAAGTCGTTGGCCAAATTGGCCATGGTTTGTTTGACTTCTTTTGCCGTATCGACCGCATTGGTGCCTGGCCGCTGATAAATGAGTACCGCGACAGCCGGATTGCCATCAAGATAGCTAAGCCGCGAATAATCTTGGGCACCCAGTTCCACGCGCGAAACATCGCTCAGGCGGGTAACCCGACCATCGTCGCCCCGCTTAATGATGATGTTGCCAAATTCCTCGGTATCTTTCAGACGTCCTTCCGTTGTCACGTTTAGCTGAAACGCGCCGGTTCCATCATTGGGCGGCTGTCCGAGCACCCCGGCAGCGACCTGCGCATTCTGCCCGCGAATCGCTCCGATCACGTCCGCGGGTGTCAGGTCGAGGTGTGTCATGCGCTCGATATCGAGCCATACTCGCATGGCGTACTCGTTACCACCAGCGATACGAATGTCACCGACCCCGTCCAGACGCATCAATGCATCGCGAATACGTAGAAACGCAAAGTTACTGATATAAAGCTGATCGCGGCTACCATCAGGCGACTCTAAATGCACCACCATCAGCATATCGGGAATCTGCTTGCTGGTCGTAACGCCAATCTGGCGAACCGACTCAGGCAGACGTGGTTCGGCAATGGCCACTCGGTTTTGCACCAGCACCTGGGCGTCATCCAGGTTGGTTCCCAGCTTGAAAGTCACCGTCAACTGCATGGTGCCGTCGGCACTGGAGGACGACTCCATGTACAACATGTTGTCGACGCCGTTCATCTCCTGCTCGATCGGCGTTGCAACCGTGTCGGCGATCACCTGGGGTGTTGCCCCGGGATAGCTGGCACGCACGACAATGGTCGGCGGAGCCACGCTGGGATACTGCGAAACCGGCAGCGTGAAATAAGTGATTCCACCCACCAAGAGGATGATAAACGATAGCACCGATGCGAAAATCGGACGCTCGATAAAGAAATGAGGGAACTTCACCGGACGGCCTCCTCGGTCGTTTCAACTGCAGTCTGCGTCTTTTGATGAAGCGCACCGATAGAACTAAGTCCTGGTGAGATCCACTGATCTTGCGGAAGGGGCGTGTAGTCGTGCGGCAGACCGTCTTCGCGAATTTCAATCTCACCATTCTCGACATTCACGGCCATTTCTGGTCGAACCAGCAAGATCCCCTTGATGACCAGCGACTCGCTGCCATCGAGCCCTTTACGCACCACACGCAGACCGTCCACCATCGGCCCCACGTCGACGCTACGCCGCTCGATCTTGCCGTCTACAACAACATACACGTACTGCGATGCCTGATCTGTGCCAATTGCCGAATCGGGAATTAGGACCGCTTGATAGGCAGCACTGCCAGGCAACCGAACCCGGCCGAACATGCCGGGGACCAGGACTTCGTCTTCGTTGCGAAAAATGCAACGCACTCGAATGCTGGCCGTGTCGGCGTCGAAGCGGTTGTCGACGAAATCCATATGACCGATGTGCGGGAAGTCTTTTTCATCAGCCAATCCGAGGTACACCGGGTTCTTGGCCGATCGCGAGCTTTCTCGCTTTCCTTCCAGCGCCAAACGAATGTACTTCAAAACCTGCTGCTCGTTGACGTCGAACGTGCAGTAAATGGGACTGACCGAAGTGATCGTCGTCAGCAGGGAAGATGTCGCCGCACCGCCACTGACGAGGTTGCCTTCGGTAACATATTCCCGGCTAATACGGCCGGTCACTGGCGCGTGAATCTTTGTGTAACTGAGATCAAGCTCCGCCGTTTCGATCGCTGCTTCGGCCGAATGGATCGCCGACTGAGCCGTCGCCACGCCGGCTTCGGCCAGCCCGATGCCTGCGTCCGAGGCCGTTATATCTGCTTCGGCTTGTGTAAATTCCGCTTCACGTTGATCGAGTTCGTCTTGAGCGACTGCGTTCGAGGTCCGCAACGTTCGCGTTCGATTAACGCGGGCCTGGGCCAGATTCAACTCTGCTTCGGCTTGCTTCTTCTGAGCACGCGATTCATCGAGTTGCGCCTTCGCTTGAGCCATTTGGGCCTGGGCCTGACCCAGGGTAGCCTTGGCGCCGTTCAGCGCCGCGATAAAAGGTCGCTGATCCACGACAAAGAGTAGATCCCCTTGATTGACGATCTGACCTTCGTCGAAGTGGATCGACTGAAGATAGCCGCTAACCCTTGCCCGAATTTCCACGAATTCGATTGGTTCGAGACGGCCGGTATAGGCGTCCCACTCAACAATCTGTTTCGTGATCGGCTGCGAAACAGTCACCGTCGGAGGAGGCCGATCCACAGCGCCTTGGGGTGCCGAAGAACAACCTGCATGAGCAATCACGCAGATTCCAAATGCAAGCGTGGCGAGTGCCACCTTTGGGTAGCGTCGAAGGGTTTCCATAGAGCCTATTGAATGGTTGGTGTCATAATTAGCACAGTCCTCTTGGATGGATTGCCAATTCTAGTCAGTTGCTCAGACGCGTCGAGAGAACGATTCTGCGCGATCCTTGGCAAATCCTTTCACCAAGAGAAGATGTTCGCGGGAACCCGAGAACGTGTAACAACCAATCCACCAAAAGCGAGAGAAAGCTCAGGTAAGGCCTAGGTTAGTCGTTTGGCCTCAAAAGCGGGTATTATGGAAACGATATCGTTTCCTAGATTACATTTCACCACACAAAACGGCCCGTTAGAGGGACCTGGTTTGAAATGACACAATCCCCCTTAAGTGATGGGAACGCTATGTCCTTGGTAGCGGAAAAAAACTCGACAAGAAAGTCGATAAAATCTTCCACGTAAACATTTAGCTGTCTAAGTGTCCAGTTAGAGTGGCTCTAAGGAGTGGATTTTAAGTCACCATAGGGAATAAAAGGTAAGCGTAGGATATTTACGCTCGAATCTGATCGACTGATTTCTTATCGCGTTGAAGCGGGCCCAGGTTTCGCTGAGCGCCCATACCACGAAGCAGCTCGTTGTAGGCGTCGAGTCCTTCCGCTTTAACGTCGATCGTTTCGCCAGTCTTGAAGCGGCCATTGGCTCCGGTGACCGCATGGAACACGCCTGAAAGTTCTCGCTTCACATCATTGTGGCGGCCATCACCAGACTCGGTACTGATGGTGAACAGAGAGTTCTCCAAAATGGTTTTGCCGTTGGCCTCGATCGCGTCCTGCTCGTCGAGCCGCTGTAAGAAGTAGGCGATCTCACGCATTTTCATGTGTGCGTGAGCCCGCAACTGCTCGTTCGGTTTATTCTCTTTGAATTTGTGCCACCATTCGT
This sequence comes from Bremerella alba, assembly GCF_013618625.1. Lineage (NCBI taxonomy): Bacteria > Pseudomonadati > Planctomycetota > Planctomycetia > Pirellulales > Pirellulaceae > Bremerella > Bremerella alba. The sequence goes on along the minus strand of NZ_JABRWO010000006.1, from coordinate 17,958 downwards.
GGCTGCACCCTTTATCCCCGCTGGCCTTCAGCTGTTTTTCGTCGTCGAAGACAAACCGCTTCTCGCCGTTGAATTCGTAATCGCCGCTCAAGCGAATGCGTTCGCCTGCGGCTAGAAAGGTGAGCGACCCAAAGCGACAGCGATCCATGGAAATGGCCAGCGCGTACAGGTCGGCCATCAATCGCCACTCGGTCGTGAGTTCTTCCAAGGTGATATCGATACCTTGCCCGCTTGGATCGGCCTCGTTTCCGTGCGGCAACTGAGAGGCCGGCGGCACCGGAAGTTCTTTTCGTTGTGCTTGGGATTTCTTCTCGAACTCGATCGTTCGCTGTTCGTACTCTCGCACGCGATCAAGGTGATCTTGCAAACGCGACCGCGAGACCTTGCCCAGCGGCGATGTTTGCCCGGTGTAATATTGTGCCTGTTGCACAACGCTATCGAGCACGCTTCGCGACAATCGCTGCCGGCGGGGATCAAGTGAATCACTAGGGACTTCCCCAAAGATTCGGCTGAACAAATCCCGCGGCTTTTCCTGCATGGCAGCCGCCGGTGTGCCGTCGTCTTTAAAGCTATGGGTATAGCGCACCACACGACTGCGGCGAAAGAACGTCCCGGCGATCAGCGTCGAAATCATTCCCGGCGGAAGACCATTGGGATGATATTGTTGGCGAACCAATTGATCGATCGAAGGACCACCCGCTTTGGCAGTTCCTTCGGCGGGCATCGCCGTAAAAGCCGCCGATGCCCCGTCGAAGTGAGCATTGATGCCCGGCATGTCACAGCGAACATGATCGACATTCCGCATGATGAGCAACTTGTCTCGCAGCGGCTTGAGTGGTTCAAGTACGCCGTCGTAACCTTCGCTTTGGAGAGGCGCAGGGATCCCGAGTCCGAAAAACAAATTGAAGGCGCGCACCGGAATCTCTGCCTTGGCGGCCCCCAGCACCGGCGTAACGGTCATTTCTTCGAGCAGCGGCAACCCAATGGCAACCGAGCCTAGACCTTGAAGCAGTGTCCGACGATTGAGATACGTTCGTTTCATCGGTGATTACCAGAAGGAATAGTTACCGTGATGTTTTGGATAGGGGAAACTTCTGAACCAGATCGCTAAGGACGATGGCCCGCATAACAGCTTGATACGTGCCGCCGTTGGCCTGAGCTTGCTCGTGAATCTGCTTGACGATGGCCTCGTCGTTAGAGACCAAAGGGCGAGAAATCGCGAACTGAACAAGCTTTCGAGTGATCCCCATCCCCACACGATCACTCGCAGCGAGAATCTCCATCATCTGGCGGGATGACTTATACTTCACCGCCTGCTCGGTTCCTGGCAGCAGGATCTCGCCGTCTTCTCGTAGTAGATTCCCGTGTCGATCACGCTCGGAAAACGCCCCGATCCCATCGAACCTCTCGAGCCCGAAGGCCAGCGGTTCAAATCGCGAGTGGCACCCACCGCAAGAAGCATTGTTGATTCGTTCTAAGGCAATGCCACGTTGCGTCAAACCTGGTTTGGTAGGCACAGGGCTCGTATCGACGCAGGGGGGCGGTGCCCCGACATGACTGTATAGCAGTTCGTGCAACACGAAGAGCCCCCGGCTCACCATCGAGGCGTTATCGCCGCCCAGGGTCAACGTGCTCCCTTGCGTCAAGAGACCTCCCCGCTGGGGAATCTCGCCCAGGTCGTATCTGCGGATAGGTTCGTACTGCACGCCCACCTCCTCTGCGTCAAACGCACGATCATAGATCGCCACGGAGTGCAGCGTTCCGAGCCATGGCCGATCGCCGGTGACCTCGTTCGCCAGGCCGAATACCATCTCGCCGTCCCAGTTCGAGAAGTCCCCTAGTCCCTTACGTTCGCCTGCCGGTTGCCCGTCAATGTAAAGCCGTGCGAGCCCTTGTTGGTCCTTGGTATAAACCACGTGCGTACGCTGCGTCTTCACCTGGCCAGCGTCGCTGCCGACCGCCGGCAAGCCGTTGCGATCGGTCTTTTTCGTGCGCAGGCGTGCGTCGTACTTCTTTTTCTCTTGTCCCAGGGTGAAGTTACGATTGCTCGTATCACGCGAAAAGGTCACGATCCGGGCAGGTCCGTTTTGTTGCAGATTTTGTGGCGTGATCCAAGCTTCAATCGTGATCTCGTTCGTCTTTCGCAGAGCTGCGGTCATCGGTCGTGGAGGCTCGGTCGTAAAGATCCGTGTCGACTTGTGAACAACAAGGCCGTTCGATGTCCATCGAACACTCTCAGGCGATTGAATCTTGAGATAGAGAGACGAATCGTTGCGACTTCGATCGTGCACGACATCTCCGCTGCCTTCGCTGAAGTCATAGAACGCAAGCACACCACTCGATCCGCCAGCCACTTGCCGCGAGCCTTCCAGAGGCTTGCCGTGCGCGGCCTTCAACCCGTAGAACCTGGCCAATCGCGGCGAAACAACGGTGACCTGGGCGTTCATCAGGTCGGCCAAGGGACGCTGCTGCTGCCAGGCGACTTCTGCAAAGAAAGCGAGCGTTTCCTCCTGCATATCGCGGCCCAGGGCAGGGCTCCACGCCGGATATTGCTTTGAGTTGGGTCGCAGCGAATCGAGTCGCTCCAGTTCAAGCCATTGGTGAACGAACCGCGACGACCGCGACTTGGCACGTGGGTCGATCAGCAACCGTTCGACCGATGCGTGAAGTTTGTCCCCGTGCAACTCACCAGCATCGGCCAAGTGGATCAGTTCTTGGTCGGGCGGCGCGCCCCACAGGATATAGCTCAAGCGAGAAGCCAGTTCATACTGCGACGGTTGATCGGCCTGCGGTTTTTCGATGCGATAGACAAAACGGGGCGACTGTAGCATTCCTTCCAGAATGTAGCCGACCGCTTCGTCGAACGTCCCCTTTTCTCGCTGCACGGCGTTTGCAATCTGGCGATAACTGTCTACTTCCCACGGTTCGAGCGGGCCTCGCAATAGACGTTTGCCCATCCTCTGAATCAGTTCGTTCACACAGGCATCATCCCATGAACGACAGTCGGTGAAGCGTGACGCGAACTCGGTGCAGTTCATCTTCTGCACAATCCGTTGAGCTAACTCGGCGTAAGCTTGAACGTGGCTTAAGTCGACCGTTTGGCTGTAGGCAGTATTCGAGAAACCATCGGCCCGCACGTCCGGAGGCATCAATCGCTGGGCTTCGGTAGCGATATCGACACCGGTAAGCTCTTGAACGGTCGTGATATACTCGACCAGCGTAAGCCGCTGCACCCAGACTTCGGACGATTGATTGATGAGGTGAGAGCCTGGGTCGATCACCTCACGCGTCCAAGCGGCACCAGATTCGATCCAAGTTCGAATGATCTTTTTCTCGGCATCCGAAAGTGGGGCACGTTTCGGGGGCATTTCGTCCGACTCGATGTGTGTCCATAGCAGACTATCGCCCGGGCTGCCGGCGTGGATTGCTCTTCCAGAGTCGCCCCCGGCCAAGGCAGTTTGCTTGCGTGAAAGATTCAATCCTCCTTCGGTCTTGCTCGCCGAGTGGCACTCGAGGCAATGCCGTGAAAGGATGGGGGCCACCTGAGTCTCGAATTGATGGGCTTGCTGCTGCGGTTTCGAGGATGCATCTTCTGCGTGGGCGGGCAGGCCAAGCCAGGAAAGAAGCACTATTGCCAGAATTTGTGGACCGCGCAGGGGACCATTCATAGGGTGGACCAATCGAAGGATCGGGCAAGGAAATAGGCAAGCAGATTAGAAGCGAACGAGACCTGCCCATTGTATAGAAAAAATCGGGCATCCGTCAATTTAATGGCAAATTGACGTCCCGACTCATCTTTCGGTTTAGGTCATCTGCCGGTTAGTCAGACTTATCTTCACCGGCATCTGTGTCGGGATGATCGGTCCGGGTCAGCAGAAAGTCGACAATCAGCCTTAGTTCTTCCGCCGTCAGCGAAGAGGCGAACGACGGCATGTTGTAGCCACCATTGTTAATGCGAATGACCAGTTCGCCTCGGTCGAGGCGATCGCCGATCACGGAAAGCTCGGGACCGCGATGGCCACCGAATCCATCGACATCGTGGCAGTAGAGACAACCTTTCTCCCGCACCAGCACGGCACCATGCTGGATGCCTGGATCTTTCGAGCGGACGACTTCCGGTGGCAGCGGTTTGACATCGAAATCAGGAGACCACGGTTTGCGGTAGCCGTAGATCGTCAGAACGACAAATGCCGTGGCCCCTACGATGACCGTGGCGAGTGCCCAGGGACGTTTCGAGGGGGCACGATTTCCGCGGTTGGAGAGCAACGGAACAATGAACAACCCGATCGCCCCTAAGACCGGCATGCCCAGAATGATATAAGTTTCCAACTCTGGTGGAAGCATCGACAGGACGGCGAAGTACCACCAAAAATACCAGTCAGGCATCGGGTTGGTGTGAATGTTTGCCGGATCGGGTGCCGGCCCGAGGGTAGGAGGGCCTGCGAAGATCGCACAACCCATGATCACGGCGACCATGAGCGTTGAGAACACGACATCGCGCCACGCCGCGATCGGCCAGAACGGCACACCGGTCTTTTCCAGCCTTGCTTCGTAATCTTCCTTGTATGTCTCAGGCACCACCGGCTGATCGGCCTTAGGCATTTCGGAAATGCCGTGCCGCAAAATGAGCCACAAGTGCAAACCGACGCCTGCGAAGATCAGCCCAGGCAAGATGAACACGTGAATGGCAAAGAAGCGACTCAGCGTCGACCCGCCGACCGTCTCGCCCCCGAGCAGGAACTGCGAGATGTACGCCCCGATAAAGGGAACGCGGGCAGCCATTTCCGCCGCGACCATCACCGACCACACTCCATTGGCGTCCCACCTTAGAAGCTGTCCGGTGAAGGCCATTCCCAGCACGACAAACAGCACCACGACGCCGCTCATCCAGTTCATTTCACGCGGGTACTTGTACGATGCGTGCAGAAATACCTGAGTCATATGTACGACTGCCAGCACCACCATGGCGGTCGCGCCGTAGTAATGCATCCCACGCACCAGGTAGCCCAGCGTTGCATCGTGGGTGATGTAGACGAGGCTTTCGTAGGCTGCGTCGCCCCCAGGGACATAGACCATCGCCAGCGCGATGCCTGTCAAAACCTGAACGATGAACGCGCACAAGGTCGCACTGCCGAAAACGTACCACCAACGAGCATCGCGCGGAACGACATGCTCGAGCATCGGCATGACAACATCCGAGAAGCCGCTTCGATCGTCGATCCAATTCCAGATCTTGCCCAGCATCGTTATACCCGGTCGTTGGTGGTCAAAGGAACGGCCGCCGTTTCGATCTCGACGAAACCGTCTGTCACGCGTACCTGGTAACGAGCGAGTGGTTCAGGCGGAGGTCCCGCAGCAACTTCGCCGTCTTCATAATAGACACCGCCATGGCATGGACACATGAACAAAGACGCATCCGCGACCCAGTTCACGGGGCAGCCAAGGTGTCGGCAATTGATAGAGAACGCGATAAATTCGTTCTCTGAAACCCGCCGGAGCCAAGCTCCGCTCAAGGTCGTGACGCCTGCCCACGGTTGATCAACCGCATCCTTGAATTCAACACTCACGGTCTTGCCGATTTCATACTGGTCAAGCTTTCCGAGCTTTCGCCACACTTGCTTTGGCCGGGCAAACACGGGGGCCAAGACGAACCCGACGCCAGGCAACGTGATTACCGCACCAATCAACGCCGATAGCCCCAGGCAGAGCTTGGTCAGAAATCCTCGTCGATCTTCGTCAGACGAGGGGCACTTTGCTTCGGGACTATCACTCACCGATGTTTTCCTTGTTCCAATCAAGACGGATGCTGTTGATCCACATCCACAACGACCACGTCATCACCCCCAGTCCAGCGAGCGACATAATCCACATCGTCGTAATGCCCCACAACAGCATCATAATGCCCAAGGCCATGGCCGCCGGAGCATAGCTTGGCTGGGGTGTTGGTGCCTCGTGCGACTTGGCAACTTGGCTTTCACTCATAGGGAAGCCTCCGGCAGATTGTCGGTGGTGGAGTGTTCTTCCGTCGCATACCAACGACACAACACGCTAAGGATCGCGCAAATATACAGGGAACAAGGGGGAACCCACATCAGCAGCCCCCCCAGTTGTTGATCGACCATCGGGGTAAAGCCGGCTTGATAGAGCGACGTCAGAATGCCAACCCGATCGACCGGATTAGCGAACGCCGGACAAACGGAGACCGGTGTGAAGGTGATGTAGATGCCCAGCAGCGTGCAGCCGGCACATGCCGAAAACAGGTAAATCACCGCCAACAAAGGATCCAAACGAAAACGGGACATGGGCGAATAAATGGGCCACCAAAACGCCATCCCTGCCGCAAGGAACGTCGCGCTGCGGACAACGCTTAGGACGTCACTTTGCGTCGCCGCACTGCATAGCGATGGAACGTGCCATAGCCACATCGCCCCAAGGCCGGCAATCCAGCCAAAGATTGGTGTGGACAGCAGCGAGTTCAACTTCGACATGCCTGGACGATTCAGCAGCGACTCAATCGGTTCGCGAGGAAGAAACAGAGTCAAGCAAAGCGGCACAATAAGCAGCAGTAAAAGGTGCTGCACCATATGAGCACTAAACAGGTAACCGCCTGCGAGGACACCAATTGGGGAAACAAACGCCAACACCAAAACCATCGTGGCGATTGCCAACCACCACCAGTTGGCACCGGTCAACTGCTTCCGCCACCCGAATGCCGCGACAAGCAGGGGCAGTACCACCAGCCACACCGGCGAGGCGATATTCCAAAGCGACTGGCTCGTGAGAAACGCCATCACTGCAAATACCCCATGTACACAATCAGGAACACGATAATCCAAACCACGTCGACAAAGTGCCAATAGACACCAACCGCCGCAAACACTTTGCTGCGATCGCTGCTAAACGAATCATTCATCGCCAGGGCCAGCAAGATCGACAGCGCAACCAATCCTGCTGTTACGTGCAAACCATGAAACCCGGTCACGGTGAAGAAAGTGGCGGCGAAGAGATTCAAATCGACGGTAATATCACCTTGAATCAGCCCGTAATATTCCCAAACCTGACCAAGCATAAATGCCGTGCCCAGGCCGATCGTCAAACCAAGCCAGCCCCGGAAGTGTTTCGCTTTTCGTGCTTTCAACGCCCGCTCGGCAAACCAAAACGTGACACTGCTCAAGAGCAAGCATACGGTAAACGCTCCGGTGCGAGTCGCATCGAGCGCGGTTGCCGAGTTTGGTCCTTCCGATTCTTGCGAGTTGAAAACCACGTACGAAATCAACAGCAGCAGGAAGAAAACCGCTTCGGAGGCGATAAACGTCCAAGCACATACCATCGCCTTATCGGGCCGACGTCCGTTATCGTTGGGCGTGCTGGATACCTTCCAATCGGCATGCTCCGGGTGGTCTAAATCCCAGACGGGTCGACGGCTTTTAACTTCGGGGATGGTATCGAAGTTTTCTGCCGGCGGTGGCGAGGTTGTCGCCCATTCGAGCGTGAAGCCGTTCCATGGGTTATTGCCTGCGATCTTGCCGCTTCGGAGGCTGATCGCGATGTTCCATAGCAACACCAACGTTCCGGTTGCCATCGCGACAGCACCGCCGGTAGCCACCATGTTCAGCAACATCCAGCCGGGGTTGTTATCGTAGGTGTACACCCGCCGCGGCATGCCCATCACGCCAAGGAAGTGCTGCGACATGAACGTGGCGTTGAGTCCAAAGATCCACAGCCACAGTTGCCAGCGGCCGAGGCGTTCGCTAAGCATCCGCCCGGTCATTTTCGGAAACCAATAGTAAGTTGCCGAGAACAACCCGAACACAGTTCCGCCGATGAGCACGTAGTGAAAGTGCCCTACCACGAAATAGGTATCGGTCAATTGCCAGTCGATGGGCACCGCGGCGAACATCACGCCGGTAAGACCACCGATGACAAATTCCAGCAAGAAAGCCACGGCAAACTGCATCGCGACAGTCAAATGGATGGCCCCGCCCCACATGGTTGCGGTCCAGTTAAAGATCTTCACGCCGGTCGGCAACGCGATCAGCAGCGTTCCCACGGCAAAGAAAATATCGGCCCCCATGCCCAGCCCCACGGCGAACATATGATGGGCCCATACGCCGTAACTCAACAGAACGATCACAGCACTCGAGCCTGCCACAAACGCGTAGCCATACACGGGCTTTCGCGAGAAGACCGGAATCACTTCCGAGATCATCCCGAACGCTGGCAAAATGAGAATATAAACCTCGGGATGGCCAAACACCCAAAAGAAGTGCTGCCAAAGTACCGCCGAGCCACCACGTTCAGGCTGGAAAAACGCGGCCCCCAAGAAGCGATCGATGAGCAGCATGGCCAAGGCCGCGTTGAGTGCCGGCAAGGCGAGCACCGTCAGGATGGCCGTCATCAGACTCATCCAGACAAACAGCGGCACCCGCTGCAAGCTCATCCCCGGTGCACGAAGTGTAAGCACTGTCACGAAAATATTGATCGCTGCGGCCACACTACCCACGCCCAGGCAGAGCAGGCCGATAATCCAGTAGTCCTGCGCGACCATCAAGTTGTAAGGACGCGTCGAAAGGGGAGCATAGCTGAACCAGCCGGCGCTCGGGGCCGCACCGGTAAAAAAGCTGAAGTAAAGCAAGATGCCGCCCATGGGCAACAGCCAGAAGCTCATCGCATTGAGCCGCGGGAAGGCAACATCTTTCGCCCCGATCATCAGGGGAACAAAATAGTTCGCAAAGCCAACCAGCACCGGCATGCCCACCAGAAAGACCATCGTGGTCCCATGCATGGTGAACATCTGGTTGAAGAAATCAGGCGAGAGAAAGTCGTTCTTAGGAACCAGCAGTTGAAACCGAATCAACAGGGCTTCTAGTCCGCCGATGGCCAGGAAGATGGTCGCCGTGCAGATATAGAGGATCCCGATTTGCTTGTGGTCAACCGAACTGACCCACGAGAGCAGGGGGCCCATTGCCGGCGACCGCTCGGCTTCTTTTTCCTTCGTTTCGACCAGCGGCATGCTCAACGGAGGGTCTCCAGGTAGGCAACCAATTGATCGAGTTGCTCATCTTTGAGTTTAAAGTTAGGCATCTTGCAGCCCGGCTTCACTGCCTGAGGGTTGGCGAGCCAGGTGCGGAGTTCCTCCGGAGTGTTCTTCAGCACGCCAGCGCCCAGCTGAGCTCGGCTTGCCAAGTGCGTCAGGTCGGGTGCAAAGTCTTCTTTGGCTTCCGTTCCCGAAATGGCATGGCACTGCGAACAGGTCAGTTTCATAAAGAGGGCCTCGCCAGCGGATGCCAGTTGATCGTCTGGTGCTGTAGAAACCTGCTTTTCACGCTTCTGCCAAGCCTCGAAGTCAGCTGGCTCGTGTGCGATCACTAAAAAGTTCATCCAGGCGTGTTGCGTTCCGCAATACTCGGCGCAGCGTCCCTGATAGGTACCTGGTGTGCTGGCTTCTAACCAGACAAAGTTCTCGTGACCGGGAATCGCGTCCATCTTGCGGGTTAATTGCGCAACCCAGAAGCTGTGAATGACATCTTCCGAGCGCAACGCGACTCGCAGTTTTTTTCCGGTAGGAATGTGGATTTCGTTCGCTGAGACGATCCCGGACGCGGGGTATTCCACTTCCCACCACCATTGGTGCCCGGTGACGATGAGATCGATGCCATCGGTCGAACCTTCGACATATTGGACCGGCAACGCGTTAACCGTGAGGATTAACTTGATACTGATCGCCGCGATCCACACGACAATGATCACCGGCCCCACCATCCAGGCTATTTCTCGCCGATGACTGCCGAAATCTTGTACCGGAAGATTCTCGCTAACACGAAACCGGTACAAGGCAAAACAGATAAGCCCCGCGACAATCGCGAAGATTCCCCCGCTGATAAAGAGCACCTGGACGAAGAGATCGCGTATCGATTCCGCCTGAGGTGATGCCGGATCGAATACGGGAAATGTCGACTCCATTGCGTCCAAACTCTAGGGTGCTGATGCTTAGCGTAATCCTTGCTGGTCGATGCGATTGTACGAAGATTCTCGCAAGCCGCAATCGGTTTCAAAAAGACATTACTCATGTCAGCTTAACAATTTGCCGATTCCGGTAAGCAGTTCGCACTACGCATTCAAGGCAATTTAGTGAAACCACCTTGCCGCTGGTAAAGAATTCGTTCGAGCAAGCCGTTCTCGAATTCCAGCTCCCCTTTCAAGAGAATTTTCTCGAATGCTCGATCAAACCGCTCATGAATAGCTTCGGCAGCACGCTTCACAAAGACGACCCATTGGAAGAATGAGAAGACTCATTCTTTCGCGTCAGCTTTCATGAGACGATGCGCCCTGGCGTAAAACTTCTTGTGCACTTCAAGCAGTCGAGATAGTTCCGAAACCGGCTCAAGATGGTCGTCTACCCGCAGATCGATGTAACGATCGTTGCCACCGTAGCCGGCATCTTGCCGATAGACCATAAGTGCCGCCGATTGCTTACCGCGGCGGTCTCCACCGGCATCGTCGCCGGCAGTTAAAGAGGCGATTAACCAGTCGGCGAGTTCCCCTTCGCCTTGCCGACGCGCCTCGCGGTATTTGGTCGCCATGTCCTCGAGCACCTTCTCACCGGCCAACAAGTTTCCCTGCACAGCAAAATGCTCTCCCACAATATGGCCAGCCCATGCATTGCACTGGTCGCCGGTGTAGCTGGCCGCGTTTCCTTGGGCGTCTACGATCCCGAGCTGACGTATGGCCCGAGCTTCATCTCCGCTGGTCAACGACCGGACGACCTCTTCGGCCGACTTATCTTTCAGCAGCTCTAAACCATTGGGTCCGTAGGCCGTGTTCGCGGCCGACTGGGTCGCAATGGCCCCGCGTCCGGCTTCTCCCCAGGGGACGATACAGCCAACGCCAAGCACCTTGCTCGCCACGGCAATCCCCAGATCGCCGGTCTGAGGATCGTACGCGACAATCGAAAACGTATTAACTTCCGGGTCTGAACCTTCGGCAACAAACGCATCCTTCTCAGGCTGGGTTTCCTGCTCAGGCAAGATCATGAAAACCAACGCTACTGCCAGAAGCGGCATTGCGATCCAGAAAGATTGCTTCAGAGAAGTCATTTTAGCGCGTCCATCGAGGTTAGAGTTCGCTACTAGTTTACCCTCGACTTGGCGACGTTTCCGGTAAATTATCTCCTCGCAGAGCGAGACTACTCTAACTCTTCCAAATTCAAGCCGTTCGTTTCAATTCGCGTCATCCAAGTCACGACGGCGCCGACGATCGATGTCGCGACAAGAATATAAAGCAGATATTTCACCCCAATCTGTGCCAACAGGATCGGAAAAAGGAACGCCGTGAGCACGGCACCGATTTTCGCAAACGACGCGGCAAAACCAGCCCCTTTGCCGCGGACCTTGGTAGGGAAGACTTCGCCGGCGATTAAATAGGTCTGAGCATTGGGGCCGAGGTTGGTCATGAAACTGAAGATCATGAAGCCTGCGAAAATCAGATAAAGCTGCATTAACCCGGTGAAATCGACCGAAAGAGAGGCCAGAAAAAGCCCGACAGCACATCCAATGAAACCAAACACCTGCAGCTTGATTCGACCGACGCGATCTGCCAACAAGACCGCTCCGACAATTCCCAAGATCAACAGAACATCGATCACTGCCGCTCCTTTGGCAGCAATCATGTCATTCTGAACGATATCCGAAATGGCCGTGGCGTGGTCCTTCTTATGCCCAACCGCCGCAGCCAATATAGTCGGTGTAAATATCCCGATACCGTACGTCCCCAGGTCTTGCAGAAACCACGGCACCGACGCCAGGATTGTGGCGCGGCGGTTTTTCTCACTAAAGAGTTCTCGATAGCCGCCACTCGCTTCGGATTGCGCCGCGTCGTCGTACTCTTCCTCGCCACCCAGGTTTACTTCGCGAGGGTACTGCGGCTCGCGATTGAGCAGACGCACCATCACCTGTTCGGCTTTGTCGTTCTTACCTCGTGCATACAACCAGTGGGCACTCTCGGTAATTGTTAATCGTGCCAGCGTTACGAACACAGCGGGAATGATGGCCGTCGCGTACATCCAGCGCCACGCGCTAAGGCTGGGATTTTCATACAAGATAAAGAAACCAATGCCAGCTCCCATCAACGCCCCGACCGCCTGAAAGCCAAATGCCCCCAGGACAAAGCGGCCGCGACAGTTGCTCGGCATGCTCTCGGAGATCACTAAGTGGGCGGTCGGATAGTCGCACCCCAACGCGATCCCCAGGCCAAACAAGCAAAAGACTAGAAACGGAAAGTTCGGGCTTAGCGTGACGCCCACCAAAAAGACGCTGAAGATCGCCATTTCAATGATGAACATCGGCTTGCGGCCAAAGTGATCGGCGAGACCACCCAGTGCAGTAGCACCAATCAGGATGCCCAGTAGCGACGCCGCCCCAACAATCCCGTGGGCGGCTGGATCGAGCGAAAACTCCTTCGCCAATAATGGCAAAGCCACGCCGGTCATGAAGACGACCAGTCCTTCAAAGAACTTACCAGCCGCGGCAAGCCACCAGATTCGCAACTGCATCGGCGTCATCGGTGTCGAGGCTGTACGCGTTCCGTCGGACCAGACTGGCGTTTCGTCGATATATTGCTGAACCGACTTGTTGCCGTTTTCAGTCGAGCCAACCGGCGAAGTATCCATACTGTCTTTCCTCGAGAACCAGGCTCTGCCAGCGGCCGTTTCGCTGCGCAACGCTCCCTGCTCAAGAGTGTCGCGGCGATAAAGAGTGAACTGTATCAACTTGCTTCCAGATCACAAGTCGAAACAGGTAAGTCCGGCGTTAAGCTCTTGTTAGCATCAGGCGAACCACCATTTTGTCGCCACGCAAATCGTGTCTTACAAATCGACCAAAGGGCCGCCTGCTTCTTATCCGTTCGCGGCAGCCCTTTCTGATAGGTACTGCTAAACAACCAGCCATGGATGCTTCGCAGTAATAAGCGGGGAGACGGTTGGCCTAGCCTGAAACCTGAGTCGCCTTTGGCAACGAGCCAATCACAAAAGCAGCGAAAACCCCCAAATACTACTGGAACTACCAGCTTGCAACCTGGATATTAAGAGAGCATCTAGGCCGAGTACCACGAATTCAACTCAAGCAATCACGGCATGCAAAACTTTACCGAGATCTTACAAGCCGCTGGCAACGGCGACGCCAGGGCTTCGGACGAATTGCTCCCTATGGTCTACGACGAATTGCGTCGATTGGCGGCCTATCAGCTTGCCCACGAAAGCCCCGGGCAAACTCTTCAGCCGACCGCTTTAGTCCATGAAGCATACATGCGTCTGACCGGTGGGCAGCAGGCAAAACTCTGGGAGGGCCGCCGGCATTTCTTCGCGGCGGCGGCCATTTCGATTCGCCGCATTCTGGTCGACAACTCGCGTAAAAAACGCAGCCAGAAGCGAGGGGGCAACTTCACACGGCAGGAACTCCTCGACGAACAAATTTGTGTCTTACCAGAACCCGTGGAAGACCTACTCGCACTCGACGAGGCCCTCAGCAAGCTTCACACCGAATATCCAGAGGCCGCCCAATTGGTGCAGTTGCTTTACTTCTCAGGGCTACGACGTGCCGAGGCCGCAGAGATTTTAGACATCTCGCCACGAACGGCCGATCGTCTCTGGACGTTTGCCCGAGCATGGCTAAGGCGTGAGATTGCACCCCACGAGGATGTTTCAAAATAAAAGCATTTTATATTGGCGACATCGACCAGCCATTTTCGCATAAGTCTTAGAGAACCAATCGTGCGTATCGTCAAAAATAATCGACATCGTGCTATATGACTGAGCTGAACGAAAAATCGGTGTTCCTGGCTGCAATAGATATAGCCGACACACGTCAGCGGGCCACCTATTTGAACAAAACGTGTGGTGGAGACTCTCTCTTTCGTAAACGCATTGAAGCCCTACTCGTTGAGCACGAGCGTTCCGGGCAATTTCTCAATGTACCCGTTCTCGAGCAGCTAGCCGCAGGGCAAGATTCTCACGAGAGCGAGGTAACGATCACGACTCAAGGCGCCCCCGGCCACGCCGAACCCATTGATTTCTCATTTCTGGAACCCTCGGACGAGCCTGATTCCATGGGCAAGCTAGGGCACTACGAAATCCGTGAAACGATTGGCCGTGGCGGCTGTGGGATCGTCCTCAAAGGCTTTGATACGAAGCTGGAACGCATCGTGGCAATCAAGGTCATGTATCCGGAATTGGCAGTAACTTCACCGGCACGCAAGCGTTTTCTACGCGAAGCCAGAGCAACCGCCGCAATTCGACACCGCAATGTCGTCAGCATCTATGCCGTCGAAGAGCTTCCGCTACCGTATCTAGTGATGGAACTGATCGATGGCCCGACGCTACAGCAAAAAATTAACGCGCTCGGCCCCTTGGAACTCGACGACATTCTTGAGATCGGCCAGTATGCAGCTGCCGGCCTGGCCGCCGCACACGCGAAGGGGCTCATTCATCGCGATATTAAACCAGCCAACATTTTGCTGGAAGGAAACACCAACGAAGTCAAACTCACCGACTTCGGCCTGGCCAGGTCGGCCGATGACGCCAGCATAACGCAAAGTGGTATCATTTCAGGGACCCCGCTCTACATGTCGCCCGAGCAAGCGCAAGGTCTGGAAATGGACGAGCGTAGCGACTTGTTTAGCCTCGGTAGCGTGTTGTATGTGATGTCCAGCGGCCGACCTCCATTTCGCGCCAAGACAACGTTCGCAGTGCTCCGTCGAGTTGTTGAAGACCAGCCACGCCCGATCCAGCAGATTATCCCCGAGGTGCCCAACTGGCTGGTAACCATCGTCGATGTACTTCTCGCCAAAGAACCAGATCGGCGATTTGCCTCAGCCAAGGAAGTTGCCACGCTGCTGCATCGCTGCCACGACGACGTCAAGCATAACAAGGCCGTCCATCTTCCATCTGAAATTGTGCGAAGGGCCACTACACAACTTCCCCAACCAACGACCAAGCAAACCAGGACCGCCCCGCGTCGACTGGCCTTGGTTGGTGGGTTGATGGCCCTGGTCGCGATTCTGATATTCGCCCTTTCGCTGGAGCACGGGCAGCCAACCAAGATAACCTCGCAGTCGCTTGATGCTCACACAGTCCCAAGCCCAAACGCTGTCGCCACCCAGACATTGCCCCAGGAAGCCCAGCAACCAGAGGGCGTTACCACTAAAGAGCAATCTCTGCCAAGCCAGACGGCCTCCGACGATCAGTCTGCAATTACCGCCCCTTTGTCGCAAAGGAACGGCAAAGGAGTATGGATAAATGATGGCGATGAATTCCTTCAAGGAAAACCTGAATTCTCGGAACTCTACTTCGGCGATACGGCTTGGACCGACTACGACGTTCACGTCGAGATGAAAACCGAGTCAGACGACCCTGGCAGCCAAGGGGGTTCTCTTTACCTACGCGCACAAGATCGCTCGAATCGGTACGCGTTCACGCCTGGCAATTATTTCGGTAAGGGAACCGATCTGGCCTACACGCTGAAAGGTCAGTTTCATCGTGACGACACTTATGCGGCAGTTCAGTACGAGCGCAATCGCTGGTACGCCATCGACGCTAAAGTTCGACAAGACACGATCCAAATATGGCTTGACGGTCAACTGATGTTCGAGACTAAAAATCCGCACTTTGCCCAAGGAGGCATTGGACTAGGAACATGGAATTCCGCTGTCCGCTGGCGAAACTTGACGGTCACGAATCCCGAAGACAAGCTCCTATGGAAAGGATTTCCCGAGGGAGATACGAAGACCATTGCCGACTTAAATAAAATCGCAAGCGGAACGTGGCAGCTGCTTCTTCGCAGTCAAGAAGAATTCGATCGCGTGCTTGCGGCATCCCCACCTCTCAACGAATCCGAGGATGCCTACGCGAAGTACATTGACGGTGTGACGGAACTACATGCCAAGAATCTCTACTTCACCGACATCCTCGCCAAAGACGCAATCATCCGAGCCAAGATTCGCAAACTTGAAGGTTCCTGGGGAGGCTTTTATCTGCGATCCAATGAAGATCACATCGCCGTCTATATGATTAACAGCCGTGAACTTCAGGTTTGGCTTTCCAACGGAGATCGCCATCTACGATTGGCCGACGTTCATCTGGAAGATCAGGCGACGGACTTCTTTGAATTCGCTTTGGCCACCATTGATGAAACCATTTCGGTCTTTGTCGATGGAAAACAAGTCTATGAAAAACGCGACGACCGAATCACGCGTTCCGCCGGAATGCCCGCATTGCGTGCAAGCCATGCGTTGCCGCGTTCGACATTCCAGTTTAAAGATGTCGAGGTCATGGTCCTTGATCCGCCTCAGACAGAAACTCAGCAGCAACAACTCGGTGCCATTCAATGGGCATGCCAGCACGGCATCAAAGTCGGAGTCATTCACCGTGGTGGTTACATCACCTACGGCCCCCGTTTCCTTCCGGTTGAAGCACCGTCTCATGAAATAGTTGATCTTAAGATGGCCGATGCGACCGAGATCGACGTGGCGATGATTGAGAACCTGCAACACCTTCCCGAAGTCCACCGCTCGCTGATCGCACCCGCAGAGGCCGACGACGCACTGCTGCTTGCGTTGCTACGCACCCCAGGCATCAACGCAGTCGAACACTTCGACATGCGCGATACGAACGTAACCGACCATTTTCTAATGCACATGAAAGAGCTTCCGAACTTGCGTGGGGTTTGTTTCAACAATACCCAGGTTACTTCCGAGGGGATCAACCTTTTATTGCCCCTGAAAAACCAAGCGATCCGAGCAGCAAACTGCAAGAACATCAACAACCAATCGTGTGAGCAACTTGCCTCGCAGCCGCGTTGGACTTTTCTTGATCTCAGCGCAACATCGATCACCGACGAAGGCCTCAAGCAATTGCTCGCATGTTCCCAGCTTGAATTCCTTGACGTGAGCGGATGCGACGTAAGCGAATCGGTCGTCAAGCAGCTTGCCACAGCCATCCCCAAGCTAAAAATTGTCTGGAACGGTGGAATCCTCGATCCCGATGCAGCCCCGACTGTAAGCTTCACGAACCTTCGCGGAATGTCGTTTGCTTTGGTGCCACACGGCAAAGCCTGGCTCGGTGGCAGCGACGGCAAACCAGGCACCCAAGAGATAGTCTTCACCGAAGATTTCTACCTCGGCACGACAGAAGTCACCCAAGAGCAATGGCATTCGGTCATGGGGCGTAATCCAAGCTTTTTTCAAAAGCCAGGCCCTCCTGGAACTCGAAGATCACCCGGCGCAGATGCCGTCCAAGGCTTAACCCACGCAGAAGTTCAGAAGTTGCCAGTGGAACTGGTCTCGTGGAACGAAGTCCAACAATTCCTGACAAAGCTGAACTCAGAATTGAACGAAGAGGGCTGGACCTACCGTCTGCCCACGGAACAAGAGTGGGAATACGCCTGCCGCAACGGCCCCATGACGAGCCCGGCAGAATCGGCTTTCAGCTATTACTTTGCCGAAGGAACGAACCGCTTAGAGATGGATCAAGCCAACGTAGGCAACCGCTTGGCACGCACCGAAAAAGTTGCCAGCTACGCCCCCAACAAACTAGGGCTGTACGACATGCACGGCAATCTCTACGAGTGGTGCCACGACACCGTCGCCACCAACAACGGAGAACTCCGCCACCCCGTCCGAGGAGGCGGCTACTTCCTCGGCCCCGACCAAAACAAAACCACCAAACGAAACCTCGACCCCCCAGACTTCCGAAACTACCTAAGCGGCTTCCGCATAGCCCGGGTACGAAAGAGCCCACCGAAACCCGAAGTCAACCCAACAGAATTAGACTAAACAACTTCCGGCTAAAGCCGGCAGGTTTGAAGATTTCGTGAGATTCGGACTGAAGTCCTCAACTCACGAAGGAGTAATTCGGAAGTGGTCGCCCCCATCGCCAGGCTCCGTTCCGTCCTGGTGGCGAATGTATTC